>NZ_CP007542.1:0-316858 GCF_000478825.2 Synechocystis sp. PCC 6714 | reverse complement strand
CCCTCTAGTAATGTGTATAACCTTTCCCTAACCGCTTCCCGCATTGCCATCCATGGGGAGCCAGAAACCCGCCGCTGGTTACAAGGCTTGGTGGGTAACTTTGCTCGGCAACCGGAGGGTAATGACACAGCACAAATTCGCGCTATTGCCGCTGGGATTGGAGATGTGGCGATCGCCAACAGCTACTACTATATCCGCCTGCAAAAATCCACCGATCCCGCCGATCAAGAAGTGGTGGAAAAAGTCAGCCTTTTCTTCCCTAACACTGGCCCGGGAGAGCGGGGAACCCATGTCAATGTCAGTGGGGCTGGGGTGCTGAAAAATGCTCCTAATCGGGACGCGGCGATCGCCTTCCTGGAATATCTGGCCAGCGATGATGCCCAACGTTATTTTGCCGAGGGCAACAATGAGTATCCAGTGATTCCGGGAGTACCCATTGATCCTGTGCTCGCCAGCCATGGCCAACTAAAAGGAGACCCCCTCAATGTTGCTAACCTGGGACGTTACCAACCCGATTCAGCTCGTTTGATGAATGAAGTTGGCTGGCAGTAATGCAAAGAAAATTGGACAATTGCCCAAATTTTTTCTCCAGTTATTGCATATAAATTGCATATAGGTGTCAGAACACGATATTGTTTTGGCAGGATCGAACGCCGTGCTCAAACCATTAAGGGTGCGGTGTTTTTGTTGCCGGTCATTGTTTCTTCCCCTTTTTGGACTCCATGTGGCTACCCTCCTGGCATCAGTTACAATTTCCCCTAGCCTTTGTCTGTGCGTCTGTCATCCATGGAGGGTTATTATGGTTGCCCTTACCTCCCCCAGCAGCGGAGTTGGAGCCTCTCCCCCCCCCATCGAAGGATTCTGCTTCCGAGGCGATCGCCACAGTTCCCCTCGCCGACCTAGTGACACCGGCCCCCAGGGCCGAACCTCCGCCAAGGAAATCTCCCCAAGCTTTAGCGTCTCTCCCTCCTGCGCCTCAATCTGTTCCCGAAGTAGCGCCTGAAGTTGTAGCACCGCCACCATTCCGCCCCCAAACCACTGCCCCATCGAAAGCCTCCCCCAAAGCCGTAAGAGCACCCCAGAACCAGCCGAATCCAAAGCAGGAGGACAATGGGATTGAGCCTGCATCAGTTCCAGAACCCAGCCCTGACCAAGGACAGGAGGTTGAGAGTGAGGTTAAAACTATTGAACCCTCCCCCGTCCTAAAGCCCAAGAGAGAACTTATCGCTGGCATTGCTCACCTAGAAGGAGCTCAATCGGGATGCTATGGCTCAGACGACTGTCATTTTCTGGCAGGGGCTACGGTCCGAGCCGTTACCCAAGACCTCCAGGCCCGTTTGGAGGCAGAAGGCTTCAGCCTGAGTGAGAGTTATCGAGATACAGGACTGCGGGTATACAAAGTCTATCGGCAAGATAAACCACCCCAATTTCTCCACATCGTCAGTGATAATGCGGGACGGGATGCGTTTTATCTTCTCTCCCCCGAACAAAAAACCTTAGAAGAACTTAGATCGCCATGAATAACAAAAAACTCAGCCTAACCCTACCATTACCATTGCTGGGAATCTTGGCTCTGACGGCTTGTAATCAGCCCAGAAAAGAAATTGATCCGTTATCACAATTGCGGGAGAAAGGGGAATGTCTTGATTGCAATCTGGCGGGGGCGGATTTGCGGGAGTTTGATTTGGAAAACGTTCGCTTGAATCGTTCCGATTTGTCAGGGGCAAATTTATCCGGGGTGAATTTACGGCGGGCGTTGTTGGACCGGGCCAACCTGGCGGGGGCAAATTTGAGTGAAACGGATTTAACCGAAGCAGCGTTAACTGAAGCTAATCTGGCCGGGGCAGATTTGAGCGGCGCTAATTTGGAACGGAGTTTTCTGCGGGATGTGGATTTAACCGGAGCGAACCTGAAGGGAGCCAACCTGACCCGGGCCAATTTAACGGCGGCGAACTTGACCGATGCCGATTTGGAAGAGGCAGAATTCGACGAAACAACCATGCCCGATGGCTCCCGTCGTTAGTTGAGAACGGGCAGAGTCTCTTCCCGGATGATTTCCATTAAGCGATGGAAATGCACTGGCTTAATTAAAAACCGATCGGCGGCAATTTCCATCTGGACACTCCGGCCATCAGCATGATCCATGGGATCGATCAGGACAATAATTTTCACAGACTCTGTTCCCAAGAAACGACGTATGTCATCAAAACTATCCACCGCCACTGCCCCAGCCCGGGGCAAATCCATCACTAATAAATGGCAATAGTGATTTGTTAATTGTCTTAATTGCATTAATTCGACCTCCGTAGGACAGAGACAATTGAGCCATTCCAATTGGTAGCCCCTCGCCCGAAAATAACTACTGAGGGTGGTGGCATAGGCAGAATTTGCACTGCATAAAGTTACCCTAGCTCGAACTAGGGTTTTAAGGCTAGGAGCATTTAGGAACTCGCTTTGGGAGGATTGCTCACCGCCATCCTCGAAAATGCACGGAATAACCACAAGAAACTGGCTGCCCCGGTCTATCTCACTGAGGACGCTCACCGTTCCTCCATGGAGCTCAACAATTTTTTTTACCAAAGATAAACCTAATCCAGTGCCATCATAATGACGATTGAGGGTACCGTCGATTTGCACGAATGGCTCGAAAATAGTGTCTAACTTTTCCGGAGGAATGCCAATGCCAGTGTCTGCAATTACCATGCGGAAATGGCTAGGGGAAGAAGAGAAATTTTGCTCGTTTTTTTCCGCTCCTGGGCTAATTTCTATGGTTACTTTTCCTCCTTCTGGAGTGAATTTAATTGCATTACTAAGTAAGTTAATTAAAACTTGACAAATGCGTCGTTTATCTACCATCGCATTGGGCAGATCTGGGGAAATTTTACAAACTAAATCAATTTGTTTTTGTAAAGCAAACTGTTGTACGAAACTCAGGCTTTGATTAGCCAAGGAACTTAGATTGGTAGATTCTATATCTAGGTCCATCTTTCCTGCTTCAATCTTAGAAAGATCGAGAATATCGTTGATCAATGACAGTAGATGAGTACCGCTTCTTTTGACTACTTCTAAACAATAGGCTTGCTTGTCATTTAATGGGCCATGGATTTGATTTTGCAGGGCTTCCACCATACCTAAAATAGAATTCAAGGGAGTGCGTAATTCGTGGCTCATATTGGCCAAAAATTCATCCTTGAGCTGGGTAGCTTTAGCCAAAATTATGTTGGAAAGCTTTAATTTTTCTTCCGCTTTTTTGATATTTGTAATATCAGCAATGGTTCCAATAGTTCTTACTAATTCTACCCCTTCTTCTTGATGAATTTGCCCACGGAATAGGCAGTAATAAATTTCGTCATTGGCCGCTTGCAGACGTAGTTCTCCCGATAGTTCCATCTCTGGATTGATTAAACTTTGCTCAATGGTTTGCCAAAATAAAGGGCGATCGCCAGGATAGATAAAAAAATCCCTTCCTGCCTGGTCAGGGGCAGGATCAAAGCCTAACCAGATAACTAATTTGGGGTCTACTTCTAGGTAGTTAAATTGGGGTTGATATTCCCATACCCAAACTCTGGTGGCTTGGGACGCTAACTCATAGCGCTGGGCAATTTCCACATATTTACGCTCTGCAATTTCCAGGGCTTCCTTCTGATAAAATTCCAATTGATCGAAGGTTTGCACCAAGGTATGACCTAAGAAACCAATTTCATTATTGCTTAGGGGGGGTAAATTAAGCTGCTTAAAATTGTCATAATTAACCAAGGCCAGGCGCAATTTACCTAGGGGAGATAGAACAAAGTGTTGTATTAGTAAGCTCACCAAAAGGAGAATTACCACAGCACCTATAACTAGGGGAATTATCACGATTAAAAGAGCCCGATTAACCTCCTGATTCAATTCCCGTTGTTCTAAAACGGCGATCGCCACCCCCCGACGGCGGTTATGGAGACTTAAGGGGGTCTCCGTTTCCTGGGGGAAGGAATAGGTACTGAATGGCAAAGCATAGGCAACTACGCTATAGCCGTCAATGGTTGTGCTAATAGATTGGGGAATGCCACTGGTGGAAACCTGTTCAAATAGGGGGAAAAAGTAGGGACTAATCTCTCTATATTTTTGTCCTCGCACCGAACCAAAATCGCTACTATGGGCAATAATAATGCCATTGGGATCAATAATTGACACATCTTCCACCCGGGGCCAAGCGGCATAGTTTTGCACTAAGCGATTGAGTCGATAAACATCATTAGTTTCGATTAAACCTTCCGCTGCAAATTCGATTCCCTCCGTCAATCTTTGGGCCCGGCGTATACTATTTATTTCCGATTCCCTCTGCAGATTTTTTTGAGTAAAAAACGCAGTAATTAAGCTGGTTAATAAAAGCACTATCCCACAACCCAATAACAATTGGTAGCGCAGGGTTTGATTAACGGAAAATTTGGCCCAAATCATGGTTATGACCTTTGCACAGCACGGGAAAAAAGTTGTGAATTGACAAGCACATTTTCGCGGAGAATTAATCCGTGACGGCAACTTTCTAATAATAGTTGGCGAATTCTTCCCACAACGGATTTTAAACGTCCTTGAACCAGCATTTCTTCGTTCAAAATTCTATCGCCATGGATCATGCCCTCGAAACCCCGGGCAAAAACTTCCACCGGTATATCCAATTTTTCCGCCACGACGGTAAAAACTTCTTGGGGATTAGTTTCCACTGCCTCCATGACTTGGAACCAGACCTGAATAAAGCGGATTAATTCCTCTCGCTTGGTCTCCGCAATTTCCGATGGAACCACTAAACCATCCACAATAATGCTGTCCAATTCCGCCGTGGTGTAGATAACATTACCGCCGATCTCTTTCGCTATCTGGTGTAACGCGGGTTCCCAGAGTACTGCGGCATCGATGGTTCCTTCCTTAAGCTGTTCAAGGCCCTCCTCATTGGCTAGATCAACTATCTCCACCTCGTTCGACTTTATACCGTTGGCCCACAGGGCTTCCAGTAGGATGACGTGGGAAAGACTACCGAATCGGGCACTAATCTTTTTGCCAGTCATTTCAGCGATGAAATTCAAGTCTGGCCTGGCCACGATACCGTCGGAACCGGCGGAAACATCAGAAACTAAAACAAATTCCGGGGATGTTTGGGGAAAGTCAATTTGCATCACCTGGGGAAGGGAGATGAAACTCGCATCTTGGTAGCCCCGCATGGTGGCGCGAAAATTATCGTTTTGTTCTTCAAAATGAACTATTTCCACGTCCAAGCCTTTTTCGGTAAATAAACCCTTGGCTTCAGCATAGATAATAATGTTGTAGCCAGGCCAGTCGTTCATTCCTACTGTGAGGGGTTGCAGCCCATGTTTTGGGTACAAGCTGACCAGGCAGATCGCCGTTAGGATGAGAATGAATCCACATCCCAATAATTTTTTAGAAAAATAATTCATAGCGGCCTAGAACACATGGGGGTAAATCGACAAATTCTGCTTGATGGGGGGTTAATTTAATTAATATTATTCAGTAACTATGGAAAGATCATTGTTGAGCCCCCCGGGCTATTGCCTTTATAAGGGGACGACCAGAGACCGACGGTTATTGGTGGATTTTTTGAAACGCACTTACCAGTCTATTTTTCCGGAGATGGAAGAGTTCCGCCATCTGGCCCAAACGGTGGAAAGTTATTTTTCTTGGCGATCGCCATTGTGGTGGGTTGTACCGGAAACGCCCCAAGGAAATTCCAGCCCTGGAAGCCATGATAGTCTTTTTTCTACCACTGAAGATCCATTGGGACTGATGGACCAAATTAATCTGGCTTGCCCAACAGAACCTGGGGCAAATCAAGGGGAACAGACAAAAAAAATTGTTCATTGCCAGCCCATTGCGGGGCTCTGGTTAGGGAATGCCATTGACCAAGTAACAGGCGATCGCCACGGCCATATTTTTATGCTCTATGTGGAGCCGGCCCACCGCCGTCGGGGTATTGCCACCGCTCTGATGCAACAGGCCCAACAATGGGGCCAAAAAAGAGGCGATCGGCAATTAGCTTTGCAGGTTTTTACCCATAACCAAGGGGCAATGAAATTATATGAAAAATTTGGTTTTACTCCCCATGCTTTGGTAATGCAAAAAAACTTGATATAATTGAGATATATCTGGGAAATAGGTTCACAAAAAATGGTTTAAGTATTAATTAACTAGCCTAGATTGTCAGATTAAATGGAAGGTAAATAAAATGAAACTTTTACACTTTCTTTCCATATTTGGACTGACAGTAACCTTAGCGATTCCTTCCATAGCTATTTTGGGTGGATCTCGGCAAATCCAAGCCCAAACTCCCTATGTTCGTTATGAATCAGTCAATTCCCCCCAACGATTTATCCGTCATAGGAACTATCTTGGCTATGTTGAACCTATCAATACAAGCTTGGATGAATTGGATTCTAGTTTTCGCATCACAACAGGATTAGCAAATCCCAATTGCATCTCTTTAGAATCTAGAAACTTTCCAAATTACTTTCTAAGACACAGAAACTATCGCATAATTTTATCTGCCAATGAAAACAGTGATCTTTTTAGGCAAGATGCAACTTTCTGTCCGAGGAACGGGTTAAATTCCCAAGGGGGAGTATCATTTGAATCAAACAATTATCCGGGGCATTATATTCGACATCGAAATTTTGAACTCTGGCTCGATAAATTTAGCGGATTTACAGAAAGCACAATTTTCAGAGATGACGCTACTTTTACTCAAAGGGACGTGCCTTAAAATAGTTCTCAATTTTTAACCTAATTTAGGGTATGTAGCGTTATTTCATGTCTCCCATAGTTTGGGAAAATGCCTTGAGGTAACCAAATAAAGCGAAATCCTGCACAAAATACTCCGGCAGTGGTGGGTTGTGCAGGAAACGACCCAAGGAAATAAATTTTGGACCATAAACAAGAAATGGAAATAGCTTTGTTAATTAAATTCAAAAAGAATGCCTGGGGTAGGAATGTCAAGATCAGGGCGGATAACAGCTAAAATACGGACAAGTTAACGCCTATGTCCCCCACCATGAACCGACGCGACACCGAATTGGCCAACCCCATTCCCCAGGCTGCCTTGCGGGCCTCCGTGGATTTAACCACCTGGGGCAACATCGGCTTTTGGGTACAAATTGTCCTTGGCGCTTTTTCCGTAGTTACGTTTCTGTTTGCTGGTTTTAGTTTGAGTGGGCCCAATCGCACCACAGGTATTGAAGCGGGCATTCTTTCCGCCTTTATTTCCATTGTGCTATTAGGTTTTGGCATTTTCTTTTCCACCCGCTACCGTCGTTTGGGGCGTAACCTTAAGGACTCGGAGGCCACTAAACATCCCCGGCGGGCAGATATTATCAAACTGATTCGCATTGGCTTGATCATTAACCTAGTGGGCATGGGCACCGCTATCATCGGTGGGGCCGCCATGAGTGGCATTGTGTTGGGCAAAGCCCTGAGTGTGCCTCCGGGAACCTTTGCGTCCGCCGCTGACCCCAATCGTTTCGTTCAATCGACGGATTTGCTGGCCATTCAGGCCAACATCAACACCATCATCGCCCATTTCACTGGTTTATTGTCGTCCCTCTGGCTGTTGGATCGTCTGAACAAGTAATTCTCAGGCGCACTGTGTTGTTGCCCTCTTCATCCAGGGGCACTTCAATCACTTCCTGGGTGAGTCCTTCAATGGCCGTTAACAGGGAACGTAAATTGGGAGTGCTGGCGCCGGTGTCCACATAGAGGCGATCGGACAGAGTGGCCAAACGTTTCCAAGTGGTGAACAGTTTACCCACGGACTGTTCCAATTGGGTGGCCTGCTTGAGCAGATCCGCCGCTGTGTTGAGACAATCCAACCGTAGAGCTTCCTGTAAGGCCAGTTCCATATCCAATGGGAAAGCTTTCAGGGTTTGTACCTTGGCCGCCGCATCCAAATATTTAGACAAATTACGGGCGGAAGTGGTGAGATATTTGACAGTGTCCACATCGGGGGAGGCGATCGCCTCTTCCTGTAGGGCTTGCAAATGGGTTGCTGGTACTTTTTCTAGTTCCTTTACCAAAGGGGCCAAGTGACGGGGGGAGACGGTGCCGTCGGTGGCCTTTTCCTTGAGCACATCGGGCAAGAGTTCCGAACTCATGGCGGTCCATTCATCGGCCAATTGTTTTACTTCCCGCCGGGTAATGCGATCGCCGTTATGGGCCGCATCACTGATTAGCTTTTGTACCTCTGGATCAGCTTTGGCCGTTTCTACAAAGGCCCGTTTGCTGAAATTGTTAATGGAGCCGGGATCTAGTTGCCCCTCAGCGATTAAAGTGTCAGCGCTATTGGCCAATTGAATGAGGGCATAGGCTTGGGTTTTAGAAATTTCCCGTTGCTTGAGCCAATTTAAAAAACCAGTGCCCCGGCCATCCCCGCCAATTTTTTCCCGGTCCCGCACCGCCCGGAGAATGCGACCGCGCCAAATTTCGGTTTGCAGATCAAAGCGCTCACACAGTCGCCAAAAATCCTCCAACTGTTGCTGAAATTCATGCTCTTGGATGTCCTCGTCAGCGGGATCCGGCAATTCGAAGTTAATGTCAGCGGGAATTTCCAGCGCGGCGGTGATGGCTTCGGGGGAAGGCGCAAGGTCAACCATAGAGCTAATCTTTTTGTCTGTTTAATATTTGGGGAACGCAACGTAATGGCCTAAAGGCAAGGAATTTTGCCAGAGCCTTACCAACCTATCACAAGGGGGAAGGATTACCGTTGCGGTCGGGTAACAATGGAGTTGGAGCAGTGGAAAATCACCGAGGTTGATTTGGATTAGTTTTGTGGACTTGCCAATGGGGGAAATTCCGGTTCCGCTGGCAAAGGAGATTCAACCCGGGGGGTGGGGGACGTTACGGGACTGATGGGCCCAGGGGATGGTTGACTTAAACTGCGCCATTCCTGCAAAAAGCTTTGGGCACTGCCATAGGCCGCACTCTCGGAGGGGATTTGCTCAAGGGCATTAATGGCCCGTTGATAATTACCCACCCTGGCCTGTTCCTGGGCTAGGGATAAAATCTGGTAACTCCAATTGTTAACTAGTTGTAAACGTTGGCCGCCGGCATCGGTACTACGGGGCACTTGACTAATCAATTGCAAAGCCTGGTTGAGGGAGTCAACGGTGCGGGAAGAGGCCAATTCCTGGGCCCGCCTTAGGTTATTTTGGGCGTTAATTTCCCCTTGCCAACGGCTGATTTGGCCGCGGGCTTCCCCAGACAGGGCTCGGTTTGCCTCGATCTGTCGCGCGGTGCTGATGGCCGCCTCATAGTTTTGGGCATTGGCCAAGGCGATCGCCTGGTCGAGGATAGGTTGGTCAATGCGGCGCTGGATAGTGGCTTGCCATTGGTTAATGCTTTGACGGGCTTCGGAATATAAAGCTCGACCGGGGGCAATCTGTTCAGCTTGTTGAATGGCTTGTTCCAAGTTACCGGCACTGGCCAATTGCCTAGCTTGCCGGAGAATGGGGCGATCTTCATCTACTTGTACTCGCTCTGTCCAGTTGGCAATGTCCCGGGCCGCTTCTTGATGACGGGGGTTATCCGGGGTAATTAATTTGGCTTGGGCGATCGCCTCATTGAGGGCGCTAATGGTGCCAATTTCGGCAGTATTTCGGGCCCGGGCCAACTGTTGTAGGGCGGTTTCTTCCCGCCGCCAATCCTTGACTAACTCCTGGGCCAGAGCGTAATAGGGACGGCTACTATCCGTCAACTTTTCTGCCGTGGTGATAGCTAGGCCCAAACCATCCACTGTCCCCATTTGCGACTCCTGCCCCGCCGTGGCGAGAATTTGCCAATCATTCAAATCCTGGGCAGGAAAATAGGATTCTGGCAAACGACCCAAGGTAGTACCCAGGGTCTGCCAGTCCCGGCGCTCAATCATGGTTTCTATGGAACCAGTTAGTTTGTCCACCGCTTCAGCGATCAATTTCTGGGCCTCTTGGTAGGCGTAACTGTCTTTGGGAATTTTGGACGCATCCTCGATCGCCTTGAGCCAATTATCCGTACCTCCCCGGCGCAAAATGCGGTAGGCGTTATCCAATTTGCTGCTTTCTTCCTGGGCAATTTGAATATTGCGGATGGCTTGGTCATACTTAGTGGTAGACCAAAAAGTGTTATCCAGGTTCAACAGGCGCACTGCATTGCGAAAGGCACTGTTCCAACGGGAATTCCGCAGATCATTTTCTACTTCAGCATAGATGGTTTCCCCTTCCTGCCAAAGGCCTCGCCAAGCGGCAATCCTTTCCTCCACCAAGTCATAGGCCTGCACATGGTCGGGAATTTTTTCTGCCGCGGCGATCGCCTCTTCCAACAGTCCTTTCTGAAAATAATCTTCTGCTAAGTCTAATAACTCCGTCGCCCAGGTTTCAATGTTACGGTTCACCTCCACCGCCAGGGGATGATCCTTAGGCAAAGCCGCCAACAGATTAATCGCCCGCAGTAGACCATCAACGGTTTTTTCCTCGGCGGATAACTGGGCACAGTAAAGCCGCATGGAAGCTGAAGCCACTGGCCAAAAAACCCTAGAGCACTGGGGGCTCTTCGGTAATACCAGCAACCAATTGGTGGAAGCTAAACCAATCGCCCCCGACATCAAAATCAGAAAGATAGCCCAAAACTGTAGGGGCAACCGTTGCAGTGGCAAGCCAGATTGAAAATAGCGGGCAACGGGGAAGTTAAAGGTCTTATTCATCTGCAATTACAGGGGAGAAAGCTAGTTAGCCTTGGCCATCTAGGCGATCGCCAACCGGGTTCACACAAAACTGAGTTACTGAACTAGAGCCACATTTTTTCTGGTCAATCTTAACATTACTTGACCTGGAAGGATTTTAACCCAGAGATAGCGCTAGGCTAGGGTCAGACTGCTTTCTCCCACTTGTTTCTGCGGTGGAAATCCGGTCAAAGTTGACCATATTCGCAATGGTGACAATGGAGCAAAGAGCCATGGTTTTCTGCAAAAAAGCTTTTCTAACCATCGGCACCGTTCACTTTGCTGAAGTGGTGGCCTTTTACCAATGCCTTTTGGAGCAACAACCCCATCCCTACGCCCCTGTACATTATGCTGAGTTTCACTTGCCGGGGATGGCTTTGGCTATTTTTTCTCCCCACTCAGACCACGTCCAAGAATTTTCCTGCTCTGACCCCAGTGGCTTTAGCCTTTGTTTAGAAGTAGCTGATTTAACCACGGCGATCGCCAACATTGCTGAGTTCCATCCCAGTATTCTTAAAAACAGCATTATCGATGCCAGCCATGGCAGGGAAATTTATCTTTATGACCCAGCAGGAAACCGCCTTATTCTCCACGAAAGTTGCTAGGGCCTGTTTAGAAAATAGCTTGAAGTTGAACTTAACCAGGCGATCGCCAATTTTTAAAAAGGGCATCGGGTAAAACTGGGGTTACACTGGGTAGGATTGCCAAATTCCCCCACCCCCCACGGGCCAATGGTTTCATCCGCCGTTCACCTTAACTTGATTGAAGATCTGGCCGCCCAAGCCTTGGCCTTGCAAGATTTGACCCCCCAGCAGGGTTTAACTCTTTTGCAATGTGACGATCCCGAAGGTTGGGAGGTAATCCGGCAATACGGCGATCGCCTACGACGTCAATTGGTGGGGCAAACGGTCACCTATGTAGTCAATCGCAACATTAACTTCACCAATATCTGCGAGCAACATTGCAATTTTTGCGCCTTCCGTCGGGATGACGGACAAACGGGAGCCTACTGGCTCAACGAATCTGAAATTGTCAGTAAAACCAAAGCGGCGATCGCCCAGGGAGCAACGGAAATTTGTCTCCAGGGAGGACTAAATCCCCAGGCCAAAATTAACGGTTCTAGTGTGGCCTACTATGTCAATTTGGTGGAAACCATTAAAGGACAATGTTCCCAACTCCATCTGCACGGCTTTTCCCCCCAGGAAATCCAATTTATGGCCCGCCAAGATGGGTTGACCTATGGCGAAGTTCTGACCAGGCTGAAATCTGCGGGGTTAGATTCTTTACCCGGTACAGCAGCAGAAGTATTAGTAGATCCGGTGCGGCGCATCATTTGTCCCGAAAAAATTGACAGTCAAACTTGGTTGGACATTGTTGGTTTAGCCCACAGTCACGGTTTGCCCACCACCAGCACCCTCATGGCCGGCCACGTTGAAACCCCAGAGGACATCATCATCCACCTCGATCGCCTACGGCAACGGCAGCAGGCAAGTCTGGACCAAGGTTATCCCGCCCGTATCACCGAATTTATTCTTCTGCCCTTTGTCGGGGAAAATGCGCCCCCTAGCCTAAGAAAACGAGTAGGCCGGGACCAACCAGATTTAAACCAAGCTCTACAAATTACGGCGATCGCCAGGCTATATCTCGGCCAATGGATTGTTAATCATCAACCAAGCTGGGTCAAACTAGGATTAGAGGGGGCCACCACTGCGTTGAACTGGGGCTGTAACGATCTGGGTGGAACCCTGATGGAAGAACATATCACCACCATGGCCGGTGCCAAGGGAGGAACCTGCTTGACAGTGGATCAACTTCAAGATGCTATCATTGCCGCCGGTCGTCCCCATCAACAGCGCACCACCCTTTATCAGCCTGTTCCAAAAAATACAGTACAGGAAAAGATTATTGTCTGAGACAAAATCACCTTGGTTGGCACTAGCTTATAGTCAATCAAAGTAAGATTGAGACGACCAAAGTCTTTACCAAAGACGCTTTTAGCCCTGATCAGAGTCTTACTTTCAATTATAGCTAGTTAAATTAACTATGTGACACTATGCTACACAGTAGTTACGAATAATTTCATCTATGCTTACACCTGGAGAGGCGTATGTTCTTGCTCTTTTCAATGCACTAAAATCATGCTCTATGTCATTAAGATCTGGCGAGTAGGTAGGTAAAAACAAAACTGTATGTCCTGCCTCTTCTACTATTTTTCTAATCCTACTCTTTCTATGAATAGGCGCATTATCCATAATTAATACCGATGGAATTGTTAATGCAGGTATCAGGTATAATTCAAGCCATCCTTCAAAACCTTCGGCGTTTAAACTTCCACTAAATAGCATCGGTGCTATCAGGTCTTTTTTGTTTTTTCTTCTACCTGCCACAAGGTTTTCTTTCTTTCCTCTTTTTCCTTGCCTTTCCCCATATACTCTCTCTCCTCTTTTTGACCATCCGTACACTGAAGAGGCAAACTCCTCAAAACCAGCTTCATCTATGAATACAAGGCTTGCAACCCCATAAATTAGAATTAGCTCTTTCAGGATTTTTTGATATTCTGCTCTTTTTTCTTCATCTCTTTCTTTATATAGTAACTGTTTTTTTTTCTCGTAATTCCCATTTCTTTAAATCTATATGACAGTGCGCTAGCAGTTACACCGAATTTCTTTGCTCTCTCTTTCATCGGCATATCTGGATTTTCCATCACATCTTTCTCCAGCTCTTTTATATCTATCTTCCGACGCCGGTTCTTTACCTTCGTTGGTGCCAGATTTTCCCGGCTTAACCATCTATAAATTGTCTCTCTACCTACCTTAAATATTTTTGATGCCTTCGTTACACCATTCCCTTCTTCTAGAAAACTTATTACTCTTAGTCGTAAATCTAGATCGTATGCCATAAGTTGCTTATTAGTTTAGTCATTATTTATAATATAGCATTATACACACTTTCCGCCCCACTCTTATTTCAGTTGGCTATAAATCAACTATAGCAGAGAAAGGTTTAGTGTAACCAATACAATTTTCTTTAGATCTCGTTTGCGTTAAATGAGTACACCCTAGTGATATTGATAAATTTTTATTTGTTCTCCCCAACTTGGGGGGGAATCCCCAAAATCCCCCGTTATCGCTGTCGCTTTAGGGAAAACTAAAACTTCGCAGACACCCTCTTAATTTCTGCCCCGAATTAAATCCCGGATAGTTAACTTTTGCTCAGCGGTATTGCCAGAAAAAGTTCTTTCTGCCATCAATTCAATTTCTACCCCTGTGCCTGGCTGTAAATCCTTGGGAGGAATAGGCAATTGACCAATATTAATTGTAAATTCATTGCCGTTAATGGTTACTAAATCGTCCTCAATTTCACCTTCATAGCGCAAACTGTAAGTGGAAGGAGGACGAAAACGAGGATCTTCGTTGGTAATTCTATACCTTAATTTGAATTTAGTGGCCATTAAATTGGATTGGTTAGCTTCATCCACCAAAGAAAGTTGTAAATTATCACCACTGCCCGACAACGTTAAGCGCCCTAAACTGGTGGCATCCCCTTCCCACATAGCATTATAAACAACAAATTCGGTAACATTATTTCTCTGTTGAGTAGTGCCTTCTAGCCATAAATTGCTCGGTAATTCCGCCGCAATTTGGTTATCTTCCGTTAAAGTTAAACTCACATTGGTGTTGGCAAAACGCTCAAAGGGTTGGGGCGCATTCCACACCACCAGAAAAGATCTTTCTATGCGGTCTAACAAAACTAAATATTCATCGGCAATGACGGAACCAGGCGCTAACAACTGAGCCGCTCCAGTGCGGGTTTCCCAAATGTTTTTAGAAAGATTGAAGCCCTGATTTTTCAGTACATCTAAGCTGACCGCGGTGCCGGGACGATCCGGTTCCAAAGGCCGGTCTAAATTGAGCACCGTCAAACGTCCAGGTAAACCATCTTGCCCGGCAATGCCCGATCGCCCTTCTCGGCCATTCAGACCATTGAAACAACGGAATTCTTCAGTGGAGCAACGGTAACCACTATCCCCCGGACGACCCGAACAATTTTCCACTGTCCAATAGGGTTGGCTACATTGGCAGGCTTTGCCCCCAGCTCCCCCCACCCCAGGAGTCCCCCCTTTACCCCCAGCGGCCCCGACAAAAATTTGATTCAGGCTATTGAGATTACGGGTGTAAATGGTGATGGAGCCGCCATTACCACCATTGCCACCATTGCCCCCATCCCCACCGTCACTGCCATTGGCCATTTGTATATCTTGCCTTTGACTAGTGTCCAGGGCAGGGCAATTAGCTGGGGAACCCTCTCCACCCGGAGTTCCTGGTGCCCCATCCCTACCAGCTAAATTCAAGGTCATGGGAGAACCATCGCTAAAAACTGTCAGGTTGTCGGTGTCGGTTCCATCCTGGCCGTCTTGACCCCTAGCGCCCGGTGCGCCGACGGAACCAATATTTCTCCGTTGACTTGCCTGGGCCAAAAGTAAACATTCCCCATTAGTTAAAGGGGCAGCAGTAAGGGCAGTGGCCACTAGATTAAGGGGGAGAGCCAGGGCCAAAATGGAAGCAAAACGCAACTTAATTTCTCCTTGCAATGCAAAAACTAACTGGAAACTGTGACACAGGATCCAATGCCAACCGAATCAGTTCCCTTGACTGGGGATGGTTAGGGGTTAGTTCCGTTCTCGCCATTGGCCAAAGCCCACAATGGGGTTTAACCCTTGAGCAGAATACCCAGTAAAAGCAATAGTCCCCCCCCTGTCCAGGACAGAAATAGGGGATAGCCAATCAACATTTCGTCCCCTTCATTGGTTACAGTGACAATTTGCAATTGAGGCGATAAACCCCGCACCACCATGCCGCTGACTTTTACTGGTCCCAAGGCGATCGCCTCTAGGCGGATCCGGAGGGAACGGAAGGGCGGTAACAATCGAGTCCAGCCAGGGTAGCGTACCGGAATTACCCCAGTGCGGTCATGGAAATATAATCTGGGAGCTCTCCAAATGCTGGCCTGCACCAAACGCAACTTGCCTTGCCAATTTACTTGAGTTCCCCAAATAGGGCTTAAATTGGGATCGCTAAGCAGACTCAGCACGGTGGGGGCGGCCACTTTTCTTTGCCCCAAACTCTGCCAGGTGGTGCGGAGTAAAATGCCTGCCCCTAGGCCTATCAATATGGCTTGGTGCAGATGTAGTTTAAAAATAGGGTTTTCCTGTTGAGTCCACCACCCTAACGCCAAAGCACACCAGATGGGCAATAGCCAAATAAACACTTCCAAGTAAAACGAGAAAGTTCTTTTTTTTGCTTCTTCCAGGGAAATTTGCCGACGGCTGAGCACAAGATTATATTCCGTATCCAGGTCTAGCTGTTCAGCATAATGGCTCAATACCTGGAGTCGTTTGCCCAAAAGGGGATGGGAACTACAGCCCGTAATAATGCCCCGCCAGGGACTACCCCAATCCCAGAGGAGCAAATTGCCCACCATCCTTGGGTCAAATCTTTCTCCCCGTTCACAAGCCGCCGCAGTATAGGCATCGTAGTTGGCAAAATTACGCATGCCCTCTAAAAACAAAGCCGGTCTCTCCGCTTGTCTTTCCTGCTTCACTAAGGCCCTGGTCATTTTAACTAAAGCTCGGATTAAGGCATTGGGATTACCCGTGTAGTTGACGGCAAAATGGTCGGCGTAATATTCCCTGGTTCTAGCTAAGTAACGGTTGGCCATCTGATTAAAACGAAACACGGCCAAACAAACCCAAACCAAGGGAGCAATCAAAATTTTGGCGATCGCCGGCCAAGAGCTCCGGAGTGTTTGCAATTCACAGTACCACCAATAGAACAATTGACCCCATCCCGCCATACAGGTCAACAGGGCACAATCCCAACGAACAATATGGGCTAACTCATGGCCAAACAGGGTGGCAATCTCCTCCGCACTTAGGTAACGAAAAATTCCCTGGCTAATTACAATGCGTGTGTTTTTTTGCTGCACGCCGTAGGTAAACATAACCGGACGATTATCGGGAATAATGCCTAATTTGGGAATGGGGAAAGTTTGAGCTCGGGCCACCCGCAACATCAGTTCCCCCGCCTCCGGACTGTACTTCTGCACTGCCCCTAGGTTTACCCATTCAGTGCCGTAAATACGTCGATTAATTAAATCTATGACAGGGGTGCTGTAAAACAAGGCCAGACAATTGACCAAAATCCCCAGCCCTAGACTGATTAGCAAAATGTTTTGCCATGGTTGCCCCACTAACCACCACACTAAGGGGATAAAGAGCACAGATGTGGTCAATAGAGGAATAAATAAACCAGTCCCAAAAATAAATGGCAAACTATCCGCAACCCTAGGTAGGGCCACCTTAACCCGATTATTTTCCGCCCGGCCGGCCTTTAAATCAGTGGAGAGCACATCCTCATCCGCTTCCCCTTCACTCCCATTTTCCTGTTTAAGGAGCATCAGCATCATTGTCTTGGCCCAATTTTGTACCTCTAGGTTGGGATGCTGGGTTAAGTATTCGCATAATTCCCGAGATTGGTTAAATTTACCTAAAGCTCGGTAAGCACGGACCAGCGCCATTTGGGCTTTGAGAAATTCCGGTGATTTCTGGTTAGGCACCTGGCGACAAACCATTTCTAGAGCTTCGATCGCCAGTTCATATT
Source organism: Synechocystis sp. PCC 6714 (assembly GCF_000478825.2). NCBI lineage: Bacteria > Bacillati > Cyanobacteriota > Cyanophyceae > Synechococcales > Merismopediaceae > Synechocystis > Synechocystis sp. PCC 6714. The sequence goes on along the minus strand of NZ_CP007542.1, from coordinate 299,464 downwards.
GCTGATTTTGTAGGGCCTTGAGTCCTTTTTGTAGGGTAAGGGCAATTTCATGGGGATTCATGGGGTCAAAAGCGGAGAAACGAGAACAGAGAAGCCAACATCGGTTATGTGGGCAAAATTTGTTTTGTCCCACCCCCAATATGAGCTATGGAAGACCATTTTGCTCAATTTTCGTTTCAACTCTTTGCTTTATCCCCCTTTCGGCTGCAAATACAGCAAAATAGACCTAGTATTCGGTCACGCTGGGATCCACTTCCCGACTCCAAGCAGTGATACCCCCCTTAACATTGATGCCTTCAATGCCAGCTTGCTTGAGGATAGTCAGTGCCTTAGCAGAACGTCCCCCCAGTTTACAATGGGCAATGAGGCGGTGACCGTTGACCAATTCCCGCACTTTCTCCACCCCGGGGCCTTCTTCAATGTCCGGTAAGGGAATTAACACTGCCCCTGGAATGCGGGCAATATCATACTCATTGGGATTGCGGACATCAATCAGAACGTAATCATTGGCATCACTATCCAGTAAAGCTTTTAGCTCGGTAACACTCATTTCCGGCAAAGCTTGGGCATCGGCAGCTTCCGCGGCTTTAGCTTGGGGAATACCGCAGAATTGGTCATAATCAATTAACTTTTCAATGACCGGCCTCTCAGGATTAGGGCGCAGTTTCAATTCCCGGAATTTCATTTCCCAAGCGTTGAACAGCAGCAGACGACCGCTGAGGGTGTTGGGGGCTCCCAAAATAATCTTCAATGCTTCCGTTGCTTGGATCGTGCCGACAATGCCCGGCAAAACACCGAGAACTCCCCCTTCAGCACAGGAAGGAACCATACCCGGCGGCGGGGGTTCGGGATACAGATCTCGATAGTTGGGACCGCCCTGATAATTAAATACTGTGGCTTGCCCTTCAAAACGGAAAATGGAGCCGTAAACGTTGGGTTTATTCAACAGCACACAGGCATCGTTGGTTAGATAACGGGTGGGAAAATTGTCCGTACCGTCAATAACAATGTCGTAGGGTTCAATAATCTCCAACGCATTGGCAGAAGAAATCTGGGTTTCGTAGAGATCCACCTGACAGAAAGGATTAATTTCCAGAATGCTGTGCTTGGCCGACTCGATTTTGGGCTTGCCCACCCAGGAAGTACTGTGGATAATCTGCCGTTGCAGGTTGGAAGTGTCAACAATATCAAAATCCACCAAACCGATGCGTCCTACCCCCGCCGCCGCTAGATAGAGTAGCAGTGGGGAACCTAGACCCCCGGAACCAATGCAGAGTACACTGGCGGCCTTGATGCGTTTTTGGCCATCGAGACCCACCTCCGGCAGAATAATGTGGCGGGAATACCTTTGGTAATCGTCTTGGGAGAGTTCAATCTCTGCTAGGTTTGGGTTAAGCATTGCTGTTGTTCACGGAAAATCATCGTCGGGACTATTGCCGCAACGAACCTATCATTTTAGTCTTTTTGGCGGCGGCGCTACCATGGTTTTGGTGTGAAGATTGTTAAATGGAATTCTTATTTTTGCTTAAACAAGATGACTACTCTCCAGGATTCCCGGGATAAGAACGTGTTGGGCGGTGACCTTAAATGTTGCTGTAAGTCGCCTTTGACGGGGTTTTACCGCAATGGTTATTGCCAAACGGGGCCAACGGATTTCGGCCGCCATGTGGTTTGTGCCCAGGTGACGGCGGAATTTTTGCAGTTTTCCAAGGCCCGGGGCAACGATCTTTCCACGCCCCAACCGGCCTACCAATTTCCGGGGTTAAAACCAGGGGACAAATGGTGTTTATGTGCGGCCCGCTGGCAGGAAGCAAAGGATGCGGGTATGGCTCCGTTGGTGGATTTGAATGCCACCCATGTTTCTGCCTTGGAAGTGATCAGCTTGGATGCGTTGATTCCCCATGCGTTGCCCGGACAATTTACCCCGGAAGAATAAATGGTTGAGCAAATTATTGAAGAGGTTACGGATTTGGATCCCTATCAGGGGTTGATTGTTAATGACAATGGCGATCGCCTGGATAAATGGTTGGCGGAACAGTTACCAGAGTTTTCCCGTTCCCGCTGTCAGAAATTAATTGAGTCGGGACAGGTGCAAAGGAACGGGTTAGTTTGTCAGGATAAAAAGTTAATCCTCAAAACTGGCGATCGCCTGGTGGTCAATATTCCTGAGTTGGTTCCTCTGGATGTGGTGGCCCAGGCCATTCCGTTGGATATTTTGTATGAAGATGAGCAACTAATTATTATCAACAAACCGGCGGGGCTGGTGGTGCATCCTGGCCCTGGTCATCCCGACGGCACAGTGGTTAATGCTTTGTTGGCCCATTGTCCCGATTTAGCCGGCATTGGCGGCGTGCAAAGGCCGGGCATTGTCCACCGTTTGGACAAAGATACCACTGGAGCTATGGTCGTGGCCAAAACAGAGTTGGCTCTGCAAAGTTTACAGGCCCAATTAAAAGCCAAAACCGCCCGCCGTCTTTATTGGGGAGTTGTTTACGGCGCACCGAAAGAGTTGCAGGGCACAGTCAATTTACCCATTGGTCGTCACCCCGGCGATCGCCAGAAAATGGGCATTGTCCCCTTGGAAAAAGGGGGGCGGGAAGCAGTCACCCATTGGCAACTCTTGGAGCGGATTGGTAACCACAGTTGGTTAGAATTTCAGTTAGAAACGGGCCGCACCCATCAAATTCGGGTACACAGCAAACAAATGGGTCATCCTTTGGTGGGAGATAATCTCTATACTTCCCCCGGCAGTCTCAATGTCAATCTTCCCGGCCAGGCGCTCCATGCCCACCAGCTTTCCCTCATTCATCCGGTGAGCGGGGAAACAATTACGGCGATCGCCCCCATGCCAGCCCATTTTGAAAAGTTATTGACCTATCTGCGACAGAGAATGCCTTGACGTGTTAAGGACAGTGGCATTGCATCCAGCCCGGGCCGAAAGTAACATCCCAAACTAGCCCTCGAAATCCCAGGCATTATTAGAGCTAGATCTTTTGGGTGGCAAACTAATAAGCCCCGTTGTTATTGGGAAACAGCATCACGCCCAGGGTTTTAGCGATGATGAGCAAATCCAGTGTCATGGTGCGGTAATAGACGTAATAAACATCAATTTGCACCCGCTCAGGGTAGGGAATATCGTTGCGGCCAGAAACCTGCCACAGCCCAGTCAGCCCCGGCTTAATGCTCAAAACTTGGTTAATCTGTCGTCCGTACTTGTGCAACTCATCCGGCACCAGGGGGCGGGGACCAACTAAGCTCATATCGCCCTTGAGCACGTTCCAAAACTGAGGAAACTCATCCAGACTGGTCAGGCGCAAAAACTTGCCAATCCAGGTGATGCGGGGATCATTGCGGAGTTTGAAGTTCTTCTCAAATTCTTCCCGGGTTTGGGGACAGCCCGCCATGAGCTTTTCCAATACCTCGTCGGCATTGGTAACCATGGTGCGAAATTTGATGCATTTAAATCTTTTAAACTTGCGCCCCACCCTTTCTTGGACGTAGAAAATAGGCCCCGGGGAACTGACCGCAATCATTAGGGCGATCGCCAGATAGAGGGGGGAACAGAGAACCAGTACCGACAGGGAGAAACAGATATCGAATACCCTTTTGGCCACGGTTCCGGTGAGGGAACTGGAGCGGGAACCTTGATACCTTCTCGGAGAGACCGTTGGATAAAATCCGCGTCTCATCAAAGCACGGAGGGCTTTTACAGAGATCGGTGAGCTATTAGCAGTCATCGTACTCCATCACACATCACACCATATCGTCCTAATCATAAAGCCTGAATCGACAATTGTTACGATTCTTTGCTAAATAACTGAGGACTCCCACCGCCACTAAGTCCGATGAGGAACCTGATGACAGTATTTTTCCAGCAACGCCAGATATGACGTTTGAAATATTCTAGAAGAAAAACGGTTTGCTTGCAGGAAACAGTTCTCTGGACTTATGTGATGGCTAAGGTTAGAAAAAGTTTCCACCGCTTGCACCAAACACTCCACCGTTTGTTGATCAAACCAAAGCCCGGTGGCAGTTTGGGGATTTTTTTTGTAATCCACTACGGTTTCCAATGCTCCCCCACGGCCAAAGGCAATTACTGGGGTGCCACAGGCCTGGGCTTCCACCAAAGCAATGCCAAAATCTTCACAGGCTCCGTAAACAAAGGCCTTAGCCCGGGCCATATAATCCTCCACCACTGCATTGGGTTGGGAGCCGAGGATTTGCACGTTAGGTTTGGCTAATTCCTGCAGGAGCGGTAAATCAGGACCTTCACCAATCACCACCAAGGGCAATTGCAACTTGTTAAAAGCCTGAACAATTAGTTTTACCTGCTTATAGCTGACCAAACGGCAGACTGTCAGGAAAAAATCATCTTTTTTTTCTTGGTAGGTAAAACGGTCTAAATTCACCGGAGGATAGACCACATCGGCCGATCGCCGGTAACAACGCCAAATACGCCGGGCCGTGTGCTGGGAATTGGCCAAAAAGTAATCCACTCGATTGGCGGAAATCACATCCCATTGCCGCAGTTGATGGAGCAGGTAACGGGTTAACATCCCCGGCAGTCCCCTACCCATGTTGCTTTCTTTTAAATAATCGAAGGTTAAATCCCAGGCATAGCGCATGGGGGTATGGCAATAACAGATATGAACTTGGTGGGGAGCCGTCAACACACCCTTAGCCACCGCATGGGAAGAGGAAAGGATGACATCATACTGCCCCAAGTCCAATTGCTCGATCGCCAGGGGCAAAAGGGGCAAATATTTTTGCACTCCCTGTTTCGCCTGGGGAAAATGTTGCAAAAAGGTGGTACCGATGGAACGGCCATAGAGGTAGCTGTCGGGATTAGTGGACTCGAAATCAATCAGCGCATAGAGATCCGCCGTTACATGGCGCAAAATCTCCTGCACCACCAATTCCGAGCCCCCCGTGGCCTTTGGGGTCAACCACTCATGGACCAAAGCGTACTTCATCTCTTAGGTTCTGCCCCGCAGTCGCATGGCCATTTCATTTCGTACCGGAGCCATTTCCAACGCTACTTCCTCGGTGATACGCCCCTCCTGATAAAGGTTAAACAAGGATTGGTTTGCAGTTATCATACCGTCGTACTCCCCATCTTCCATCAATTCAGCAATTTCATCGTACTTTCCTTGGCGAATGTAATCCTTCACCGTTTCTGTATTGATGAGAATGTCATGGAAGCCGGCCCGTTTCCCATCAGTAGTACGACACAAACCTTGGGCGATGATGGCAACTAACGATTCGGCGATCGCCGTCCGCATGGCCGGTTGTTCCTCCGCCGTGTAGAGGGTCAAAATCCTTTCCAGGGTTTTAATGGCGCTGTTGGTGTGGAGAGTGCCCATGACTAAGTGACCGGTTTGGGCGGCTTTGAGGGCAGTATTGACCGTGCTCCGGTCCCGCATTTCCCCGATCAGGATGATGTCCGGGTCTTCCCGTAAAGAAGCTTTGAGGGCGTTATCAAATTCCAGGGTGTGCATGCCCACTTCCCTTTGGCGAATCAATGATCGGCGACTTTGGTGCACAAATTCAATCGGATCCTCAATGGAAATAATGTGTTTGGCGTGCTCCTTGTTGATGTAGTCCACCATGGCAGCCATAGTGGTGGATTTACCGGAACCGGTGGGCCCCGTTACCAGAATTAATCCTTTGTGGGAATTGGACACCGTCCGGAGAATGTCCGGCAACCGTAACTGTTCCAGGGTCAAAATCTTTAGGGGAATTAACCTCAGCACCATGGCGGAGCCTAACAAGCTCTCCAACACATTAATCCGAATCCTGGCAAAATCGTACTGTTTTGCTCCGTCAAATTCGAGTTCCCGTTTGAACCGTTGGATTTCATCCTCAGTGAGAATTTCCCGTAGCCAACTCATAAAGGTTTGCTGGTCCGTTGGTTCATAGCGGAGGGGCACCATTTCTCCCCGATCCCGCATGCGAGGCACTTCCCCTATCCCCAAATGAACGTCGGAAAAACCTTGGTCAAAGGCATTGCGAATCAACTCCTCCAGACTTGGTTGCCCTGGCGATCGCCCTAGGTTGGCATGGCTTGGCGCTGGTGGACTGGTGGGTAAATTACTAGTGGTCGTAGGGGGACGATGTTGCGGTTGGGGCTGGCCAATGCTGGGGGGGGCGGGGATAAACTGCGTTTCTGGGGCCATACTCTCCTGGCGGATGGAAGGCGCAGGTCGCCCGGCGGGATTATTAGGGAGCGGAGGCAATGGGGGGACAGAGGGGCGGGGAGGTTGGTTCATGGGATTTTTTCACCGGATTTTGCACTTGTGGCACAGCTAACCCCCGGTAAACCTTTGATGCAGATAGAGAGAATACAGCCTGCAGCAACGAATATAACCGGTCAAATTCAATGGGGATATTACCTAATAGGTTAAAGACTTTTTTCTATTTTTCGTCAGTTGTTTAACAAAACGACGCATTCGTTTCCCAAGTTTGCCCCTGGGTCGTTAATGAGATTCAAGGGACAAATTATTAACAAATGTAAAATTAACTGAGTCTGCTATTAATCAGCTTTTCCATTTGCTTTGCTCTACCAAAAACAGAAATTTGGGGATCAGAGTTAAATGGGAAATTCACTATGGAATCAGCCCTTAAACCTAGATAAAAGCAGTTAAGACAGATATTTACAGTTCAACAGCCGGCGATCGCCTGTAAAAATAATCGCTAAATATCAACGATTGAATGTAAATAATTATAAAGAAATCTCAGTTTCTCTGGACGATTGCCTATACTGGACTCAACAGCCCCCTCAGGAGGAGCCTTGGATTTGGGCACCGCTGGTTAGGGTCTGCCTCACCCGATTGTTGTTGTTGGAGTTAATAGTTATGGAGCTTTCGTCAAGGGAAGGAGTAGGAATGAGCTATATGCTCGTCCTAATGAAGAGTTTTTCCGTGTGGACTTTCACCTTGTTAGTTTGCCTATTGGTAGTTGGTTTCCCGCTGGTCTTTGTAGTTGCCACTGTGGGGGTTTTGGCAACGGTGGTGTTACAGTCAGTTTTGCCCATGAGTGCCGTTCTACTAGTGGCTAGTAGTCTGCTGGGGGGGACTATTTTGTTGGTGCTGTCCGGGGCCGCAACCCTAACCCTCAAAGGGATTCATCCCCAAGAAGTACGTTGGCTGAGTTGGCTCCATGGGGAGACTAATTTAATTCATAAACCCATGTTTGCATCCTGCCCATTAACCTGCAGTCTCATTCAGTGATTAGTTTTTGCCGATCTTTTGTTTAATCTAATTCTCAGCTTTTCCAAAGCCAAAACGCTTTTGTTTAACTCTTGCCTGTTCTTATCAACCCCGTCTGAAGCCACCCATGCCCAAGTCGGGGTTAGTTATTTGAGGGTTTCAATTAGATAGTGATATGAAATTATAGAAAATATTGGCTAATGAACTTTTACAAAGATGTCTATACATTGTCCTCAATGTCCCCTTGATGATGCCATCAAAAACGGATTTGTCATTAAATTTTCTGACATAAAAAAATCAATGTCCAAATTCCTAGGATGGTTCAACTTTCTGTGCCCAAAACATCCTTGAGGGCTGTACGGGCAGCGAGATGATTACGGGTGGACATGAGAATTTCTGCTTCCCGTTGCAATCGTTCAGCGGTATCCTGTAATTCCAGCAAGCTCTGTTGCTCACTAGCCACACCATAGAGATTGCCTGCTACCCAATAGGATAGTTCCACCGGTAGCACGGGCAAATCATCGGGCAATTCCAAGTTTTGATCCGTCAACTTAGCTGATAGATTAACCACGTCATGCAACAGGCGATCGACTTCCTTGGCCAAACCATGGAGGTCTTGCCCTGTATACTTATCGTCAATCCATTCCACTAAACCGACCCGATACGGTTTTTCCCGCACATATTCCAGCACCCGAAACCTTTGTTGCCCTAGGGTTAAAACCTTCATGCGGTCATCCGGTAACCGTTGGTAGCGCAACACTTCCGCACAGCAACCCACGTCGGAAATTTCCCCGGTACTGGGATCGATCATCAACACCCCAAAACGGCGGTCATCTTCCAAGATGGTATTCATCATCATCCGATAGCGGTACTCAAAGATGTGCAGGGGCAAAGGTCGCCCAGGAAAGAGCACAACTTCAGGCAGTGGAAAAATAGGAAGTTCCCTAATCGCAACGGAGGATGTCATCTTAATATTTCGTAATGTTAAGCAACGTACTTCAAATCATAAAGGATTGGGAGCTATTTACCCAGTAAGCGGACGCAACCGATGCCGCCAAAGTAAAGCCCTAGAACTGCTCCCGCTAACAGAGATTGGGTCAGGGGATCAGTGGAAGGAGTAAGAACTGCCCCCAGCACCATCGCCCCCAAAATGACAAACCGCCATCCCTTAAACATCTGCTCAGAGGAGACAATGCCTAAAAAACCGAGAACGATTTGAATAATGGGAATTTGAAAAGCTAGCCCCGTGCTGAACATTAGTAGGAGCACAAACTCGAAATATTTATCTATGGACCACAGTTGTTCGACCACATCTGCCCCATAGCTGACAAAAAACTTAAGGGCGGCGGGGATGAGGGCATAGTAGGCAAAGCCTAATCCGGTGAAAAAAAGCACACTCGACCCCAGCACCACAGGGCCTAAAAGTCGCCGCTCCCGACGGGTTAAACCAGGCAGAACAAATTGGATAATTTGGTAAAGAATGAAGGGACTTACCACTAAAATACCGCTGTAGCCTGCTACTTTGACGGAGACGAAAAAGAATTCCCCTGGGGAGAGTTGCAGAAACTTGACTGTACCTGCTGGCACCTGGAGCCATTGCACTAGGGGTTTAACAAAGATGAAGCATGCCACCACCCCAATTAATACTGCCCCCAAAGACAAAAAAATGCGGGTTCTCAGTTCGTCAAGGTGATCGAACAAAGACATTTCCATGTCATTGGGTACTTCGTCCAAATAATCAGGGGAAGCTTCCGGAGGGGCAATGTTGTCTAGCTGGGTCGACATGGTTTCAGGTCATGGAAAACAAGTTGCCCCTATTCTGACATTCTCCCGGCACTGATTGCGAGGAATGGGAGTTGATTCGGAGACTCGGCTGTTGATGCTCTCCCCACTTTTGATCCGAGGTTTCTTGCCCTCTTCGGTCTTGTGTCCTACCATAATTGCTCCATTGTGTTTTCTTTACTTTTTCTTGAGAAATAGGCTCTAATGGGCTTTTGATTATGTCCCATAGGAGAACAATTTATGACGGCATTGACGGAACAGGTGGCATTGGTAACGGGAGCTTCCCGGGGCATTGGTAAAGCGACGGCTTTGGCCCTGGCCGCCACGGGGATGAAAGTGGTGGTAAATTATGCCCAATCCAGTACGGCCGCCGATGCTGTGGTGGCGGAAATTGTTGATAAGGGGGGAGAGGCGATCGCCGTGCAGGCCAATGTGGCTAACAGTGATGAAGTGGATCAACTGGTGAAAGCCACCCTGGACAAATTTGGCCGCATTGATGTGTTGATAAACAATGCGGGGATTACCAGGGATACCCTCCTGTTACGGATGAAGCTGGAAGATTGGCAGGCGGTCATTGACCTGAATTTAACGGGGGTCTTCCTCTGCACTAAAGCGGTATCCAAGTTAATGCTCAAACAAAAAAGTGGCCGCATTATCAACATCACTTCTGTGGCAGGGATGATGGGTAATCCAGGGCAGGCTAACTACAGCGCCGCTAAGGCGGGGGTAATTGGTTTTACTAAAACCGTTGCCAAGGAATTGGCCAGTCGGGGGGTAACTGTCAATGCTGTAGCCCCGGGCTTTATCGCCACAGATATGACCGAAAACCTGAATGCAGAGCCAATTCTGCAATTTATTCCCTTGGCTCGCTACGGCCAACCGGAGGAGGTGGCTGGTACCATTCGCTTTTTGGCTACGGACCCGGCGGCGGCTTATATTACTGGGCAAACCTTCAATGTAGACGGCGGGATGGTGATGTTCTAATGGTGTACTGGTGGGACGGGCAATGGTTTGAGCAGGAGATAATCCAATTACCGATTAATGAGCCGGGGTTACTGTATGGAGCCACGGTGTTTACCACTTTGCGGGTTTACCAACAGTGCCTTGACCATCCCCTCACCCACTGGGCCGACCATGGCGATCGCCTCCGGCAAAGTTTGCAATCTCTCCATTGGCCAACACCGCATTGGCAACAAGTCGAGTCAGCAGCTAGGGAGTTGGGCAGAAAAAGCCCAGTTTTACGCATTACCTGTTTTCCTTCGGGTCAGGTGTTAATTACGGGGCGGGAATTGGCTGAGGATTTGCAACAAAGACAACAATTAGGTATTAATGCTTGGCTGATGCCCCCTGGTCGTTACCAACGCTCCCTAGCAGAATTGAAAACAGGGAATTATTTGGCCCCTTGGTTGGCCCAACGTATTGCCCAGGAAAATAGCGCCCAGGAAGCGATTTTGACCGATATTAACGGCCATTGGTTGGAAACGGCCACAGGTAACCTCTGGGGCTGGCGGGATGGAGAATTTTTTACGCCCCCTTTAACAGGACAACAATTACCGGGCATTACCCTCCAGCATTTAAGGACATGGTTGGAGGAGAAGGGTTTGACCATCCACGGCGATCGTTGGTCAAAGAGTTTAGTAAAAACTTTTCAGGGTTTAGCCTACAGCAACAGCGGAGTAGAGGTTGTTCCCATCAAGCAGGTGGGGGAGGAAGGGCAACCATGGTTAAATTTTGCTTCCGCCCAGAGTCTGGAGTATGAATTATTGGCTAGTTATTGGACAATCCAACGGTGAACCTTTGGCCCAGCTAACGTAAACAAAAATTACAAAAAGTGGCCATTCACTCCGATTCTGTAAAGATCCATCTCAATTATTTCCTAGAGGCTGAATAGCCTGCCAATAATGAAGATATCAGCAATTATTTTTCGGGCAATTTTTGCCTAATTATTTTAGTTTTACCTGATTGCATTAATTCGATTCAAATTTAGCTCTGAAAACAGAGTGAGGTGATTTATGAACCGTACCGCTAAATTAACTATCCCCATGGTGGATTGGCCCCTGCTGGTTATGGGCAGTTTGGCCATGTGGCTCACCGGCAGCTTAGTGGTGGATTTACTGGTAGTCCCTAGTCTTTCGGCCGCTGGTATGATGGCCGAACCGGGCTTTATCAGTGCTGGACATTTGCTATTTTCCATTTTTAACCACTTAGAACTATTATTTGCGGGCCTAGTGGTGTCCGGTTGCTTTTTACTTCATCAACAGGGATTTTTCTCCCCTCCAGGACAACGATTTAGTCGAATTTTAGCCATTATTCTGTTGGCGATCGCCATTGCTTACACCTATATTCTGACTCCAGCCATCACCGATTTGGGCTTTGATATGGCGAGTTTTACCAGCACCGGGGAAATGCCTGCGACCATGATGCCCCTCCACTGGCTCTATTGGGGGCTAGAATTGGTTAAATTGGCGCTGGGACTAACTCTCCTACGCTGGTCTTACCAGGGAGCAGTGCGCCATTGACCAACTTTTAGTGGATCTTAATGTTTGCCCTACCTCAAGCCGGCGATCGCCGTGGCGAGATCATCAAAATTCTACTCAGCAATGGCTGGGACTACATGAACGGCCTCTTAACCCTGGGGAAAGTAGGAGAACCACAAATTCCGACACCGGAAGTTCTCACTAAAATCCTCGTCGAGTTGGGGCCGTTTTATATCAAGCTGGGGCAATTGCTCAGTACCCGCCCGGATCTTTTACCCCCCCGCTACATCAACGCCCTCACCGCCCTTCAATCCAATGTGCCTCCCCTGCCCTGGTCGGCGATCGAAGATTTGTTGCAAAGGGAATTTCCCCAACCTCTGGGGGAAACGTTTCAAGAAATTCAACCGGCTCCCATTGCCGCTGGTTCCATTGGTCAAATCCATCGAGCAGTTTTGCAAAGCGGAGAAACCGTTGCCATTAAAGTTAAGCGGCCCGGCATTGATGTGATTGTGGAGCAGGATAGTTTGCTAATCAAAGATGTGGCCGAATTATTGGCCCTGACGGAATTTGGTCAGAATTACGACATTGTTAAACTTGCCGATGAATTTACCCAAACCGTTAAAGCAGAATTAAATTTCGACACTGAAGCGGCATACACCGATATTTTGCGGAAAAATCTGGCTAAAACCACCTGGTTTGATCCCAATCAATTAGTAATTCCGAAGGTTTATTGGGAGTTAACTAACCAAAAATTTCTCGTGTTGGAATGGCTCGATGGGGTGCCAATTTTGGCCGCTGATTTGAGTCAGCCTGCCAATGGCAAAGATATTACCGAACGAAAAAAAGAGATTACCACCCTTTTATTCCGGGCCTTTTTTCAGCAACTTTACCTGGACGGTTTTTTCCACGCCGATCCCCACCCCGGCAACATTTTTTACTTAGCAGATGGCCGTTTAGCTCTGATTGATTGTGGCATGGTGGGCCGTCTTGACCCCCGCACCCGGCAATTGTTAACGGAAATGCTGTTGGCGATCGTCGATTTAGATGCCAAACGTTGTGCCCAATTAACCGTGGAACTGTCGGAATCGGTGGGCCATATTAATATGCAACGGTTGGAAGTGGATTATGAGCGGATGTTGCGGAAATATTACGACTTGAGTTTGTCGGAATTCAACTTTAGTGAAGTAGTCTATGAATTTCTCCGCATTGCTAGGGTTAATAAACTCAAAGTACCGGCCTGTTTAGGGCTGTATGCCAAATGTTTAGCTAACTTAGAAGGAGCAGGAAGGCAATTTAATCCGGAGTTAAATTTATTCACCGAGATTAATCCCCTCATTACCGATCTTTTCCGTCGACAACTGTTTGGCACTAACCCCTTACAAACAGCATTAAGAACAGTGTTAGATCTTAAAGCTGTGTCCCTCAAAACCCCCAGGCAGATGGACGTTTTGCTCGATCGCCTGACCACGGAAACCCTGCAATGGAATGTCCGCATCGAAGGGTTAGAGCCCCTACGTCGCACCATTGATAAATCCGCCAACCGTCTCTCTTTTAGCGTTGTTTTGGGTTCTTTAATTATGGGGGCGGCAATCCTTTCCACCGGCAATGATCAGCAGTTAACCCTGATTGCCAATATCCTTTTTGTCGCCGCTACGGTCATTGGCTTTTGGTTGGTAATTAGCATTCTGCGATCGGGAAGGTTGAAATGATTGCCAACTCGGTCTGCTAGTTCCCTTGGGGGACAGAGATTCCTGGTAGGGCATTTAATTGGGCCGCTGTGAGGGGATTACCACCAAACTGTTCCACGGACCAAGCCAAAGCCCCAGTCAAACCGGCGTTGTAGTCGATCGCCACTTCATTGCTAACGTAATCATCCCGGCGATCGTTATAACTAAAATCATTGGCAGAAGTAGGGCCCCCCACCAAAGCACCGAATAAAATATGCTCATTGGGTAAACCGTTGCGGAACCCGTCCCAGCCGACTCCAGAAGCGGCCCGATGGTGGGGTTGTTGGGGAGAATCATTGCCATAGCCCACCATATAACTGGCATTGCGGGGATTACTGCCCAAAATGTAGTCCACCGTATCCTGGGCTAACTGGGCATACTTACCGGTGGGATCGGTTAGACCGTCTGAATAGACCGCCGCCAACATGGCCGTATTGGCCGCATAGCGGAGAGAACCCCATTGGCTAATAAACCGCAAACCACCATCGGTAATTTGCACGCCATCGGTGCCATTGACCCACGCATCTAGCCAACGGGTAACATCCTGCTTAATGGCTTGGTTGCCGGTGTCTTGGGCTAACATCACGGCCACACCATAGGAGGCATCGTCCCAATTGTGGGTCCACCCCCGACTCAGACCGCCGATGTCACTGTTGTAAATATTTAGGGCTTTTTGGAGGTAAGCAGAGCCGTCGCCCCCCGCACTGTTGACCGCCCGGGATAACCATGCCGCCCCGTAAGCCAACTCATCTTCATAGCCACTCCAGGAATTGTAATAGTTCCGCACTTCGGGAATGGAGTCGGAATATTTACCCCGGTAGGTGTCCGCAAAACGGTAGAGGGATTGGGCATTAACTAATAATTCATCGGCATAGGCAAAATCCCCCGCCTCCCGAAAGAGAATGGAGGCCGCTGCCAGGGCCGCCGCCGATCCCGCCGCTACATCGGAGCCGGGTTTGTTGGGGGTAACCGCCATGGCGGGCCGAGCAATGGTTTGAGTTTCCGGGGCACTCCAGAGGGAATGATCCGCCGACGCATTACCCACCTGGGCGACAAAAAATACGGTTTCCCCATTGGCGTTAGTGACATGGGCTTTGAGCAAATAATCTGTCCCCCACCGTATGGTTGCGAGAAGATCATCCATTTGGCCACTGGTTTGATAACCGTTGCTGAATTCCACGCCGCCCCAGGCCAGGGTAGCCAAAGTAGAAGCGAGGGGCAAGCCAAATTTGCCGTGGTCCCCCGCATCGTGGTAGCCGCCGGTTAAATCCAGGCTTAGACCTGTTTGCAAATTACCGCTGTTTTGCCCACCAAAATAGATGCCATCTCGGCCGTCCCTCAAACCGGAATCCCCCCGCCAGTCAATCCGTTTAGTGGCTTCATCCAAATTCCCAGAACGGTTTGCTTCGTAAAACAGGAAGGATTTTTGTAACGCTTCGCCGTAATTGTGGTCCCCATTGGTGATCGCCGGCGGATCAACGGGATCGGGGTCAGGGTTAATCGGGTCAGTGGGGGGATTAGGATTAGTGGGAGTGCCCCCGGTATTACCACCAGCACCGGGTTGGCCGACAATACCACCACCAAGGAAAAGCAGATCAGCAGTTAATGCTCCCTCATTGGCGATCGCCGTTCCTTGGGTACCATTAAAGCCAACTTTGACAAAATCCCCGGGGGCAATGGCCGCCGCCCATTCACTGCCAGTGACCACATAACGGGTAATGCCTCCACTTAAGTCTGTACCCTGAACAGTCGCTCCCCAGGGACTACCGGAAATTTTATGGACCGTATCGAAGGTAAAACTCCAACTATTGAGGCGTGTATTGGAAATATTGGTGACAGTTAATTCCGCCGTAAAACCATTCCACCAACGATTGCCCCCTACAGTGACGGTAAAAGGACTAGTCGGAGAAACGGGATCAGTGGGGGGTGGAGTAACTGGATCCGGATCGGTAACAGGAGGATCGGTAGTACCTCCCCCCATACCTCCACCGTGGTCATGGTGACCGTGATCATCGCCACTGCCATGACCCCCGGCCCCGCCGCTAAATTCCCCACCACCAATGAGGGTTAAGCCGTTACCCGGCCGACTCTGATGCCCATCGGTAATTTGCCCCGCTGGCCCCTGGGGAGTAGCTAAACCATTACGACTGACGATGGTAACTTGAGCGACAGTGACCCCAAAAGCGTCTTCCAATCGGTCTTCCACCACCTGGTCATGGTGAAATTCCAAGTTAGCCGGGATTAATTGGCTGCGGGTCACCCCCACCAACAATAAACTTTGCCCCGTGGGTTGGGTGGAAATCAATAAACCTTCCGCCGTATCGCTGACGGTCAGTCTTTCCCTAGTACCGTAGTAGAGAAAGCTTAACTTCATGGTGGCGGGGTTAAAATTTTCAATCCTTTCCTGCACCCCATACTCATGGGAACGGACATAAACCGTATTACTATTTCTGGGCCCCAATCCTAATTCCCAACTCAGTACCCCGCCAACATCCTGGCGCAGATGCTCGTTTTGCACAATGCCAAAATTGGCCGCCGTCAGATCATCAAAGCTAACTCCCCGGATAATCTGAAACTCAGGAGTCCAGGCCCAGGGATTAATTATGGCCACTTCCCCTGTGCTCGTTTTACCGACGATCAGGTTATGGACCGACACATCGCCAAAATCTAATCTATCCAGCGCAGGATTAAAACCGATAATATCGGCGGCCGCAGGATTAATGGCAAATACCCTACCGATGCCAGGATTAGGTTCCACCACTGGATCCGTGGGCGTTATAGGATCTGGATCGACAACTGGATCAGGATCGGGATGGTGATGTTCTCCCCCAGTGCCCCCGGTATTGCCCCCAGCGTTAGTGAATAGTAGGGCAGAGGTTAAAGAGCCACTGTTACCGATCGCCGTTCCTTGGGAGCCGTTAAAGCCGATGGTGACAGAACCGCCGGGGGGAATGCTTGAAGCCCAACCGGCCCCGGTGAGGGTGTAGCGGGTAATGCCATTGCCTAAATCCACGCTGGTAAAGGTAGCCCCCCAGGGATTACCGGAAATTTTATGGGCCGTGTCGAAGGTATAGGTCCAATTGCTGAGGGCACTACTGGAGGTATTGGTAATGGTCAGGTCGGCGGTGAAACCGTTCCACCAGAGGGAACCACCGACTGTAACACTAAGGGGGGATAGGATACTGTTCATGGCGAGGGGCGTTTAAAGGGAACTTTTACAACTTAAGCAACAATTTTCGGAAATCTAAACCCTTCAAGTGGAGGGTTTTTTACATCCAGTGCAGTGCCCCATTGCTTAGTTTTTTAATGCAAACTTTTGCCCGCCCGGGGAGGAGTGATGCGCCAGCGCACTAGGAATTGATCAATCCGTTGTAGAATTCGTCGATCCTCTTGGGGCAATAAATCATTGGGGGAGGAGGATTTTTGCAAAAAACTAAAGGCCTGAAGTATTTGTTCGCCATTGGTAATCACTGGGGCAGAAAAGTGACAAGGGATTAATTTTTCTATCGGCCAACTTGTGATTTTTTCCCCCCATTGCCAAACTGTTTCTGGTTCTCGATTGAGAATTAACTCTTGCAAAATGGGTGCTACCTGAACTTTTCCATCTCCCCACAGGGTTTGAAATGTGTTCTGCCAATCCCCGCGCCAACGGAATGGATACAAACCAAAATAATTTTCCCGACGGCGATCGCTGACTTGCTGTGCTTCTTGCCACACCTGTCCCCATTGGGGCACTTCCAGGGTACTAGCTTGGAAATAGAGGGAAAATAAACAAATTCGTTGCCAACCCTTGGCCCGATTAACCAAAGTATTTTCCACTTTATCTGTGGCATTATCCCTAGCATGGAACAGCAGGGGAGTAGGGTCTAACTCCAACACCGAGGGCGGATTTTCCGATAACACCAGCAGAGTATCTGTCACCAACAAACTATGGCTAGGCCAATGGAAAAAGGCCACTTCACCAAATTTTCCCAGCCGTAAATCCAATGGCCCGAGGTAAGCGTAATCAAATTCCCCAGCAAAGGGAGTTTCGGCACTGTCAGCAGGTAAAACTTTAGTACGATCGCCGGGAAAGCCTAGCCAACTCAGGGGTAAATTAAGGGGAAAACTCCATTGCCCTGGGGCCACATACACCGTTGCCTCTGGAAAGCGGCGGGCTAGGGGAGCCACATTAGCCTTATGTTCTAGCCCGGAAATGGTGGGCAAAATAATATACTTAACCGGGCCATACTTCGCCGTTAATTGCCCCAGCAGTTTTACACATTCCTCCGTCGGGGCAATGGGAGAGTAAATTAATAATCCCCCTGTATTTAAGCGCACCACTGTCATGCGGATGGGCACCACTACGTAGAAAATTCCCTGTACCTGTTCCAGTACCCAAATGGTGTCCGGCACCACTTCCCGTAGTAAAGTCCGCCTTTGGCGGTAGGGATAAATGGGCACCAGATACCAGTAAGGCCACGTCTGGCTAGGCTGGGAAGCTTGGGAGAAGGAATGCCGCATCGCCACCGGAAATAATCAGGAAATTATTTAAGATTTGGAGAAACCTAAGCCATTTTCCTCGCCGTAGCGTTCCATAAAGCGCATAAAGCGGTCCCATTCCGGTTGGGTGTTGAGAATCACCGTGGCCTCGATCGCCGTGGGGCGGCCATTGATAAATTTGCCCTTCACTTCCCTGGTGATAATTTCCCCTTCATCGTCGATTAAATACATGCCCGTAATATCATCGGTGCTTTCTTTCGCTAGAATTGTCGGTTCCAAGAAATAAAATTTAGCCATGCCAGATTGTCCATTTTTAGACTTGCTGAGGCGAACTTCTGGGACAACGGTTTCTGCAACTCCTTTGGAAAACTGAATTTCAGCCATGCTTTTTTACCTTAATGACATTAATTGCGTTAACTTTCCATCATGGCATAGATCCCGGTAGTGGCCGAAAAAACACCCCCATGGGACTACTCGAAACCCAAGTTCACCATCTGCTCAAAGCCCAACAGCGCCAACAAGCCATCCCCCCCTGGCCCCATGCGTTGACCATGGGCCGTTTGGTGTCCCGGGCCCTGCGACTGCGGCGATCGGCCTTGATTCAGACTGGTTGTTTGCCCCCCACCTATGGCCCCAGTTACCTGTTGCCCTGTCTGCTCAGTGATCAGCCCATCCGTTTGGTCACCACCGCCAAGCGTAAGCAGGATTTGGAGCATACCATTCTCCCGGCCTTAGAAAAGGATCTAAAGGGCAATGATCCTAAATTGCGTATTATCTGGCCCGCTATTATCACCCCGGCCCAATGGTTACGGGAAAGTTTAGCCCGAGCTTGCCAGCCATCCCCTGCCCTCACGGCGATCGAGCAGGTGGAATATCTAGAGGATTGGACGAGGGATTTTCTTTCCCACCATTTAGATTGGGGCACCCTCCAACCCCTATTTGCCCAAACGCCCCAGAGTCAAGATAAAGCGCTGACCCATTGGAGTCGGCTCAGTCAGTCCCTTTTTGCCCGCCCCGTCAATCCCCACGGTTTTTATCCCCTGGATGGGGAAGAACTACAGGATTTGAATCAGGCTGTAACGGAACAGTTAACGATTAGTCAAGGTGAAAATGCTATTAAGCAAGAAAATATTCGGAAAATTCAGCGGTTTTGGCAATTTTGGCAAGAACAAACAGACAATCACCTCCTTTGGGCAGAGGTGAATCGACAACAGGGGAAAATTAGTCTCCACGTCAGCCCAGTTAACGTACAACCCTGGCTGGCAAACATTTGGCAAAATTCCGATCAAGGGCAAGGGGATTTCGTTGGGGAAAACCAGGCGGCTTTTGTGCTCATTGGTAGTTTTTTAGACGCGGAAAAAACCGCCCCCACCTATTGCAAAACCCTGGGTCTAGGGGATTTACTTTGTCTAAAATTTTCGCCCCACCGCCTGCAAGACGGATTGACTATTTACCAGCCCGATCGCCTCCCTTTGCCCAACACCCCCGCTTTCCAAACCACTTTGCTGACGGAAATCGAACGGATTTTGACGGAAATTATGGCGGTGCAACCGGACACGTTTGTGGTGATTTTGCTTGATGATTTACCCTTAAAAGCCCAACTAGGCAGTCAATTAGCGGCTAAATTTGGTTCCGGAGTGAAAGTGGAACCCTCTCCTAGCTTAGCTCCAGGCATTTTGGTGGCAGGTTGGCAATACTGGTGTGCTCAACGGGAACAGTTTCCCCCGCCGGCCTTGCTCATTTTGGGCACTTTGCCCATTCCTTCTTTGGAGAATCCCTTAGTAGCTAAACGGGTACAGCACCACAAACGCCATCATCAAGACTGGTTCCGGGATTATCTACTACCGGTAGCGTTAAAGGATTTACAACAGGCAGTGTTACCCCTCAGGGAATCCGGCGGATGGTTGGCGATCCTTGACGACCGGGTTAATTCCCGCAGTTACGGCCGGGAGGTACTCAAAGCCCTAGCGCCCTACGGCAAAACTAACTATTTTGATCCCCACCATTTGCCCAAGGTCATCAATGGGGTGCATTCAGCCACCAACTAATTACCGTCTAATTACCGTTTAGTCATTATCCAACCACAACTAGGCTAGTCAGCAATTATGGATGGGGTAAAGGGGTCCATCCCCCGCTTCTAGACCAATTGTAGCTGGGCATTTTTCCGCTTTTTACGGCTGTTTTTGGGAGCATCGGCTAGGGAGTATTTGACTACGTTGGCCAACTCTTCCAATTGGGCGATCGCCTCGGCGCCTTCTAACTTCATCAATTCCCTGTCATCCCGCATTTCTGTCCAGGTAATGCCATAGTCCGATACCAAAAAGCGAATGAGATGATTTTCCCCCAGGCTCACCATGAAGGAAGCACTGTTGAGTTGGTCACCACAGGTGTAGCAAGAAGCAATGAAGCCCCGATTTTCGAGCACAGTGGCTAGGGCCCTCAGGCTCATGACTAAATCCTTAACGAAATCGCGGTGTTGCTGGGCAAGTCGAGTAAACACATTTCCTCCGAAAATAAGCTAGCTTTTAAAATCTTAATACTTTTTTAAGATTTTCACAGAGGCCTTGTCCGGAAAGGCTAATTAATGACGGTCCGGGGACCCTGACTAGGAAACCAATGGCGGTTAACCAGGGTTGCCTAAATGGACGATGCAAGAACCAATTACAGGGTCAGATTAGAGAGGGAAAAACCACTCAGAGCGTGTTTGCAAGTCTTAGTTTTCCCCCAAACTTGGGGGCAGGGGGGGCTTTTAAAACACTCTTTCAGAGGTGATGTTTGTCGGACACAAATACGGAACTCACCTCTAAACCTGGGCTTTCAGCCAATCCTCCGTAATCTTAGCGTGGTTATCGAAAGGGGGATGGCTTCTGTACAACTCTTAACTTCGTTAGGCTGGGAGCCGTTAGAAAAGATTGACTGGATTTTATTAGAAGCCGAGAACCTTACTGGGCTAGGGATTGTGCTAGTTGAAGAATTTTAGGAAAATTTCACAATCTAGGCTGGAGGACGCAGGAAAAGGATTTGGGGTTCAACTTTAAGTTAGCATTTCTTGAAAATCGGCTTTTTTGACTGGTGGAAGCCTTGACAATCTGCGTTAGTGATTTATACTTGGGACAGGTGTGAGGAAATTAGAAAAACATCTGGAGTCGAAACAAGGAAAGACGCCCCAGGTGTTTTTTTATGGCAATTTTTAGGGCAGTCCACAGATGAAGCAATGGCGCTGGCGGATAGTATTGGTGGCGATCGCCGCTCTGGTGGTAATTTCCCTAGCTACGCTGTTTCGATCCCAGGATACCCCCGACCGCATACCAGATTATCAAATTAGCAGTCAGTTGCCCGCCAATCAGGTGGATTACTATCCCCTGCAACAGAGTTTAAACAGTAGGTATTATCGACCCCTAGGTACTTGGTTGGGGCGTTTAATTTTGCCCACGGTGGAAGCAACCAAAGCCACTGCGGGGGATTGGGTTTGGCTGGAACTGTACCAAGCTCCCCCCACGCAACAGGGACTAGTGGGCCAAAAACTCCGGCTCACCTGGCAAGCCAATGCAGGTTTGGAAAGGTATTTAAAACTAGTTACCACCGACGTGAATTTCAGCCCTGATGCTGTGGAGAGTGAACGGGCGGGAAATTTATTGCCCAACCGTTTAAATGGGCGATCACAGGTGGGACCTTTGCAATCTTTGGCTGGGGCTAGGCCAGTGGACGATGTGCTGGTGCGGTTTGACCAAGCCGAAGTTAATATCCCCATGGGCAACCAGGCCGAAATTAAGTTGGCGACCATGCCGGAAATGGTCACGGGACGCTATCAAGCCTTGGTTAAAATTATCGGCCCTGCTCCCAATGCTCCCGCCAGTGCCATAGCGCAGGATTGCCCTGGAACTAAACCCTGCCCAGCGGATTTGATGCTGGTGCAACATTACAACCCTGGCAGTAAACAGTTTGACGGCCCCCAAGAAACCATTCGCATTCCCCAACAACCCCGCTTAAACGGCGATCGTTTTATTTCTACCCCCAGGGATTTGGCTACCTCCCCAGTGGGTCGGGCGGGTTGGTACGTCTATGGCGCCCAGGGTAAAGATGGCATATTTACCGTGCAGTCCCTCAAACCCCGCTCTTTGGTGCAACTGCAACCCGATGAACAAATTTTCCGCCTTGGCCCCGGTCGCAACTACATCCACCATGGCAATTGGTACCATACCCCCGAAAGAAAAGGTACGGCCCAAAAGGTTTTAGTTGATCCCCGCAGTGATTCCCCCGAGGTAGCCCTAGGCCAATGGCAGGAGGGCGATCGCCTGTTGGGAATGCATCTATTTGGGGGCATTGGGGGGAAATTAGGGGAAAAGATCATGTTGGGCACAGTGACGGGGCATTTTTCCTTTAGCTTGCCAAAAGTTGTCCGGGATCCTTTTACGGACGAGTTGCAGTGGGAAATCCCCTACTACCAGGTCTATGCCCATAACCCCCAGGGCATTGTCGCTGGTTCCCAAACCTGGGAAAACTATGCCGGAAATTTACAACGGGGCTGGATTCAGAGTCGTCCTTTTTCAGATGTGGTGGTCAAGCTGGATGTGCTGGAGGACTATAACTTCGGCGGCTCCATACTTTCTCCCCTGGATGAGTTGCAAAAACAGTTGCAAATTATGATGGCCCGCTACCGCACCGGCGATGGCACTGGCTATGCAGGGGTCAGTCCCGCGGCTTCCTGCGTGCAGGATTCTAACCAAGCTCTGTACTTAGCCATCATTACTTTACAACGGCAGGTGGAGGGTAACCCGGAAATTTTGACCTGGTTAGCCCAGCATCCTAATTCTCCGGAAACCCAACGTTTTCAACGGCTACACCAATTAGGCGATCGCCTGCTGACGATGTTAAAACCCAGGGGGATTACCAGGGAAGATTGGCAAAACAATGCCGCCACCCTAGCCGGTTTAGATCCAGATAATCCCACCAATCAATACGATTTCATCCAGGAAAATACCCTGGCCAATGCCCTGCTCACTTGGCAGTCCATGTTGCCCCGGTTGAATCAGGATATTCTCAACGAAATTTTCCTGGAACAGGGGGCCCAGCTTTGGTTCATGCGGTCCAACCAAGTGGGGGGATCGATGCCAGAAATTTTACCCCTGGCCCCCACCGGTATTTTTGGCGATGTGCCTGTTCTGTCGGCTTTAGCTCGGCGCATTTTGGCCGCGATAGTGTTTTTACCCCGGCCCCAGGATTGGTGGTTTTTAGCCATCACCATCATTGTTTATGGGGCGATCGCCATGACCTTGGGCTTTAAATTTGGCTTTTTGCAATGGCAATGGTGGGGCCAATCCCTTGCTGGTAGTGGGAAATTGATCCTGGCCCTATTTTTTCTGCCGGCGCTGGGGGAGGAATTGGTGTTTCGGGTTATGCTGTTGCCCTATCCCACGGAACTAAATCTTTTCTGGCCAACGTTGGGGGCCATGGTGCTGAGTTTAGTGCTGTTTTTGCTCTACCATCCCCTCAACGCCCTGCTGTTTTACCCCAGGGGGAGAAATGTGTTTTTCCAACCTATTTTCCTCGGTCTTACTGGATTATTAGCCGTGGCAACCACAGCAATTTATTGGCATAGTGGCTCCCTTTGGTTAATTGCCATTTTCCATTGGTTGGTGGTGGTAACGTGGCTAATGGCATTGGGCGGTTACGGCAAATTGGCCCATCATTAGCTCCAAAAATGAAGAAATTCCACAATTCCTTTACCTAAAGGGGAAACACCCCCAAGATGGAGGGGAAAAACAAGATTATCCATTCCCCAGAGGTTTCCATGGCACCCCAAGTGGATGTGTTGGCAAATAAACAAATTTTGATTGAACGGGCCCTGGTCTGTGTCACCACCCGCATTACCAAGGCGATCGCCGAGCGGGGTCAAGGCACCATTGCCCTATCGGGGGGCAGTACCCCTAAACCCTTATATGAAGCCCTCGCCCGCCAAGCCCTACCCTGGGAAAAGATCCACGTTTTTTGGGGGGATGAACGTTATGTTCCCGCAGACCATCCCGACAGCAACCAGCGCATGGCCCGGTTAGCTTGGTTAGACCAGGTGGATATTCCGGAAGCCAATATTCATCCCATGCCTACCACTGCCGGCAATGCAGAACAGGACGCCCAGACCTATGAAAATGAGTTGGCTACTTTTTTCCAGGTGGAAGCAGGACATTTTCCCGCCTTTGATTTAATTCTTTTAGGTTTGGGGGACGACGGCCACACCGCTTCCCTTTTTCCCCATACCCCTGCCCTGACCGTTGGCGATCGCCTAATTACGGTGGGCAATAAAGACGGCCAACCGCGGTTAACCTTCACCATTCCCCTGATTAACCAAGCCCGTTCGGTGGTTTTCCTCGTAGCGGGGGCCAGTAAACAAGAAGCGTTAAAGGAAATTTTTGCAGCAGAGGCCGATCCCCATCAATACCCTGCCCGGTTTATTCAGCCCCAGGGGGAACTTCTTTGGCTTTTAGACCAGTCAGCGGGGGATAATCTCCGTCCTTGAAAGGCGCAATAACTGTGTCCTCCTGCCCTGAATCCTCCCGTATCGAAATGTTACAATTCATTTAGCATTTTCAGGCTATTGACCTCTTTTACCTTATGGGTGAATCGACTAGGACTGGACAACTTGCCTCCCCTGACCATAGCCTCCGCTGGATTATTTTGGCCATGGTGGTGGGGGTTTTATTCACTGGGGGCATAATTTTTTACAGTCTCCGTTCCGGGGTCAACCAAGGGGAAGATAACGCTTCCAGTTCCATCGCGCCCCCCTCCCCAGGCCAGTCTTTGGCAGATCAACCGGTGGCGGCCCTGGGACGCATTGCTCCCCTGGGGGAAATTATTAAGCTTTCTGCTTCACCGGGGTCCTTTGGCGGAGCGAAAGTAGCCAGAGTTTTAGTCAGGGAAGGGGACAAAGTAAAAGAAGGCCAGGTGGTGGCGGTGCTGGATTCCTACGAACAAAAAGCCGCCGCTGTGGTTTCCGCCCAGGAGTCGGTGCGGGTGGCCCAGGCAGATTTGGCCATCATCGAGGCAGGGGCTAAACGGGGGGAAATAGCCGCCCAGGAGTCCCAGGTTCGTAAAGCTCAGGCGGAATTAGAACAGAATTTTGCCGTTAACCAAGCTGCTTTGGCCAATTTAATCAAACAGTTGGAAGGGGAAAAGCTAGAGCAACAGGCTACCATTGATCGCCTACGGGCGGAGGTAAATCAAGCGGCCAACGATGACCGCCGCTATCGCAGTTTGGCGGAGAATGGGGCGATCGCCATGGCGGACTGGGAGCAGCGGCGTTTGAATTTGGAAACCAGCAACCAGCGATTG
Organism: Synechocystis sp. PCC 6714; assembly: GCF_000478825.2. Classification (NCBI taxonomy): domain Bacteria; kingdom Bacillati; phylum Cyanobacteriota; class Cyanophyceae; order Synechococcales; family Merismopediaceae; genus Synechocystis; species Synechocystis sp. PCC 6714. The sequence continues at coordinate 274,462 of NZ_CP007542.1, read as the reverse complement.
CGAGAAGCTCAGGCTCGGTTAATGAAAACCGAGGCCACTTTGGAAGAACAAATCCGGGAACAGCAATCAATCCGGGATAAGGACGCCCAAACTATGCTGCTGGAAAGGGAGTCGGCCCGGGCCACCCTGTCCCAAATTGCGGAAATTCGCCAGGTGGATGTGCAAAAGGCCCAGGCGGAGTTGAACCTGGCCATGGCCCGTTTCCAGGAAGCCCGAGCTGAGTTAGACACTGCGGTGGTGCGGGCACCGATGGATTCCCAGGTATTAAAAATTTATACTCGCCCGGGGGAAAAAGTTAGCGATGACAATGGCATCCTCGACCTCGGCATTACCTCCCAAATGATTGTGGTGGCGGAAGTGTATGAAAATGACATCGGCCGGGTTAAACCGGGGCAGACTGCTTGGATCACCAGTGAAAATGACAGCTTTAGCGGGGACTTGGAAGGTCGAGTTACTGATATTGGCTTAAAAATTGGCAAAAATGATGTGCTCAACTCCGACCCAGCCGCCGACATTGATGCCAGGGTGGTGGAAGTGAAAATTGCCCTCAGTCCCAGCGCGAGCAAAACCGTGGCCGGTTTAAGCAACGCCAAAGTGGTGGTGAAAATTGAACCGGATTCCATCACTGCGCCCCCCCGCAATTAAGTTTAAGCCTTTAGCCATTACCCCATAATGAAAATTCCCCTTGCCTGGCACCAGCTTTTCCATGAAAGGATGCGACTCCTGGCGGCGATCGCCGGCATTGCCTTTGCCGATGTGTTGATTTTTATGCAACTGGGGTTCAAGAATGCCCTATTTGACAGTGCAATTCGCATTCCTGAAAGTTTACAGGGGGACCTATTTATCCTCAGTACCCAAACGGATACCTTTGTTAATCCCACCCCCTTTGCGGCCCGTCGTTTATACCAAGCCATGGGCAACAAGGCTGTCAACGATGGCAGTAGCCTCTACATTGACATCAACCGTTGGAAAAATCCAGAAACCAAGGCCAGTCGACAAATTTACATTATGGGTTTTAACCCCGTTAACAATCCCATCAATCTGCCGGGGGTGGGGGAAAATTTAGACTTGATCAAGCGCCCCGACGTATTCCTATTTGACCAGGACTCTAGGGAAGAATTTGGCCCGGTGCCCGCACTGTTAGCAGCTGATGGCCCTGTTTTCACAGAGGTGGGTAATCGTCGCATCCAAGTGCAAGGGCTATTTACCCTCGGCTCCTCCTTTGGGGCGGACGGCACTTTAATCACCAGTGATTTGAATTTCTTTCGTCTTTTTCCCGACCGGGACCGTACTTCCATCGATGTGGCCATTTTGCAACTCAAACCCGGCGCCGATCCGGAACGGGTGGCCGAAGAAATTCGCAAGGATCTCACCGGGGGTGATGTCCAGATTTTTACCAAGGAAAAGTTAGTCCAATACGAATTAAATTATTGGCAAACCCGCACCACCATCGGTTTTGTCTTCGGTTTGGGCACCGCTATGGGTTTCATCGTCGGTACCGTAATTGTCTATCAAATTCTTTACACCGATGTTTCTGACCATTTGCCGGAATATGCCACCCTCAAAGCCATCGGTTACGGCGATCGTTATCTTTTGGGGGTCGTGTTCCAGGAAGCCTTATTGTTGGCGGTGATTGGCTTTTTGCCTAGCTTTGGTTTGGGATTGATACTCTACACTAACACCGCCCGGGCCACCGGTTTACCGCTAATTATGACCACCGCTAGGGCGTTAACTGTATTGATTATGACCATTGCCATGTGTTGCATTTCCGGGGCGATCGCCGTGGGTCGTTTGCGAGCCGCTGATCCAGCAGATATTTTCTAATTTCCCTCTGTGTTGTGCCAATGATAATTTTGCCTTAACATCTCTTCACAAAAATTTATAGTTTGTCATAATAGCGGTGGATAATCTTCTCACAAGGAATCATTAATTATGAAATTTGCCGCTAAAATTGCCGCTGTCACCGCTTTATCTGGATTCGCCCTCGGTGCTCCCACCGTTGCCATGGCAGAAATTGAGACCACAGAAAAGCCCGCAGTAGTCAGCCAGGCCGCCGCGGAAACCAGCATGACCATTGTGGAAGTTGCCGCTGGCAATGAAGCTTTTACTACTTTAGTCGCTGCGGTCGAGGCCGCTGATTTAGTGGAAGCCTTGTCCGCTGAGGGGCCCTTTACTGTTTTCGCCCCCACTAACGATGCCTTTGCCGCCCTGCCCGCTGGTACAGTGGAAAGTCTGTTGCTACCCGAAAACAAAGATAAATTGGTGAAAGTTCTCACCTACCACGTTATCCCCGGTAAAATCACCGCGGCCCAAGTTCAATCCGGTCAAGTGGAATCTCTGGCTGGTGAACCCATCACCTTCAAAGTTAAAGATGGCAAAGTCAAAGTCAATAAAGCCACTGTCATTTCCGCCGATGTGGATGCCAGTAATGGTGTAATCCATGTCATTGACCAAGTAATTCTGCCTCCTATGTAATTGGTCTAACTGGTCTAATGATCTAAAATCCTTGGCCTAAATTTTGTTGGGTGGGGTTCCAGTTTCTGGGAAATTGGCCCCACTTTTTGCTTGCATGCTACCTTTACAGGGGAAGTGCCTCCGGGCATAGTGAAACTTGTTCGGCAGTGGGATAGAAAACTGTGGCCATTAATTCGTCGGATTCGGCAACGTCAGTAACAACAGTTATTGTTGGTGGCGGTTTTGTGGGGCTATTTACTGCTTTGCATTTGCGCCATCATCAGCACGCCGGCCCAATCGTCCTGGTGGAACCCCAGGAAAATTTTGTCTTTAAGCCCATGCTCTATGAACTACTCACCGAAGAGTTGCCAGAGTCAGTGGTTTGTCCCAGCTATGAACATTTGTTGGCCAATAGCGGCATTGATATAGTCCAAGCCCGGGTAACCGATGTGCAATTGGCAGAAAAAACGTTAGTGCTCGATGCCGGCCAAGAACAACACTATGACTATTTGGTGCTGGCGGTGGGGTCAGTGCAGGGTTATTTGGGGGCTAAGGGAGCCGAAGAATATGCCTTTGCTTTCCGTTCCCAAACCGAGGCGATCGCCCTGCGGGAGCATCTCAAAACCTGTTTAGAAAAGTCCCTAACCACCGAAGATCAAGCAGAAAAAGAAAAGTTATTGACGGTGGCGATCGTCGGGGCTGGGCCGGCCGGGGTGGAAATGGCGGCCACGCTGGCGGATTTACTGCCCAGTTGGTACGTGCCCATGGGGGGCAACATCAATGATTTAAAGATTTACTTGGTCAACCACGCACCGGCAATTTTGGCCGGGGATGCGAATAGCGGTCTAAAACGATGTGCCCTAGAAGAATTGCAAGCAAGGGCGATACCAGTAACACTGAAGTTGGGGGTGGGGGTCAAAAGCGTTACCCCCGATAGTCTGCAATTTGTGGAAACTGGGGAAGAGGAACTGCGCCATTTAGCCACCGGCACCACCATTTGGACCGCCGGCACAGCGGTTAATCCCCTACTCAAAACCCTTAAGGAACAAATTCCCGCCGAGGAACTCGATCGCCATGGGCAACCCTTAGTAACCAGTACCTTGCAATTGCCTAGTTTTCCCCAGGTATTTGCCGCCGGGGACTGTGTGACGGTAAAAGATAATCCCAAACCCGCCCTGGCCCAGATTGCCTACCAACAGGGGGCGGCGATCGCCAAAAATTTGATGGCGGTACAGAATGGTAAACCCTTAGTTAGCCCCGATCCCCAACTACGGGGCACGTTGATGAAACTGGGTTTGAACAATGGGGTGGCCAATTTATTTGACCGGGTACGCATCCAGGGCAAAGCGGGGGACCTACTGCGGAACGCCACCTATCTGGAGCTATTGCCCACTCCTTTGCATAACTTCAAATCCACCACCCAATGGCTAGCGGAAGAAACCATTGACCGTTTCCATCGCCCCCACGCCCCCAGTGCCCAGGAACTTAAATGGGCCGCCATGACCCCAGCCCAACGGCGGGAATATCAAGGCATCAAGGCGATCGCCATCATTGCCCCCCTAATTTTTATCGTCCTGCTATACCTTGGCTTCAAAACACCGCAAAGGGAACGGGCTCCGTTCGTACCCCAACCCAGCCCCAGCATCAACCAGTAGCTATGCAGCCAAGTTAAATTTCCAGACATTGTTGCAAGAGGCAAAACGGCTTTAGGGATTTTAGTTGGGTTGAATCCATGTTAGTCAATGCCCAAAGGACAGTGCAAATTATCTAAGTGCCCCCAGCTATTTTTCAACGCTGACCGAAGAACTACAATTGGCAATGAAAACGACACTTTTCGATGCATCTGGCCGTCCTGATTTGCATTGCCCGTTTTTTGCCCTGCTTCATCATCCATGTTTTCCCTGCTTGCCCCTTTAGTTCTTGCCCAGGCCAATTCGATCGCCATTCCCATCAGTCCACCACCGGTGATCATCCAGCCAGCCCCCAACGCCGGCGGCACTCCCCAGGAACTAAAAATAGTGCAGCCAGTGCGTCCCTTGCCAGGGCAACTAGACCAAATTCCCGTTTTTAACAGCAACAGTCCGGAGCTAATTTTCAACGAAGGCATTATTCTTTCAACGTTGCCTTCCATTGGCATGGGCCATCCCTACGCCCACTTGAACCATCCTTTCCGAGGTAGGTTTGATGTCTTTGCCCACCACGTTGTCCAGGCTTCTCCCGAGGGTAGAACTTTATATTTGGGAGTGTTACTGTTCAATGGCAGTCGGCAGGATGCCACGGTGGAAATTCTCCAGGGGGCTAGTTCCCTTACTTCCCCCGACGCTCTATTCATCGACCTGCCGCCGGTGGTGGAAAACAATGACGGAAATGTATTTGCCGGCCCGGGTAGTCGAGTCACCAATGATGTACTGCGAGGCAAAAGACAGACGGATTACCCAGACAAATTCATCATTCCCGCTGGCCAAAGTCGCATGTTAATTAATCAGCCTTTGCCGGTGAACTATACCCCCGTGCCGGGTCAACCGCCGCCGATTCGACTACCCCGCAATGGTTTTTCCGCCTATTTACGTCTCAACACCAACGTCCCGATTCATGCGGCCAGTATGGCCATGTACGCTCCCCAGGATGGCTTTGGCGCAGAACAGGTTCCTCGTTTGGCGGATTGGGAAAATTTGCTCAAAACCGCTAACCTGATGCAACCCAGGGACCGCATTCCCCGCAATACCCAACGTCGTATCTATAGTCGGGTGGCGGGGGTTTCCATTGGCTCCCAGTGGCAGGCCACCATCACCGATGACAACAGCCAAAAGCTAGCCATTCCCGAACCGGGGCAGGGTTTTTCCTATCCCATTAGTGCTTTGGAAGGAGGTCGCATGGGCACCGGGCAAAATCAGTCTGCTCCCATGGCGGTACGTTACCCGGACACAGCCTATGAGTCCCACGGTAATTATGGGGTGCAATATAGCTTGAGCTTACCCTTGGTGAACAACACTAACCGCAATCAGACCGTTGACTTGACGGTGGAAACGCCTCTCAAGTTCAATGATGGGCCCAATAACCAGCTAACTTTTTTGGTGCCTCCTGCGGTCAATGTCTTTTTCCGGGGCACAGTGCGCTTTAGTTATACCGATCGCCGGGGCCAAACTAATAATCGTTACTACCATTTGGTACAACGGCGGGGTCAAAAAGGGGAAAATTTGGTCACCCTCGACCTCAAGCCAGGGGAAGAAAGAACTGTGCAGGTGGATCTGCTTTATCCCCCCGATGCCACCCCTCCCCAACTTTTGACGGTGAGGACTCGCTAGGCTCGACTCTGTAGTTTTCTGTTGATTCTAGGCAGTGGCCACTTTAGGAAACTTTGCTTCCTCCTCCGTTTCCTCTTCCCCCAAACCCAATTCCCGCTTGAGGATAGCGATGGATTTTTCGCCAATGTAGTGCTCGGAGCAAATGATTTCCGGCATCCGGATTAGATCGTGGCGTTCTGCTTCAATGGCTTGCCGCACAATGGGTTCACTGGCAGGATCGGTGATAATGGTGCGGGCAGTGCGGACTAGGGATCGCAACTTCTGGCGATCGCTGACCAGGGCAGATTTTAAAAAGAGGGATTCCCCCCGTAGGCTGTGGATGAGAATTTCCGCAATGGTGAGAATGCCGGGGCTAAGGCTGACAATGCCTAGGCAAGAATTTTCCGGTAGGGCTTTGATTAACCCTAGTTCTTTACTGTAGTCGTAAATATCCACCGGAATCACCCGCACATCGTAGGGAGTGGCAATGGACTCCGCTTCAGCCAGGAAGTAGCGACTGGTAACCACTGTGCCGGAAGGCAATTCGGATAGGGTTTGTTTCAGGGTTTCCATGGGCACCAATTGCACCGGAATTACCAATGCCTGTTCCAACTCGTTGAGAATTAGCTGCCCAGCCCCAATGTCCCTTTGGGGTACAGTGACCAAGACCCTAGCGGTGCTCCGCAGTCGCCAATCGATGGTTTCTAAACAAAGTTCTTTGACTTGGGAGAGGTTTAACCCCTGGCTGAGCAGCTCGTCAATGGTTTTTTGGATTAGTTGACTAGCTTCAGGATATTCCCGGAATAGGGGGCCGTCGAGGATAATACCCTCCTCGGTGCTGGGGGCTTTGACGTAAATTCCAGAACCGGCGATGGATTCCACCAAACCCGCATCTTCCAAATTTTGGTAAACCTTACTGATGGTGTTGCGGTGTAGACCCGTCATCATGGCCAGTTGTCTGGTGCTAGGTAAACGGTGCCCCGGATGATACTGGCGGGAGGCGATCGCAAAACGGATTTGGTCAAATAACTGCTTAGAAGCGGGAATTTCGCTGTCGTTTTGAATTTGGAACTGTAACATTTTAGGGAAGGGTAAACGAGGAGTAGGCAGATTCAGTCCGGATTTCATCCCAGGTCTAAAGACGGCCTCAACTGGAGAAAGGTTCATTGAGGACTTGATCTTGATAGCCATTGGTAAATTTGCCCAGGTCATCACCATTATTGCCAACAAAGTTTTCCAACACACCCCCATCAATTTTCGTTGACTATAAAACTCTCAAAATTCCCATCAGCCGTTAAAGGGCCGGAGCCATCCCCTGGCCATGGCCCAATCTAGAGTGGAACGCACCACGGCAAAGCTAATCAGACTTTCCCCCATCAAAATGGCGATCGCCAGGGGATCTTCGGTGGTGGGTAATTCGATCAGTCCACCGCTCCGCACCAAGGTAAAAGCTAAGACGGCTCCGTCCCTTAGATGGGCATTGTTATCCTGGCGGATGATGTAACGGTAGGTGACAGCAAATAAAAACCCGCTCAGTAAACCACTGCCCCCATTCAAAGCCAGGGTCAACCAGTCTAAATTCGGTGCTGTCAGTAAGCTAAAGTAGCTGTTGCCCAGCCAGGCCAGAGCATAAACCAGGCCAAAGGCGATCGCCCCCAGGCAACCGGCCTTAACGGACTCCAAACGTTCCTGAAAACTTAATTGCACCCGTCACCCCCACCAGAATCAAGCACCGATCAATTATTGCAGTAAAGCTAAAATTTCACTGTGCAATTTGGGGTTGGGGCTAGCTACAACCTCGGTGGACTCTGGGGTTAATTCTTTACCTTGCCAATCGGTAAAGCAATAATTGACCCCCCCTAGGATGGGTATTAGCGCACAAAAATCATAAAAATTCAAATCCGCTTCCACTACCACCAAAGGCATAGCAGTCCAACCACTGGCGGCGCTGAGGTAATTGAAACAATCTCCCCCAAAGGCAGTGCGCTGGCATTGGTCATAGATATTTGCCATTTTCTGCCGTTGCGCCGGGGCAGTAAACATTAACGGTGTAGTAGAGGCAATACAAGCAGAAGTTAAGTTAACCTCACTCTCTGCGTAAGGATTAACTAGGGGGATGCCGTTAACATTGCTTGGTTCCCCCTGTACCCCCTGCCATCGATCGCCGCTGATGGGCTGGTGGGCAATGCCCAGCACCGGGCACATATCTGCATCAACTAAACCGATCAGGGTAGCAAAGATTGGTAATCCCCGCACAAAGGAGGAAGTACCATCAATGGGGTCTAACACCCAGGTATAGCCGGATTGGCCGGTAATATTCTCCCCTTCCTCCCGAATTACGCCATCCTGGGGCAACTTTGCCTGGAGAAAATTTACCATAGCCTGTTCCGCTTCTTCATCGGCTTGGGTAACAATGGCGGAAACCAGGTCTGTTTTCGTCCCACTCTGTAAATGGGAGCGGCGAAAATATTGGCTGAGTATTTCCCCGGAAATGGTGGCCAATTGCTGGGCAATGGCAAGTCTTGGTTCAATTTCTGGCAACATCATCCCTATTCCAAAGACTGCTTCACACTGGCGATCGCCGACAGTAGTTGGTCAATTTCCCCGTCGGTGCCCACGGTAATGCGGAGATAATTGGTGATGCGGGGATGGTTAAAGTAACGCACTAAAATTTTTCTTTCTTTTAGCACCTGATATAACTCAGCGGCGGCAATCCAGCGGGGAGCGGCAAAGACAAAATTGGCATCGGACTCGCAGACTTGAAAATCCATTTTTGCCAATTGCTCCATCAAACGGATGCGGGTATTGCGTACCATTTGCCAGAGGGGCACAAACTCAGCCTGGGCCTGTAACGCCGCAGTGCCTAAAGCCTGGGCTAAACGATCCAAGTTGTAGGAATCCCGCACTTTATCCATCTCCTCAATCAAGGCCGGAGCGGCGATCGCCAATCCCACCCGCATTCCCGCCAGACTATAACTTTTAGAAAGGGTGCGGGAAATAATCACGTTGTCAAATTCTTTCAGAAAATCCCAATGGTCCTCGTCGGAAAAATCCCCGTAGGCTTCGTCAATAACCACTACTCCCTGGGCCTGGGCGCAAGTTTGCCAAAGAAATTCCCGGTTTAAATGTTTGCCTTTAGGGGGATTGGGGGAAGCGAGAAAAATCAATTTTGCCTCTGGACAAATCACCGGCCCGGTTAAATCAAAATTGTCATCGGTGGCAATCTTTTGCACTTTGGCTCCATGAACCGAAGCGATTGTTTCATATAAAGAGTAGGTTAGATCTAAAAAAGCAACGGTTTCCCCCGGATCAACAAAGGTACGCACCACAATATTGAGAATGTCGTCGGAGCCATTGCCGGCCAAAACTTGATTTAATTGCACCCCATACAAACTCGCCGCCGTCCGGCGCAACTGGGTAGAAACCGGATCAGGGTAGAGCCGCACCTTCGGCAATTCCGCCGCCACTGCTTCCAACACCTGAGCTGGGGGAGCATAGGGATTTTCATTGGTATTGAGCTTAACGAAATCGTTAGTTTGGGGCTGTTCCCCAGGCACATAGGCAGGGGTTTGGCGGACGGACAGACGGATGGATACCATTACGCAATTACGGTCAAAGGGGCAAAAATCCCTTTGTTCAAAGCTTCTCCCATTACAGACCATACTCCGACATCGTTGCCCCTGTAAAGGTGGCTTTTGATTAGTAACTTTCAACTATGGCAATGGCGGGGCACATAGGCTTGACTCGCTTGGCCATAGGATTCCAGATAATGGCGCAGATGATGAAATTGTTCGGGGTTAAGACGATAATAAATCCAACGCCCGTCCTGGCGAGTATGCACTAATTCCGCATCCCGCAAACGTTTGAGATGGAAAGATAACTTGGATTGACTAATGTTCAGTTGGTCGCAAAGGTCACAGACGCACTGTTCTTGATTTTCCAGCAAAGTTAGCACCTGGAGGCGAATAGGGTCAGACAAAGCTTGAAATCCAGCACCAATTAAGTCTTTTTCCGTTGTTTTCACGACAATTGTAGAAAGATATGAGGACGTTAGAGATAATTTATGCGATTTTCTTGCGGACAACCACCGAAAAGCTCTGGGGGCATTATGGTGCAAATTGATCCCATTCATCCCGCATCTAGCTACGACATTACCCCACTGTGCAGGCTGATTGGGCAAAGATTTAGTCCAAAACTAGGGAGTGAATCAGATGGTGGGGGAATTTAGCCAAATTCTTGCCTCCAAAAAGTAAAATTTTCGTTGATTTTGTACAAAATTTGACAAAACAATGCTACCTTTCGTGGTGGATATTTTTGATCCAAACTAGTTGATTAAACCTAGGCCTAAATTGAGCCTAACAAGAAATAAACTCTTTTTCACCCTTTTAAAACGCAAATGAAAAAGTACATTGCTGAATTTATCGGCACTTTCTGGCTGGTGCTTGGCGGTTGTGGGAGTGCAGTGTTTGCCGCTTTTATTTCCGTTCCTGGCGGTGAGAACACTAACGAATTTGGTTTGGGCTATCTGGGGGTTTCCCTCGCTTTTGGTCTGACCGTCTTCACCGGAGCCTATGGTTTGGGGCACATTTCCGGTGGCCATTTCAACCCCGCTGTTTCCTTTGGACTCTGGATGGGTAAGAGATTCCCCGGTTCCCAATTAGCGCCCTACATCGGCTCCCAAGTGCTAGGGGCAATCCTTGCGGGCTTATTTATCTTGATTGTTGCCCAGGGGAATCCCAATTTCGTCCTCGACCCCGCCCAATCTAATCCTTTGGCCACCAATGGTTTTGGTGACCATTCCCCCCAGGGCTATGGCTTTATGTCCGCTCTGTTAATCGAGTTTGTGCTGACTTTTATGTTCCTGTTGGTCATCCTTGGGGTAACGGATAAGCTCGCCCCTGCTGGTTTTGCCCCCGCTGCCATTGGTTTAGCGTTAACCTTGATTCACCTGGTCAGCATTCCCATCACCAACACTTCCGTCAACCCAGCCCGGAGTACGGGAGTTGCCCTTTTCTGTGGTAACCCTGCTTTGATCGGTCAACTTTGGCTATTCTGGTTGGCCCCGATCGCCGGAGCGCTATTGGCAGGTTTTGTTTACCACAATGTGCTGGAAGACCTGAGCCGTCCTGAAGTTAGTCCCGAGCCTGAAGCATAGTAAAGGAAATGCCCACATTTTCAGGGTTACGTTATCCTGACTCTGTTGATGTTTTCACTCCCCGGATACCTGATGGTTCAGGTTAAGCTTGGGGAGATTTTTTTGGAAAGTTTTTGCTTTAACCCAACTCCCTCTAATAGAAACAGAGCTTGGCAAAAATCAACTTTTGGTCTTTATCATTCAATAAAGTGGGGTTTGATCTTCTGGAAAGATTAGGATAAGTATTGGTTATGTGCTTATTAGCCAGGATTATCAAATCTGCCTGACTTCCATCACCTTCCCTTAAATCTAGCAATTTAGCTTCTTTCCCCGTTTCCCCCTCCCTATGTCCAAACTCGTTATCGTTGAATCCCCCACTAAAGCCCGCACCATTCGCAACTACCTGCCCCAGGATTATCGGGTGGAAGCGTCCATGGGCCATGTCCGGGATTTACCGGCTTCGGCGGAGGAAGTACCAGCGGCTTACAAAGATAAAAGCTGGGCTAACCTGGGGGTCAACGTTGAAGATCATTTCAGTCCCCTTTATGTGATCCCCAAAAGCAAAAAGAAAATAGTTAAGGAATTACAGACTGCCCTGAAAAATGCCGACGAGGTGATTCTGGCCACGGACGAAGACCGGGAAGGGGAAAGTATTAGCTGGCATTTGTTGCAATTGCTCCAGCCCAAGGTGCCCATTAAACGGATGGTGTTCCACGAAATTACCCAGGAGGCTATTCGCCATGCATTGGACAATTGCCGGGAAATTGACGAAAATTTGGTTCATGCCCAGGAAACCCGGCGGATTTTAGACCGCTTGGTAGGTTACACCCTTTCTCCCCTGCTCTGGAAGAAAATTGCTTGGGGTCTGTCCGCTGGCCGGGTGCAATCGGTGGCGGTGCGGTTAATTGTGCAACGGGAACGGGCCCGCCGGGCCTTTAAGACCGCTGGGTACTGGGACTTGAAAGCGGAACTGGAACAGCATAAAAATCCTTTTCAGGCCAAGTTGATGACCTTGGGGGGCACAAAATTAGCCAATGGGAGCGATTTTGACCCCAATAGCGGCGCTTTGTTGCCCAATAAACAGGTGGTGGTGCTGGATGAAGCCCAGGCGATCGCCTTAAAGGATTGTTTGACGGACAAGCCCTGGGAAGTGATTAATACAGAGGAAAAACCCAGTGTACGGAAACCGGCGCCCCCCTTTACCACTTCCACCCTGCAACAGGAAGCAAACCGAAAATTGGGCATTTCTGCCCGGGATACCATGCGGGTGGCCCAGAAATTATATGAAGAGGGCTACATCACCTATATGCGGACGGATTCGGTGCATCTTTCCGACCAGGCGGTGACGGCGGCCCGGAGTTGCGTACAACAAATGTATGGCAAAGAATACTTGAGTCCTCAGCCCAAGCAATACACCACCAAAAGTAAAGGGGCCCAGGAAGCCCACGAAGCCATTCGCCCCGCCGGGACAGAGTTTCGCATTCCCAACCAAACGGGGTTGAAGGAGCGGGAATTAGCCCTATATGAACTGATCTGGAAACGGACCGTGGCCTGCCAGATGGCCGACGCCCGCATTACCCAACTTAGCGTGACGTTGAGGGTGGAAGATGCGGAATTTCGGGCTGGGGGTAAACGGATCGATTTCCCCGGTTATTTCCGGGCCTATGTGGAAGGTTCCGACGACCCCGATGCCGCTTTGGAAAATCAAGAGGTGATTCTTCCCCCCCTCAAAGTTGGCGATCGCCCTAATTGTCGAGAAATCGAGCCGATGAGCCACGAAACCCAACCTCCCGCCCGCTATACGGAAGCTTCGTTGGTAAAAACCTTGGAAAGTGAAGGGGTGGGTCGTCCTAGTACCTACGCCAGTATCATTGGCACCATCATTGACCGGGGTTACGTGCAAATGCGGGGCAAAGCCTTAACCCCCACGTTCACAGCCTTTGCGGTGGTCAGTTTACTGGAAGCCCATTTCCCCGATTTGGTGGATACAGGCTTCACTTCCCGCATGGAGCAAAAGCTAGACGAAATTGCCATCGGTAAAACCCAGTGGCTCCCCTATCTCCAGGGCTTTTTTCTGGGGGAATCGGGGCTAGAAAATCAAGTCAAAGTGCGCCAAGACCAAATCGATCCGGCGATCGCCAAAGCCATTGAGTTGGAAAATCTGGCTGCCAAAGTAAAAATTGGCAAATTTGGCCCCTATATTGAAATTCCCCAGGGGGAAGAAATTATCACTGCTTCCATTCCCCATGATTTAACCCCAGCGGACCTTAACCCAGACCAGGTAGCGGTTTTACTGAAGCAAAAAACCGAAGGCCCAGATAAGGTGGGCACCCACCCTGAAACCGGAGAGCCCATATTTATACTCATTGGCGCCTATGGACCCTATGTCCAACTGGGGGAAGCCACGGAGGAAAATAAAAAACCGAAACGAACTTCCCTGCCCAAAGGGGTTAAACCGGAGGATGTCACTTTGGAAATGGCGGTGGGATTATTGGCCTTGCCCCGTAACCTGGGGGAACATCCCGAATCGGGCAAAAATATCAAAGCCAGCCTAGGTCGCTTTGGCCCCTACGTAGTCCATGATCAAGGTAAGGACGGCAAAGATTACCGCTCCCTCAAAGGGGATGACGACGTGTTGACCATTACCCTAGAACGGGCTTTGGCATTGCTGGCGGAACCTAAACGGGGCCGGGGTAGCCGTACTCCCTTGAAGGAATTGGGTTTACACCCTGAAGATCAAGAACCGGTGAATTTATTCAAAGGCCCCTATGGAGTTTACATCAAACATGGCAAAGTCAATGCCAGTCTGCCGGAGGGGGAAACGGAAGAAACCATTACCCTGGAAAAGGCTTTACCTTTGCTAGCGGATAAAGCGGGCACCAAGAAAACAACTCGGAAAAAGGCCACTACCAGCACTGTTAAGGGTACGAAAAAAACTACTACTAAAACTACCAAAAAAACCAGTGGCACCGGTGCGGCCAAGAAGACCACCACCAAACGCACCACCACTCGGAAAACATCTGCCAGTAAAGCGGATCAGTCCAGTGAGGCCAGTTAAAGCCAATGAAAAAACGTGTAACCCTGACTTTTCCCCGCAGTGCGGTGCAAATGCCCGTCACCTACCGTTTGGCCAAGGACTTCAATATTGCCGCCAACATTATCCGGGCCCAGGTGGCCCCCAACCAGGTGGGAAAAGTGGTGTTGGAATTGTCCGGGGACATTGACCAATTAGAAGCGTCTTTGGAGTGGATGCGCTCCCAAAGCATTGAGGTTTCCCTCGCTAGTCGGGAAATTGTCATTGATGACCAAAGCTGTGTGGATTGTGGCCTATGCACGGGGGTTTGTCCCACGGAGGCCCTGAGTTTGGACCCGGATAGTTTTCGTCTGATGTTCCGTCGTTCCCGTTGTGTGGTCTGTGAGCAATGTATTCCTTCCTGTCCAGTCCAGGCGATCGCCACTAATTTCTAGGCTCTTTCCAGACTCCATCAATGGTCAATTATCTCCATGGAATCACCCATCCAAGCCCAACCGCCCCTGGATTTTTTAGCCCCCAACCTCAAGCCCTGGTTACTCCAACTAGGCCCCCTGATTTTGCCCTGGTGGATCCGCTCCCAAACGGCGATCGCCAAAATTGAAGCGGAAAACCTAGATGTTCTCGCCCAGATTTACGGCGAATTTAGCCAGGGAAAAAATCGTTTATTACTCGCATTCCGCCATCCCAGCATTAACGATCCCCTCTGCATGGGCTATCTGTTCTGGAATTTATTACCCCAGGCGATCGATAAAAAGAAAGTGTCACCGCCCTATAGTTCCCATTTCATGTACGACCGGGGTATTCCCCTCTGGGGAGGAAGCTTTTTACAGTGGTTATTTCCCCGCCTGGGGGGCACTTCCATCCAACGGGGCAAACTAGATCGACCGGGTTTACGATCCGCTAGGGATTTAATGCTCAATGGTGTATATCCCCTATCCGCTGCCCCGGAAGGAGCCACCAACGGTCATAACGAAATTATTTCCCCCTTGGAACCCGGCATTGCCCAACTAGGATTTTGGTGTGCAGAGGATTTATGCAAAGCCCAAAGGCAAGAACAGGTAATAATTTTGCCCGTAGGTATCCAATATTTTTACCTCACGCCCCCTTGGCGAGAGATTGAAAATTTACTCTCTCAACTGGAAAATGACTGCGGCATTGCTCCCACCGCTGACCATAGTTTGGGCGAAGCAAGATTATACAAACGCCTTTATAACCTAGGGGAAGTGATGTTGGATCTGATGGAGAATTTTTACCGCCAGTTTTACCAACAAAATTTGCCGGTGGTGGCGGATTTAGCTAAAAGTTTGCAGGACAATTTCAACAGTTTAGAAACCGATCCTAATCAATTACTTGCTTCCCGCCTACAAAATTTGCTCCATGCCGCCCTAACAGTGGGGGAAGAATATTTTCAAATTAGTCCCAAGGGTAATCTCCCGGAGCGTTGCCGCAGACTGGAGCAGGCGGGCTGGGATTATATCTATCGTGAAGATTTACGGGACGAACAGGCTTTATTTCCAGTTAAAAAGGGTCTAGCAGATCGCATTGCGGAAGAGGCGGATTTAAGGATGTGGCATATGCGTCTGGTGGAAAATTTTGTCGCAGTGACGGGGCATTACGTCAAAGAAAAACCAACGGTGGAACGGTTTGCCGACACCCTTTTATTACTTTGGAATGTGATTACCCGCATGAAGGGGGGAAACTTGAACAATCGCCCTATTTTAGGTCGTCAGCGGGTTCAATTAACCATTGGTCAGCCCATTCTGGTGGACGATTATTATGAAGATTACAAAGCTAACCGCAAACTGGCGATCGCCAATGTGACTGAGATTCTACAAGAACGATTAACAAACTTAATTTGTTAGCGAAATCAGGCAAATAGGGGAACTAAATAGCGAATTAGCGGCCATTTACCGATGGAACTATTCGCCACTCAGCCAGTAAAACCAGAGTCACTGATCCCTGGCATTCCTAGACTGATACAACTAGAATCAGAGGGTGAGCCCATCTTTGTATTTGTTTACAATTGCCCTCTGTCACCATGGTCAAACCCGTTAGTCTACTCTCTGCCCAATCCTACGAAGCCGCCAGTTTACTTGCCGCCCTAAAAACCCTACTAGAACCCCTGGGGGGCATGGCCAAATTCGTCAAACCAGGCGATCGGGTTTTGCTCAAGCCTAATTTATTGACCGGAAATCGTCCTGGTAGAGAATGTATCACTCGTCCCGAATTAGTGGCCTGTGTGGCTCAACTGGTGCAGGAAGCTGGGGGAAAACCCTTTATGGGGGACAGCCCCGCCTTTGGTTCAGCCCGGGGAGTGGCGGAAAACAACGGTTATTTGCCTCTGCTGGAAGCCTTAAACATTCCCATTGTGGAATTCCGGGGGGGGCGCTACGAAACTAACAGCGATAATTTCAACCATCTGCGGTTATCCAAGGAAGCGATGGATGCGGACGTAGTAATCAATCTACCCAAACTCAAATCCCACTCCCAATTGACCATGACCATGGGGGTTAAAAACCTATTTGGTTGTGTCCCCGGCAAAATGAAAGCCTGGTGGCATATGGAAGCCGGAAAAGATGCTAACCGCTTTGGAGAAATGCTGGTGGAAACCGCCAAGGCGATCGCCCCGGACTTGACAATTTTAGACGGCATTATTGCCCACGAGGGTAATGGCCCCATGCACGGTGACCCCCGAGAAGTGGGTTTATTGGCCGCTAGCCCTGATGTGTTTGCCCTGGATTTTGTCATCACCGACATTTTGCAACTCGACCCTACCACCATTCCTACCATGGCCGCCCAAGATCGTTTGGGGCTCAATCCCACCGTTGCCGAACTAGATTTTCCCCTGGCCCATCCCCGGGATTTATTGGTGGAAAACTGGAAATTACCGGAAGTATTAATGCCCATCGATTTTGGCTTGCCCCGGGTATTGCGCTCCACTTTTAAGCACTTTTACATTCGGTTTGTCAAGGAACCATTACATCTCTACACTGGCAAGGCCTAACTAAGGGAACTTTTCGTCAAATAGACTACATAAACCCCGCCGATCCGGCCTTAACCTAGGAATAAGACATAAAGTCAATATCACCCTCCGATTGCTAGAGGTCGCCCGTTGCTTCAGTGGCGGCTTTCTTTTTGGGATTTTAGGATTTAGGATGTCTTTGACCCAGCAAGAGTACAACTCCCCATCCTGCCCTAGGGCGCCAATTCCACTGGCTTTTTGGCAGCAATTAACTGTTCCGCAAACGGGGGCGGCATGTTTTTGGTAACAGAAATGAGATAGTCCAAAAAGGTCTGGGTGATGACTGACAGTTGTTTCCCCGCTAGGTTAGCCACGTACCAACGACGTTGGATGGGGAATCCATCTATGTCTAAAATAGTCAACTCACTGCGGGCCCCCTCTGACACCAAGGTATGCTGGGATAATACAGAAATTCCCATGCCACCGGCGATCGCCTGTTTAATGGCCTCATTGCTCCCCAGTTCCAGCCGCACCCGCACATCAACATAATGACGATGAAATAAATTTTGTACCGCTAAACGGGTACCAGAACCCTTTTCCCGCATAATGAATGCCTCATCATTCAAAGCAGTGATGGGAATATTACTTTTTCCCGCCAGGGGATGATCCCGACGGGCAATAACCACCAAAGGATTATCTAAGAAAGGTTGGAAGTTGAGGTCAATTTCCTCCGGTGGTTCACTGACAATGTACAAATCATCTTCATTGTTTTGCATACGGTGACGAATCTGCTCATGGTTAGTTACCTTCAAAGACACTTCAATGCCTGGATACTTTTGGGTAAATTCCCCTAGCAAACGAGGAATAAAATATTTGGCTGTCGTAATTACCGCCAAGCGTAAACGTCCTTGCTTCGTGCCTTTAATGTCCGCCACCTTCATGGCAAAGTTATCCAACCGCCGAAAAATATCCTGGCAGGTTACCAATAACTCTTGCCCTGCTTCTGTCAGGTAAAGTCGTTTACCAATTTGCTCGAACAGAGGAAGACCTACCGCTTTGGACAATTGTTTAATCTGACTCGAAACTGTCGGTTGGGTGATATAAAGCTCCTCTGCTGCCCGGGTAAAACTACCATGTCTGGCGGTGGCTTCAAAAACTTTCAATTGGTGTAAGGTTGCTTGCATGACCTTGTATGGAGATGGTGGTTAGATGGGTGGAAGAATTGAGGCGGCGGATTAAATTTTTCAAACCCACACTGAACTGGAACTGAAGTTTTAGTGATGTTGACTTGTTAGCCTTGGCCATCCCTGGCCCCAGAATACTTTGGCACAAATAATTGACATAGACTGAAAGCCATGATTTGCACTTTCATAGACTCGGGATTGTTATTAGATAACCAATGATAGAATAAAGCCAATGGTTTTGACAAGCTCCATTTGGCCTGTGGCAGCTAAATTCCCAATTCTTTACATAGCAAGGAGCCTTATTCGAGAATTCTCAGGTTAGAGAGTTGGGGCATTCTGCTCCTGAGGGATAGGGGAATTTCCAGGCCGTTTCCAGGTGAATGACGGACCTTGTCCATATCTCCAAGAAAGGATTTTGCCTATTCTGAAAATACGGATCGGTTAAAGCAAGGGTAACTCTTAATAGGCATTTGCTTCATTTCGATCATTTGTTCAGCTTTATTAGTTAACTGGTAGAATCCCATGAAAAATGGCCTATTTACCATTCAACCTTACTGGTTGGGGCACACCTGGGTTTTCGATGCGCCGGAAGTTGGGCTTTGGTGCAGAGCTTTTTGTGGCGGGAGCAGATTCTATTTTGACTTAACTGGTTAAAGCCCGTCTTGGCCTAGAACCCAAAGAAGGAGCCCAATTTCAGTTAATTTTTAGTGCCCAAGGTTTTCCCGGTTATCATCTGCAATTTGAACGCCGAGAAGAGGAATAGGGTGGCCATTGATACGTTAGCAAGGATAAGGACTGGGGCTGGCTGTGTCCGACGGCATTAAACTTCTTTACCCAATGGTTATCCAGAAAGTCTATACGTTAGAGTTTGTCCTATTTTTGATAGTACCAAAATTGCCACTAATTCTGAGTAAAAGCAAAACTTAGCCCACCACACTTATAGTTGATTTAATTGAAAGTAAGACACCGACTAAAGCTAAAAGCGTGTTTGGTAAAGACTTTAGTCATCTCAATCTTATTTGAATTGACTATAACTTTAGAATTTTTCTTTCTGTGGTTTTATGATTCTGAACAAACGTATTTTAAAGCCCTCTGGGTATATTGTATTGGGCACAAAATATCAAGTGTTCCAGATTGGGGGTTTACCAATTGTGAAGGTGGAAATAACTAAACATTATGACTGGCCAATTCTTTATATTTTTTGCAGATTTGGCCCTCTACCTAGGTAACTGTTGTTACAAAGCCTTGACATTGACTTTGTTAGATTAGCAAGGAACTTTCAGTCAGGGGTCTAGATCGGTGAGTCCAGTTTACATATCAGTCGTAGAGGGTAATCCCCATCTCCGCTCTCTATTAAGCTGGCATCTGCAGCAGAGCGGCTACCTTGTCCAACAATGTAGCGGTTTTCACCAAGCTCGCCAGGCATTTAACAATCAATTGCCCACCCTGGCGGTGATTGATTCTGACCTCACCGACGGAGATGGCATTGAACTTTGTCGTTGGCTATATCAACAGCACCAGTCGATGATTTTTATTCTTTCCGCCAAGGATACAGAAAAAGATATTGTCTATGGGCTCAAGGCCGGGGCTGACGATTATCTGACTAAGCCTTTTGGCATGCAGGAGTTTTTAGCCAGAATAGAGTGCTTGATCCGTCGTGTCCGCACAGTGGCGGCCCCTTTGCTGTTGGACTATGGGGTATTAAAAATTGACCTGGTACAACGGCGGGTGGAATATCAAGGCAATTTTGTTGACCTCACCCCCCAGGAGTTTAGTCTGCTTTACGTGCTCACCCAAGCCGAAGGTAGCGCCCTCAGCCGTACTGAATTGCTCCGCCGGGCCTGGCCCGAGGCGATCGACAATCCCCGCACCATCGACACCCATGTCCTTTCCCTGCGGAAAAAAATCGAAACTGATCCACGCCAGCCGAGTTTAATTCAGACAGTACGCAACGTGGGTTATCGTTTCAATTCCTCTATTCTGGAAGAAAAAAAACCGGTGGAGGAAAAAACGTTGTCCCTGAAATCCACTGAAATGTCTGTCCTTACCTAGGGGAGGATAAACTGCCGTAGTAAAGCTCCTCTGTTTTCACCGTTAGCACCTGAGGCGGGGTGGCATCGGGGGGATACATCAAGTCCACCGTCACTTCCCGTTGTTCCCCTGGTTGCATATTGAGGGTAATGAGGGGATTACTCATTTCTCCCCGTCGTTGGGTGAGGTGGAAAAATCTTTGTTGCAGTTGGTTTTGATTATCCACATAGCTAACCCGCACTGTCCCCCGAAAGAAGACCTGGCCACTAGGTTGGCGCATGAAAAATAAGCGATCATTGTACTGATCCTGTTTGATGGGGGTTTGCAGGGTCAGGGAAACGCTCTGTCTATTATTGGTCACATTTTTGAGTGGCAGTTTCAACTGGTAATGAACGCCGTAGTTTCCGTGGGCAAGGTAAGCTGTATCGGGATAGCGAGCAAGCATGGGAGCACTTTGTACCTGTTGGGTAGCGTAGGTGCCAACGCTGACGGTGCTGAGGGGATAGGAAAAAGCTCTACCCCGTTGGGGAATGCTCAGGAACTGGGCTCTGGGGCCATCCAATAGAGTTGCCTGCCAGGATGCGCCCTGGGAAATGCCGGCCACCCGTCCATAAATGGGGGTTCTGGGGGCTCCAGGCCGGATTTGATCTGGGGGGGTGGGGGCTAAGTCCCTGGGGTAAGCCAAATAACCCCGATATAGCATTGCTTGCCAGTTGTCTAAATTGGGGGCCCGGTAGGTCACTGAAGGGGTAGGTAGATTGGCACCAGCGCTGGCAGTATCTACCACTGGGGTATATTCCGGCACAGCGTACATAGCAAGGTTCGCCATGTAAATGGGGCCGTCGCTCTGGAGTCGGAGATAGGTGGAACGGGCACTGCTCCGGTTAATGGGTAGGGAAAATAGCAGTCGGGTTTGCCCCGGAGGAATAATAACTTGACTGGGAAAGCCAGCTTGGGTGTTGCCCCGTAATAATTGACTCATGAGTTTAGAGCCAGGGCCAGAATAGAACTGTCCGTGGGGGTCTTCTACGGTGGGGGCTAAGTTAATAAAGGGGGCATCGGGCCCAGTGAGGTAACTACCGCCCTGGAGAATCCGGACAGTGATGGTTCTGTCGGTGGGGTTGCCCATTAACACTCCTTGGTAAAGGGTGCGGGAATCCCTTGGCCGGGCGATATGGTGGGAGAAAAAGTCAAAACGACCGTTGAGGGCCTTGTTGAGGTGGGCGTTGGGGTAATATTTGCGGTCGGTGGGAAAGGTGGAGAGTAGAATTCCTTCCCCCTCCACCACTTCTGGACTATTACTGTTAAAAACGGGAATCTGGTCAAGTTGCCCCGGCAAAGGTCTTATTTCCTGCGGCTGAACAATATAATCTGCTTCGATTGGCTGGATGGGGGCAGTAACTATTTGAGCCAACATCATGGGGGAAAGCAGTGGGAGCATAATTTGTCCGCTGAAATGAAGAATTAGGAAGGCTGTTGGGGGTCAAGCAAAATTAACTTTTACTTAGAGTGCTATTTGGAACTTGTCTTGTCAAGTTACCGTCTCGGACTATTTGACTTTCCGGGGAGAAAATTTTGAGATCTTCCAGGGGTCAATGACCGGATTCCGGGGCAAAAACCATTAATGGTGGGATTATGGCTGTGATTTTTCGTGGTTGGCTGAGTTTTTTGCCTTTTAGCTTGGTTATATTTTTGGCGATCGCCAGTGCCAGGGGAGAGGCCCAGGTTCCGGAAGTGGAAAATCCGCTGGATTTGGATCCGGCTGTGGTGGAGAACAGTCCAACTTTGCAACGGTGGTGGCACGAAACTCCAGATTTATTTGAGCAAAATAGCAATGATCCGGCATTCTTGACTCGGGTGCGGTTGGGTTACAACTATTTTCCCGACGATGATCAACCCAGTGGGGCGGCGATCGGGGTGGAAGATTTATTCATTGGTCAATCCCCTTTAAGTGTCAGCGGTGACTACTACACTAATTTTGCCGGACAACAGGGGGGCGGTGCCAACCTCCAATATTACCTTTTGCCCCTCGGTTGGTACGTCAACGTTACTCCCCTAGTCGGTTACCGGGCGATCGCCCAGAATGACTACCACAGTGAAGGGGTTAATGTGGGGGGTAAAGTGATGCTAGCACTTTCCCGCACCGGAGCAGCGGACATCAGCTTCAGCCAAAATTTTGTTGCCCCTGGAGGCACAGCGGAAGTAGGCATTAGCACTCTTTCCGTGGGCTATGCTCTGACTCCTCAATGGCGCATTGCCACGGATTTACAGCGGCAAAATTCCCCCGCCTACCGGGAGAGTCGTTTTGGTGTTTATTTGGAATGGCAACCCCAACAGCGCTAGATGATTTCACGAAAATCGTAGGGAAGCAGTGGAGTAAACTTTCTGTGGTATGATGCTTAATCGCTGACGAAGCGGTAGTCTCCCAATTGCTGGGGGTGTGGCGGAATGGTAGACGCTGCGGATTTAAAATCCGTTGAGCCTTATAAGCTCGTGAGAGTTCGAGTCTCTCCACCCCCATCCAAATAAACTTTATTGTTTTTTCCTCGCATCCCCAAAGGGGTCGTCCAGGTTTATCCCAACCCCCGCTCACTCCCCGGCACCCATCATTTGAACTAGGGTACCCTGGCTGGCCGTTAGGTAGATTTGCGTCAATGTCTGTTTGATTTCCTTTGCGACTTCGTAGTTTAACGGCAGATCCCCAAGACGTTCAATCTGTTGCAAGGGATTATCTGGCGGGGCGATCGCCGGCAATGTAGCGGATAAATCAGTCCTGTACTGCCAAAATCTGCTGATGGTATCTTGTTGCTCCGCTTTAGTTTGTTTTTGGGGCTTTGGCGTTGCAGTGTCTTCCTTCGCATCCACGGCGATCGCCATGCAGTCTACTAAAAGGCTCTGATCATAGTTGGCCAGTAGTTCCGGATTGAGCCGTCGATAACAACTTAGCTGCTCCAGTAACTCAGTACGACTTTTGCCCCGTAAACGGAAAATGACAAAAGGATCTTCTTGGAAATGATCCGCTAGCTGATAGTACACCGCACCGATATGCTTACAGGGGTTAGCCTGATCTGGACAGGTACAACGGGAGTGGATTTCCCCCAGGGTAAAGGGAAATAAATTTAAACCATTCTGAACAAATACCTGTTCAATACTTGGAGGCATCGCCCCACTTAGTAATTGGGCCGCGTACAGGGCTTGTTGCGCTAGGGTTGCCACCACATAATGCCAATCCTCATCACTGAAGCAATCCAAACCCAGGGTAACCTGATAAGGCTCCACCTCAGTGCCCTGCACTAGAGCAGTTAATTGACTCTCAACAAACTGCAAACTGAGCACATTGCCTTCCCTGGCATAATTTCTGGCCCGTTCCAGACGCTTCTTAAAACGGTAGGAATCCAATAGTTCCAGCCATCGATCCACCCACCATTGCCGTTGCTCAATTTGAACCTCTGTCATAGTCGGCTCCAACCCTGCTAGCTAAAAGCTTTTGATAAAAATCACCGCCAGTATTGTAGCGATTTTCGTCCAGCGACTCGATCAGATTGTTATGGGGTTTACCCCAACCCGGGGGATTGTCAACCAACTATGGACACACCATTATGGTTATAGAAAATAAGTTCTGAATAAGAATTGAGTATTAACACCACAACATGTTCAGTAATCAACAGGGATACAGCCATGGATTGAGTTGTACCCTAGACGGGTTATCAATGGTCAAAAGAAATGCCCAACGGCAAAAAAAGCTATTGGAGTTGGGTTTATTGGCCAATGGGAACAGCACCTTTTTTGAGGAAGCCACCCAAATCATTGCCCGCAATCTGGGGCTCCCCATTTGCTTAGCTAGTTTGATGGTAGAAGACGAAATCCTAATTAATTCTGCGGTGGGAATGTGTAGTCTGGGTTTAGCCAACTCGGTTGTGTTTTCCCGGCGGATCAGTCGCAGTGATGCTTACTGCACCCTGGTGGTGGATAGTGCCATGCCACTAATGGTTACCGATGCCCTGACGGAACCATTTTTTGCTGAGGGAGAATTATGCCAGCATTATGGCATTAGGGCTTACTTAGGAACTCCCCTGTTAACGAGGGACGGTATTTGTCTTGGGGCTTTGGCAGTGTTGGGCTTTTCTCCCCATCGATTTACGGAACAGGATTTAGCTCTGCTCAATATGACTGCCCGTTGGTGTATGGGGGAAATTGAATGTCAAGCCCATCTCAACGGTAATAATAGCAATATTCATCAATCAGACAATAGTTCTGCTCAGTTGAGTCCGATCGCCGTCGCTAATCATCAGTCTGCATCTGTCAGCGAAGAGAAGTTTTATCCAAAGGAGGAGTCATACCATTCCCCAGAGGCGGTCAAACTACAATTAGTCCCCTATCACCTCAGCCGTATTCAACGGGATTTAACGTCAATAATTGGCATGGCCAGTGTGGTCAACAGTGGAGTTTTTGGGGAATTAAATGAGAAGCAAAAACAATATCTAGAAATTATTCACCAGAGTGGACAAAGGATCGGTCAAGCTATCGAAGAAATCCTAGAAATGGAGCGAATCAGGCCCGATCGCCAGGGTCTAAGGATCAGCAATGTCAATTTAGAATTATTGGGGGAATATTGGCGCGATAAAATGGCAACCATACTTAGCCAAAATCAATTGAACTTTAACCTTTCCTTAGAGTCAGGCTTGAAATATTGGCCCCTGGACAGGGTCAAAGTTAGGCAAGGAATATACTATCTTCTCCTCAGTTTATTGGGGGAGGGGATAACCAATGGCACATTACGCATCCAGGCTTCTTCGGACCGAGAATACTTGCATTTCTCTGTCTGGGCCGACTATCCCCAGATAGCTCTACAGGATCTACTAATCCCGGGCACATCCCATGGTGGGCCCCTGCAAGAACACCCAGAAGAAAATCAGGGAGAAGTGATTGTACCATTAACTTTGGAACACTTAGCCCTCAAACTACAGGGCCATAGTCAGGAAAATCAGGGCCACCATTGCCAACGGATTTTAGCCCTAATCCTCAGTTTTTATTTCATCAAAAGTCATCAAGGAAAAATTTTTCTGCAGGGCAGCGACACCACTGGTTATTACTACTTGGTACAATGGCCCGCCATATCATCTCAAATAAGTACAAACCATGGTAGAGAAAAATTTTCGCCCTCCACACCCTTGCCTATTTAGAGGTCAGAAAAGCTCTCTCCCTTGAGTAAACCAGCATTGATTTTATTGGTGACCAATTCCCGGTACATGGCCAGTTCCTGGGAAAGCAGTTCATAACGAGGCTTGCAATGTAGCGCCCAGGACTTGATGTTGGATTCTTCTTCCTTGGTAACTACACCATTGGCCACCGCCTGTTCTATTAAAGTACGCAGGTAGTCCAACTCTTGGGTTTCTTCTGGGGTCAATTGCTGCGGATTAGGAAGTTCTACGTTCATGGTAAAAACGGGGCTTAAGCCCCGTCCTTTAGGACGGCTTGGGGTCAGGATGGGAGCAGAGGGTGCGAAAGCCGGGGAGCTGTCATCGCACCTTAAAAGCCAGCTCTAGGAAGGCTATGCAATGGTGCCGTACCTAGCTATCCCCATTTTAACGCTCTGCTCGTCCTTAAGGCTCCCCTTTTTGACATCCTCCCTTCCGCAAACGAAGGGGTTCATAAACCTCTGATAGACAGGAGGTTTGCTCAAAAGACTAGACCACTAGGGTTGAACTTTGACAGTGGCAAAGTCCGTGGTGGGAATGTGGGGAGCAGTTAAAGCTTCCGCATAGACCCGGGGATTGGTTTCCGCAATCTGTACGTAGGATTGGCGGACTTGATTGTTCACGGCTACTGTGGTCGCATCGTAAACTTGGGTAGCTATTTTAGGATAAAGACCCACCCCGATAATCGGTAGCAGGAAGCAAGCCGCAATGAAAATTTCCCGGGGCCGGGCATCGTCATAGATGGCATTGCCGGGCAGTACACAATTGGTGCCAAAGCAAACAGCTTCTTGGTCAGAATTGGGGGAGAGACTATCCTGCTCTAGGTTACAAGAAGGGGGGATGTTGTTACCGTAGAAGAGTTGGCGCAACATCGATAGTAGGTAAATAGGAGTCAGCACTAGACCCACCGCAGCGAGGAACACGGTCACCGTTTTAAAGGGGGTGCTGTAAATATCACTGGAGCTGACCCCAACGAATACAGCTAATTCACTGACAAAACCGCTCATGCCGGGGAGGGCTAGGGATGCCATAGCTCCCATGGTGAACAGGGCAAAAACCGTGGGCATTACTTTGCCAATGTTCCCCATCTGGGCCAAGGAAAGGGTGTGGGTCCGGTCATAGGTGACACCGGCAAGGAAAAAGAGTACGGCGGCAATTAAACCGTGGGAGAGCATCTGCAACATGGCCCCACTGATACCCAAGTCAGTAAATGAAGCAATGCCCAGTAGCACAAAGCCCATGTGGGAAACGGAGGAGTAGGCCAAGCGGCGCTTCATGTTGTCCTGGGCAAAGGAGGAAAAACCACCGTAGATGATGTTAACTACCCCAAGGATGACTAGGATGGGCGCAAAGTAAACGTGGGCATCTTCCAATAGGCCAAGGTTCAAACGGATTAGGCCATAACCACCCATTTTTAGCAGTACTCCGGCCAGAATCATGGAGACAGGGGCAGAGGCTTCTCCGTGGGCATCGGGCAACCAGGTATGGAAGGGGAAAATGGCTAATTTAACGCCAAAGGCAATCAGTAGGCCGGCGTATAAAAAGATTTCCAAGGCGATCGGATAATTTTTTAGACCAAGTTCGGCAATGTCAAAGGTGGTCACATCACCATAGAAGGCTAAGCCCAGGGCGGCAACAAGAATGAAGATGGAAGCGGCAGCGGTGTAGAGCAAAAATTTCATGGCTGCATACTGCCGTCTTTGGCCACCCCAGATACAAACGAGAAGGTAAACTGGCACCAATTCCAGTTCCCACATGATGAATAGTAGGAGCATATCCTGGGCGACAAAAACGCCTATCTGGGCTGCATAGAGCACCAGCATTAAAAAGTAGAACAGGCGGGGCTTATGGTTCACTTGCCAGGCGGCAAAAATTGAAAGGGTGGTAACCAATCCGGCCAATAACACTAGGGGCATGGAGATGCCATCCACGGAAACACTCCAGCTGAGCCCAAATTGGGGAATCCAGCTAAATTTTTCCTGGAGCTGAAAACCGTTATTGCTGATGTCGTAGTTAGTCCAAAAAACGTAGCTCATCAAAACAAAATCCGCTAGACCTACACCTAGGGCATACCAGCGGACTTGTTTGCCATCTTTGTCGGGAATTAACGGAATGAAGAGGGCGGCGACTAACGGCAGGGCAATGATCGTTGTCAGCCAGGGGAAGTGTTCCAACATGGTGATGAGAATAAATACCTAGTGATCTTCCTCCGATTATATTAAACTTTGTAAACTTTTGAGAACTTTTTTTGAGATTTTCCCTATAACAGTCAGAGACTGAGCTCTATCAATATTGAACAAGTTTTTAACTTAAGCTTTTCCCAGCCCAACTTTATTAAACTCCTGCTATCCCTCTACCATCATTGTGGGAATGGAGTAACGGACTTTTTTGTCAGGGTTAAAAATTTCTCTCTAACGGAAAGTATCTTGAGCCAGGGCCATTACTTGACCAAAAGGTAGGGGTCGAGAAAATAAATAACCCTGGCCGTAGTCGCAACCAAGGGATTGCAAAATCTCTAGTTGTGCTTGGGTTTCAATGCCTTCGGCTACTACTGTCATGCCCAAGGCGTGGGAGAGTTGCAAAATGGCAGAGCAAATACTTTCACTGTTTTGATTGGTGCCCAAGCCATCCACAAAGGATTTATCAATTTTTACCCGATCAATTTTGTACTCATTCAGGTATTGTAAGCTGGAATAACCTGTACCAAAATCGTCCAACACTAACGCAAAACCTTGGGAACGGCAATTTTCAATCCAGGGAGCAGAGCTTTCGCCGCTAAAAAGGGTGCGTTCGATGATCTCTAGCTTTACCTTATCGGGGGTTAGCCCATAGTGGTCTACCTTTTCTAGTAGCCAGGGAATAAAATCTTCACTGTTGGTTTGCCGACCAACAATATTGAAACTCATCAACAGATCCGGGTTAAATTTTGTCTGTAAAGTTTTTAAATCTTTCAATCCTTGTTCAATTACCCATTGACCAATGGGAATAATTAAGTCTGTTGCCTCCGCCACCTGGATAAAACGATCAGGGCGTACGAAGCCCCGTTTAGGACTTTGCCAACGGATTAGAGCTTCAAACCCTTCGATGCGTAGGTCATCCATGAAAACAATGGGCTGGTATACCAGATGGAATTGTTCCTTGGCGATCGCCTCTTTCATTTCCCCTTCTAAACGGATCATATCCACTGCATCAGTGATGCGTTCTTTGAGGGAAAGTTTAGCTTTAGTCAGGGCTGCATCCAAGGCTAAAGTCGGCTCACTGGTACCACGAAAATTATTGCTTTCAGAACGAAAATGTCCTATCACCACCAACAATAGCAGGCGTAAAATGGGGTCGGCCGTGTCGATGCGTTGGTTAACTTGATCTGGGGTGACCAGAGAAAGAATGCAATCCGTTAGGGCGGAAGCTGAAGCAGAACGGGGTTTGGCATCCACCAGTGCCAATTCCCCAAATAAACTACCCGGTGGCAATACATTCAGCACCCGGCGATCGCCATGGAGTTCTGTCCAAATTTCCACCTGCCCTTCTTCGACGATATAGGCAAAATTACCCTGATCTCCTTCACTGAAAATGGGATCACCAGCCCGGTAATGACGAGCAGTAAGTTGGGCATTGGAGGGATTCATGGCGGTGATGGGATTTTGCGATGAAATGGTGGGATTAATCAGCAATCAAGCTAAATTAACGCCTTCCGACGGTGCAATTGTCAAAAATTGTGACTGTTCCTCTCTCCAGTTAATATTCCTGGGCAAACAGAGGCTAAACTTGGAGGGCTTGTTGCTTTGCCTCCATGGTTAAAGGTTAACGGATTTAATCGGCGCCAAAGGCCCTAAACCCTAACACCTCCTTGATTGTATGACGCTCATCGACACCAACAGCCTCCATAATGCCGCCTTTGTGTTGGGAACAGTTCTCTTTGTCGGAATCCTCGTTTGGTCAGTGTGGTTTGCCTTCCACATGGACTGACTTGGTTGCCATCCCCATAAACTATTTGCTTAATTCTTAAATTACTGGGGATTTTTGCTCTCCACCGCTACCAAAGTCCAGGTTTTAGCACTGGCGTCTGCGGGGGGATTGGGCACTGTAGTTTCTAGAACCCGAAGTTGATAGTAATAGCCTGGTTCATACTCAAAACCAACGATGGAACCATAATGGAATTTCCAACTCTGGTCAGGGTTCCCTTCTTTGATCTGTAAGCATTCCATCGGGGCAACGCCGGTACAAGCAACTTTGGCAGGGGCAACAAAAATAATTTTTTCCACCCCGTCCGTTTGTCCAGATTGCCCGTAGGAAGAAACATCTTGATCGTTCTTGTTTTCCTGGGTTGACCCGTCCACCGTTAGAGCTTTAAAAACTAACTGCTTCGTTTCTCCATCATTGAGATACTCAATGACCAATTCTCCGCTAGTCAAAATTTCATATTTCTGGGCATTAACTAAGGCTTGGATAAATTGCTGTTCCTGTTCCATTAAAGGTTCGGAGCAGGCCATCATGGTGGAAGCCATGCGGTCATCTACGGTCAAAATTTCTCCATCAATGGTGAATTGCCCCATCAACCGATTACAGCCCCCTGTGCCCGCCAGGCGATCGCCAAGGAACTCAAGCTGGGGCATTCTTGCTGTGGCTTCGTTGGTAAGAGGTTCCACACCGGCCATGGTCACCAGTTGCCATTGGGTGTTGTGGAGAACGCTGTACTGACTGGCGGGAATAAAAGTAATAGTGCCCTCTTTGCCA
The DNA here is from genome assembly GCF_000478825.2 of Synechocystis sp. PCC 6714. Lineage (NCBI taxonomy): Bacteria > Bacillati > Cyanobacteriota > Cyanophyceae > Synechococcales > Merismopediaceae > Synechocystis > Synechocystis sp. PCC 6714. Next base: position 244,447 of record NZ_CP007542.1, on the reverse strand, counting down.
TCCCCAAGGTAAGTTAGTGTCAGTTGTCCATTGTTGCCAATGTTGTAGGCTGTAACCTGGCTGAGCAGTTGTAAAAACTTTTGTTCTTGGGCCATAACCTCTTCCGCGCAGGCTTTTCTAGTTGTGGCCAAAGCTGGGCCAATGGTTAAACTGCCGCCATCACCGGTGTAGCTACCGTTAAAATTGTTACAGCCCCCCGTCCCACTCAGGCGATCGCCGATGAATTGCAACGTAATGGGAGCACTGCCCGGCACTGGAGAGCTAGGCCAGTCGCTAATATACCAAGTAGTATCCTGGAGTTGTTGGGGCGTAGCTGTTTCCATGGCCTGAACAGAATTGATGGGGAAAAAAAGTTGGGTCTTACCCACAGGGGCCAATGCCAATCCGCCCATAATGGCAGCAAAAAACAAAGTCCGAGAAAAGTTCAAGCGCATGATGACAGTTTTGCAATTAACTGGAAAAGAACATATCTACATACCCTAATTTTACCATTGACAATTTTTGCCTAGAATTGGGGCGGAACAGTTCCCCAACTGTTTTCCCGGCAGTTAAATCCTGGTTAACGGTCTTTGTTGAAGCATTCAGTCATTTTTGCCCATGCCCCGTCCCTTTGATCGATCAAAAAAACGCCTCGCAGTACCCCTTTGGTATGAACGTATACTAGCTTTAATTTTGCTGGCTAACTATGGCCTAGTCCTATTTGACTTGACCTATATTCCCCTTAGGGATTTTTGGTTACAGGGGACGATGCAGCTATCTATCAAGGTTGGCCCCTTCCAGCGGGCATTCCCCAAGCAACCAGTGCGGATTTTTCCGTTCGACATTACTCCTTATTACGATTGGGTTAAGGGCATTGAACCCTACCGTTCCACCACTGCCTATTTAGAATTAGTAGATAAGCTAAACAATAAACTAGATGAGCAAGCCCTCGATGGCTCCGGCAACATACAACAGGCAGAAGAAATCGACAATATTTTAGACGAACTACGTCAAGAAAGTGCCCAAATGATTGTGGAAAATCCCTTTCAGATTGCCAACAAAACCGGCACATTTGAGCGGATTAAAAATCGTATGCGGGTTCATGTTTTTGGTTCCACCGATGCCTCTGCCACCCAATCGTTTGAGACTTTTTGGTCTAAGGAGTATCTCTTAAAAAATGGTTTAACTAGCCAACTGCTCTTTTTTGACCGGGAGATTAGACCGCTGATGGCCACCAATTATTTTCGTGAAATCGGCGAAAATGGCCAGCCCATTGATAATTTTGGTTTAATTGACTTTCCTTTCTTTGTTATTTTTCTGGTAGATTTTTTGGGCCGCACCCGCTTAATTAGTCTGCGTTACCGGGGGGTCAGTTGGGTTGATGCCATGCTATGGCGTTGGTATGATTTCTTTTTGTTTTTACCATTTTTCCGTTGGTTGCGTATTATTCCCCTAACCGTAAGGCTAGATAAAGCCAAATTAATGGATTTAAATAAAGTCAAGGGACAAGCTACCCAGGGCTTTGTGGCTATTATTGCCGAAGATATGACAGAAGTGATCGTAGTGCGGCTAGTGGAGCAAATGCAGCAATTAGTCAGGGAGGGAGCTCTGCGAAAACTTTTAGACCGAGCGAAAACTACCCAATATATTAACATTAATAATCGTAACGAATTAGTGGAAATTATTAGAATTATTTCCCAGGTCTTGTTGCAGAAAGTGTTGCCGGAAGTGGAGCCAGAAGTTCAGGATTTTATGCTGTATAACATGCAGTCTTCCCTAGATCAAATTTATGGCTACAGTCAATTGCAAAATTTGCCTGGGGTTAAGAATATGCAACGGGAAATGATGGCTAATATGATCGCAATTTTTTACCAACGTACACTGATTATTTTACAGAGCTTCTTGGAAAAGGATACGGAATTTGATCGACTGTGGGAAAATTTGTTGACTAAGCTTACAACTGAACTCAATTTAGAACTTAATCAACAACATTATCTAGAGGACATCGAGGAATTATTAATTGATTTTCTTGAAGAGTTTAAAATTAATTATCTGCAAAAACTTTCTGAGGCTGATATTGAACTCATTTTAGGAAACACAGCTAGTTAGTATTGAGGAAGCCGGCGATGACGAGAATCTATTGTGGTGCATTATGCAGACATCCAATGGGCAGCCTTCCGTTTCCGATACCTAATTCAAATATCAAGATTGAGATGCTCACCCCTGACCGAGATATGGCCTTGAAAATTTCGGGTACCTTGGCGGAAAACTTTTTTGCCAATTATAGTTGATTTAATTGAAAGTAAGACACTGACCGGAGCTAAAAGGCTCTTTGGTAAAGGCTTTAGTCGTCTTAATCTTACTTTGATCGACTATACTCCGGCATCGCGTATTTCCATTGTGTGTCTCTGCAACGGTAAGGCACTACATGCCCACAATGTTTTGAGTTTTGATCGGCCGTCAATAACATCAACTGCTCAATCTAAAATATAGTTGATTTAATTGAAAGTAAGACACCGACTAGAGCTAAAAGCGTCTTTGGTAAAGACTTTTATCATCTCAATCTTATTTGAATTGACTATATTAAATAATGCGAGAATACAAGTAATTGAAAGTTATTGCCCTTGCCCATCCTCCAGCTCATTGACAGGCTCCAACCGCCAGAAATGACGGGACTTGTATTTCTTTTTTCTTGGTCAACGTTGATTGATTGCCTGCTCGGTTTTAGCGTCAAAAAGATGGATTTTGTGGGGGTTGATCGCCAACCAGAGTTGTTCTCCAACCTGGAGTGGATGATCGGGGGCAATGCGGGCCTGGAGGGTCAGTTCCGGTTCGGTAACTAAATGGGCATAGATGAAAGTATCGTTCCCAAGGGCTTCTACCAAATTTACCTTGATGGGAAATGCTTCGGAGCCTTCGGTGCTGGGGGTAAAACTTTCTGGCCGTACTCCTAAAATTAAGGAACGACCGACGTAGGGGGCCACTAAACCCTGCCAGGATTCTGGCAAATTGAGGGCAAAGGCCGGATGTTGCAACAGGTTAGCGGAAACTACTTTGAGGGTAAAAAAGTTCATCGGCGGGGAACCAATAAATTCGGCCACAAAACGGTTCGCCGGTTGGTTATACAGGGTTAACGGGGAAGCAATTTGTTGTATTACCCCTTGGTTGAGCACCGCGATGCGATCGCCCATGGTCATGGCTTCGGTTTGGTCGTGGGTGACGTAAATGGTGGTAATGCCCAGTTGTCGCTGAATTTGCACAATCTGACTGCGGGTTTCCGCCCTTAGCTTCGCATCCAGGTTGGACAGGGGTTCATCCATTAAAAAAACCTGGGGATTCCTGGCGATCGCCCGACCGAGGGCCACCCGTTGCTTTTGGCCACCGGATAATTGTTTGGGCAGTCGGTCTAGCAAATGGTCAATTTGCAATTGTTGGGCCACTTGGTTGACCCGTTGTCCCAGAAGTTTTTCCTGGGTAGAAAGGTAGTGCAAAGATTTTGGTAAGGGTTTGGTGATTCCCCGCAAACTGTCCCCTACCCAACGGGGTAATTTATCCTCAGTTTGACTATTTTCCCGATCGGGCATGCGCCGTAAACCAAAGGCAATGTTGTCGTAAACACTTAGGTGGGGATAGAGGGCATAGTTCTGGAACACCATGGCAATGTCCCGGGCCTTGGGCGGTAAATCGTTCACCCGGCGATCGCCAATGTAAATCTGTCCCCCCGTAACGGTTTCCAGCCCCGCAATTAACCGGAGGAGAGTACTTTTGCCACAACCGGACGGCCCCACCAGAACCATAAACTCCCCGTCGGCAACTTCCAGGTTAATGGCCTTAAGCACATTCACTGTTCCGCCGTCTTTAGCTTTATTTTTGCCTTGGGTGGGGAAACTTTTGTAGAGATTTTCGACAATTACCTGGGCCACAGCGGAAACCGAAATCAATGTACATCAAGGCATCCTAGCATCTTCACCGGGGCTATTCTTGGGATTAAAATTGATCTGCTAAACTCCGTGTAACTCGAAACCCACAGTTTTGAGCATTGCCCTTTAAATCCCCCAATTCTGGAGGACTTTGAACTTTAATAGGCTGAAAACTTTCCCCAAGTTTCGGGGGTGGGGGACAAAAAACCGAAGTTCCCAAAATAGACTTGAATTTAACTCCCCAAAGTTTGCCGCAAACTGGTTTCTAAATCTGGAGCCTGGAATTGAAACCTGGTTTTGGCGATCGCCTCCGGCAGAACCCGTTGACCTTCCAGTACTAATTTAGCCCCTTCCCCCAGCAATAATTCCAACGCAATATCCGGCACCGGCAACCAGGAAGGACGGGCTAACACTTTGCCCAAGGTGTGGCAAAAATCCTTCATTTTGACTGGATTAGGCGCAGTGGCATTGTATGCTCCTCGTAAAGTTGAGTCCGTTAAAGCCTTATCTATCAAAGCAATTAAGTCCCGGCGATCAATCCAGGAAAACCACTGCTCTCCACTGCCCAAAGGCCCGCCGGCAAAGAGTTTGAATGGTGGCAACATTTTGCCCAATGCTCCCCCATCGGCCCCCAGCACAATACCAATGCGAAAAATTACTAACCTAATCCCCAATTTCTCTACTTGCTGGGCAGCATTTTCCCACGCCTGACAAACCTCCGCCAGAAAATCATCCCCGGCAGTACTATTTTCAGCAAAAGTCTCTGTCTCGCTGGTGCCGTAGTAACCAATGGCTGACCCGGAAATCATTACCTGGGGCTTCCGTTCCGCTTTGGCGATCGCCTCCACCAACTTTTCCGTACCCAGTTTTCTACTGTCAAAAATCGCTGTTTTATAACTCTCCGTCCACCGTTCCGAAATGGGTTCCCCCGCTAAATTAATCACCGCATCTTGGCCATCAACGGCCTTTTGCCAGTCTCCGGTTTTAGTCGCTTCATAGGCGATCGCCGTTAGGTTGGGAAAGCTTGAGGGGGGAAATAGCCGTTGGGCCTTGGCCACACTCCGCACCAATAAAGTTAGCCCATGGCCCTGTTGATGTAGCATGGGCACCAAAGCACGCCCCACAAAACCCGTCGCTCCAGTCAAAATAATTTTCATTAATGTACACCTCCTAACACCAGGGGTAATGGGCCACCGCCAATCTTTCCCATCTTAGGGGGAACTGCCCGCACTGACCAACCCAGCGTCAAAATCCTGGGGGGAGAAGGAGTGGGTTAAAATGAAAGCCTGCATTGTATTGTCAATGTTCCCCAGAGGATCTACCCAATGATTGAGATGAGAGTAGCTGGCATTGCCCTCGATGCGGTGAGTCGCAGTCCCATCGTATTGCTCAAGGATGGATCTGAACGGCGGGCCTTGCCCATCTACATCAGCCAAGACCAAGCCCGGTCAATCATTGCGGCCATAGAAAATCAAAAACCGAGCCGTCCCCTTACCCACGATTTAATGGTGAATTTGCTCACCGCCTGGGAAGTGGAACTAAAAAAAATTATCATCCATTCCCTGCAAGACAATACCTTTTATGCTGTGTTGTCCTGTGCCCAGGGGGATCAAGTTAAAGAAATTGATTGTCGTCCCAGTGATGCCATTTCCCTCGCCTTGAGGATGGACAGTCCCATTTGGGTGATGGAAGAAGTGTTGGCCGATGCTTCCATTCCGGTGGACCGGGATGCGGACGAGGAGGAAAGACAAGCTTTCCGTGATTTTCTTGACAATGTTAGTCCAGAGACTTTAATTAAGCAGGCTCGCCTCAGTTCCGACAGCTTTGAAGCAGAATCCGATAGTTAAACTCGTTAGTACTTTTGAGTGATATTTCCGTTAGGCAAGTTGTTACTTGGCTCTAACAACAGGAAGCAATGGAAACCAGGGGTAGTAAAGAAATAATTTTTCTAGGTTGATTGTTAAACTTAATTGTTGACTAGAAATTTAGCTTGTGTTTGCCCATGACTGTTGTCCCTGACTACCTCGCCCACCTCAACCCTTCCCAACGGCGGGCAGTGGAGCACTTTTGTGGCCCCCTTTTAGTGGTGGCCGGGGCCGGGTCAGGGAAAACTAGGGCCTTAACCTACCGCATTGCCCATCTAATTCGCCAGCATCATATCAATCCAGAAAATATTTTGGCGGTAACCTTCACCAATAAGGCCGCCAAAGAAATGAAAGAACGCTTGGAGAAAATTTTTGCCCAGGCTTGGGCCCAACAGGAGTTTAACCAACGGTGGGAATTACTGGGGGAATACGAACAAAAACAATTGCTTTCCAAAGTATATAAAAAAGTTACTAAACCTTTGTGGATCGGCACTTTCCACAGTCTCTGTTCCCGCATTCTCCGCTATGACATTGATAAATATCGGGACGAAAGTGGTCGTACTTGGACGAAAAAATTTTCTATTTTTGATGAAAATGACGTGCAAAGTTTGTTCAAGACCATTGTTACTAAGGATATGGATTTGGACGAAAAGCAATTCAACCCTAAAAGTATCCGTTACCAGGTGAGCAATGCCAAAAACCTTGGCCAGTCTCCGAGTGACTATCTACGGGAAAATCACAGTTATAAAGGTAGAGTTATTGCCGAAGTTTACCAGGCTTACCAAAATCAATTGGCGGCCAATAATGCCCTAGATTTTGATGATTTAATCCTTGTGCCGACCCGTTTATTTCAACAAAATGAGAGCATTTTAGGCTACTGGCACCGAAAATTTAATCATATTTTGGTGGATGAATATCAAGATACCAACCGTATCCAGTATGATCTAATTCGTTTGCTCAGCACCAACGGAGAAGACCGACGGTCGGAGTGGGATTGGCGGGGGCGTTCCACTTTTGTTGTAGGGGATGCGGACCAGTCCATTTACAGCTTCCGGATGGCAGACTTTACCATTTTGCTCAATTTCCAAGAGGATTTTGGCGATCGCCTGGGGGATGGGGAAACGGCCACCATGGTCAAACTGGAGGAAAATTACCGTTCCCGGGAAAATATCCTAGAGGCAGCGAACCATTTAATTGAGCATAATAGCCAACGGATCGACAAGGTCCTAAAACCAACCCGGAGCGGCGGGGATGACATTATTCTTTACCAAGCGGATGACGAAAGGGATGAGTCTCGTTTTGTGATTAATAAAATTCTGACCCTAAAGAAAAATAATCCCGAATTAAGTTTTGGTGATTTTGCCATTTTGTATCGCACCAATGCCCAATCCCGTGCCTTTGAGGAACAGTTATTAAATAATAATATTCGCTACAACATTGTCGGTGGTTTTCGCTTTTACGATCGCCAGGAAATTAAGGATGCCATTGCTTACCTCCGGGTGTTGGTTAATCCCGCGGATACCGTTAGTCTTTTACGTATTATCAATACTCCCCGGCGGGGCATCGGCAAATCCACCATTGAAGGTTTTGTTAATGCCTCCAAGGAGTTAGACATTCCCCTGTGGGAAATTATCACCGATGAAACCTCTGTGAATACCCTAGCCGGGCGATCGGCCAAGAAAACCCTCCAATTTGCCCGCATGCTCCAGGAGATCCAAGGTCAGATTGGCGACCTTTCCGCATCGGAAGCCCTCAATTTGGTGTTGGAAAAGTCTAACTATGTGGAAGATTTGAAACAAAAAGGTACCGAAGAAGCGGATAACCGTCTAGCGAATCTGGGGGAATTGGACAATGCGGTACGACAGTTTGAAGCGGAAAGTGAGGACCCCAGCCTAGTGGAATTTTTGGCTTCAGCATCCCTCACCTCTGACCTTGATGATCTCGAGGAATCCGGGGATGAAGTTTCCCTCATGACCCTCCACTCCGCCAAAGGTTTGGAATTTCCGGTGGTATTTTTGGTGGGTTTAGAACAGGGCACTTGTCCCCACGCCCGCAGTTTAAATGATCCTTTAGATCTGGAGGAGGAACGCCGTTTATGTTACGTGGGCATTACCCGGGCCCAGGAAAATCTCTTTTTAACCTATGCCCGCATGCGTTATGTCTGGGGGTCTTTGGAAACTAAAATCCCCTCCCAATTCCTACAGGAATTACCGCCGGACTTACTTGCCGATGGCTCCATGGGTCGCAAAACTTCCTCCAGTAAATTCCAGTCTGACCCTAGGGGACCTTCCATTGCCCAAAAACAAGCCCGGAACAAGGCTGGTTCCCAGTCGACTAAGGCACCCCCGCCCGCTTCAAGTCTGGTCTGGAACGTTGGCGATCGGGTAATACACAAAAATTTTGGTGAAGGGGTGGTGACCCACATCTTAGGCAAGGGCCACAAAGGCAATTTAGGGATCAAATTCCCCGGCATCGGAGTAAAAATCATTGACCCTAGTTTTGCTCCCCTCCAGCGTCCTTAAATATGCTTGATATAGTCGTTTCTAGTAAGACTGAGGCAGTCAAATTCATCGAAAAGCTTATCAATAAAGACTTAAGCAGTCTCGAAATTATTTGAAATGACTATAATAATCGGGGTAGGTGTGCGCCATAGGCTGAAGAAATTGCCCTGAATCTTCCTGGGGCAGTTGAGATCCGACAGTCCCGCCCAATATCTCAACCCATGGCATAAAATTACGCATCAGAGGGGTTAACGGGGAAGAAAAATTCCACTCCTTGGTCGATTAAATGTTGGTTATTGGCCAAAATTTCCCTTTTGAAGTTCCATGCTAGGACGTAGTAGATGTCCGGTAAACTGGTCAGCTCTTTTTCAATTAGTAGGGGAATGTGCATGCCCGGGGAAACTAATCCCCGCCGTAACTCATTTTTTTCCACCAAATAGTCTAAATATTGAGTACCAATGCCAAAATAATTGAGCAATGTATTCCCTTTCACCGGAGCGCCAAAGCCCCAAATGGTTTTACCCGCCTGCTTGGCTTGGTCCAAATAGGCAAGGTTTTCCGCCTTCATAGTTTCAATGCGTTGGGCAAAATCAAGATAGGTTTGGTAATCATTACTTTTTTCATCGATCTCCGCTTGACGCATTGCCTGTAAACGTTCCGTAGGTTGCCGTTTGCCCTGGTGGGTGACAAAACCGACAATGGAACCACCGTGAATGGGGGCCAAGTAAGCGTCGAACATGGATAGCCCATGGCGATTGAGCAGCACTTCAATGGTTTGGAGATTATAGTACAACAAATGCTCATGGTAAATCTGGTCAAAAGCCAGGTTTTCCACAATGCGTTTCATATAAAGAAACTGCACCACAAACACTCCGTCTTCCGCCAACGCTTCCCGGATTCCTTCCGTGACGGAATGGAGTTCTTCCAGATGGAAAAATACCCCCGCCGCATTAATGGCAGAAAACTTACGCCCCAACTTTTCTACCACATCAAGATTGAAAAAATCATTGAGGGTGGGAACGCCGGCATCATTGGCAATTTTGGCGGTGGTTTTGGAGGACTCTACCCCCAACACGTCATAGCCCAGGGCTTGGAAATGCTTTAACTGGGTACCGTCGTTGGAACCAATGTCCAGCACTGATTTTCCAGGGGTATCGGCAAAAAAGCGTTCGTCCACCTCCTGGGCCACTTTGGCAAAGTGATCACTGAGGGATTTGGTCACACCGGATAGATAGGTGTGGTCCCCGAACATAATTTCTTTTTTAACGGTATAGTCCAACTGCACGGTGCCGCAGTCCTGGCAATATAACACTCTCAGGGGATAGTAGGGTTCCTGGCCTACTTCCGCCGGGGTGAGAAAATGGTTGCACCAGGGTTGTTCTCCCAAATCGATCGCCAAATCCAGACGGGTAGAATCGCAAACACGGCACTGCATAGGGGCTAACCAAAAAATAAAAACCAGGTCTATGGGCAAGACAGGGCTATCTTCCCACGTTTGTCGTTTTGGCTCAAGCTAGGGGGAAGGAATTGAGCTAATCAAGACTTGGGGCCGAATTTCTTGCAAATTGGTGATAGTGGCATCGGCCCCTAACAGGTTCCCCATGGCGTAGCCGGGCCAATGAATGGCGATCGCCCCCTGGGCCCCGGCCCCCTTGGCCATGGTGATATCCCCCTGGGCATCCCCAATCATTAGGGTTTGCTCTGGTGTAACGTTCAATTCCTGGCAAGTTAAAAGGTACAGAGCTGGATCGGGCTTACTTAATCCCTGGTCAGAACCCTTGGCCACATCCACCAGACTTTCCAATTTATGATCACGAATAAATCGTTCCACACTCCATTGGCGGGCAGCGGAAAGGATAGCAACTTTGACCCCTTGGCTTTGCCAAAATTGAAGACTTTTTTCCACCCCGGGGAACATGGGACAGGTGTCGCCATTGGCAATAATTTGGCGGTCGGCCTCATCAAAACAACTATTGGCCATATCTAAACTTTCAAACCAGCCATAGCCCTGTTCGGCAATGTAGCTAGCGGCGGCAATAATGTTATCCCGGCGACTGCCCACCGCCATCAATCCCCCCGGATCCAATTGTTCATTGCTACGGTCAAAACCAAAGGCCCCCGCCAGGCGATCGCCAAAATTGGGTTTTGGTATTTCTTGCTCCAATAACGCTAACCGAGCCACGGTGAGTTTTTCCAGATACACTTTGGAATTCTCTAGGGTACCGTCCTTATCGAAAATGAGGGCTTGGATATGGGTAAAGGTTTTGCCTTGAACGGTGATGCTGACCAAATTAACTCCTACAAACAAGTAGCGATCACCTAAGCTTGTACTACTTTAAGACTGGCCACAACAGGTTTCGTAACCCAAACTCGCCAAAATTAGATCACTGACGGCGTTGGCCACGGCAAATTCGCTAAAAAAACTTTCCCGAAAATCAAAAGCCTGCATTTCTGTCACAATGGCAATCACCAGGGAACCAAGATCATTTTCCCCTTCCAACCTTTGGCGTACAAAAATTTGGGCCGCCCGTTCTGCAATGGTGTCGTTAATCCTTTCCGGGATAAACTCCTGGTTCAACCACTGTTGTAGTCCCTCCTTCAACCAAGTTCCTTCTTGAGCGGGATCTTGGATTGGGGGCAAGGTGATGGGGGGAATGGGTTCAACGGCCATGGCTTCAGGACACTTTAGTTTACAAACGTTGAGGCAACATTGGGCAAAGGTGGGCAATTCACAGCCATCCTAGCAGATTGCCCGATCGCCAAAAGATAAGTTTGAAAGTTTGGCTAAAACAGAAAATAGCGTTGGGCCATGGGTAGCACTATGGCCGGTTCACAGGTGAGTAATTCCCCATCGGCCCGCACCTCGTAGGTTTCCGGATCCACCTCAATGTGGGGCAAATAATCGTTTAGTTTTAAATCCCGTTTCGTTAACTGACGAATATTTTTCACCGCCACCACTGGTTTTTGCAGTCCCAACCTTTCCCCAATATCTTTTTTGGCCGCTTTCTGGGACACAAAGGTGACACTCGTAGCGGCGATCGCCCCGCCATAACTGGCAAACATGGGTTGCATATGCACCGGCTGAGGGGAGGGAATACTAGCATTGGCATCCCCCATCTGGGCGTAGGCCACCATGCCCCCCTTAATGACTAATTCCGGTTTAACTCCAAAAAAGGCTGGATTCCAAAGGCACAGGTCTGCCAATTTGCCCACTTCCACCGAACCAATTTCCTCAGCAATGCCGTGGGTAATGGCAGGGTTGATGGTGTACTTGGCCACGTACCGCTTAGCCCGGAGATTATCGTTATTTCCCCTTTCACCAATTAGAGAGCCCCGTTGCACCTTCATTTTGTGGGCCGTTTGCCAGGTGCGACAGACCACTTCCCCCACCCGCCCCATGGCTTGGGAATCGGAGGAAATAATGCTGAAAGCTCCCAAATCGTGCAAAATATCTTCCGCCGCAATGGTTTCCCTCCGGATACGGGATTCAGCAAAGGCCACATCTTCTGCAATATCGGGATCGAGGTGGTGACAATGCATCAACATGTCTAGGTGTTCTTCCAGGGTATTGACCGTGTAGGGCCGGGTGGGATTGGTGGAGGAGGGAAGGACGTTCAACTCTCCACAAATTTTGATGATGTCCGGCGCGTGGCCACCACCGGCCCCTTCGGTGTGGTAGGTGTGAATGACACGATTTTTCAGGGCGGCAATGGTGGTTTCCACAAACCCTGCTTCATTGAGGGTGTCGGTGTGGATCGCCACTTGAACGTCATAATCTTCCGCTACGCTCAAACAGGTATCGATGGTTGCCGGGGTGGTGCCCCAATCCTCATGGAGTTTGAGACCGATCGCCCCGGCCCTGATTTGTTCTGCTAAGGCCGCTGGCTGACTGCCATTGCCTTTACCCAAAAAACCGAGGTTAACGGGGAAAGCATCGGCCGCCTGTAACATACGGTGAATATTCCATGCCCCGGGAGTACAAGTGGTGGCATTGGTGCCCGTCGTTGGCCCAGTGCCCCCCCCCACTAGGGTGGTAATCCCCGAAGCTATGGCCGTTTCAATTTGCTGGGGGCAAATAAAATGCACATGGGCGTCAATGCCTCCCGCTGTTAGGATCATGCCCTCTCCAGCGATCGCCTCGGTGCTGGGGCCAATGATGATGGAAACCTTGTCTTGAATATGGGGATTTCCCGCTTTGCCAATGGCACAGATGCGCCCATCTTTAATGCCCACATCGGCTTTGACGATGCCCCACCAATCGAGAATTAGGGCGTTGGTAATTACCACATCCACCGCCCCCTCCGCCCGGCTTAAGGGAGATTGTCCCATGCCATCCCGCACCACCTTACCGCCGCCAAACTTGACCTCATCACCATAGGTGGTATAGTCCTGTTCCACCTCGATAAATAATTCTGTATCGGCTAACCGGACTTTATCCCCCACCGTCGGGCCAAAGGTGTGGGCGTAGCTGTGGCGGTCCATCCGATAGCTCATGGCAATAATTTCCTTTGTTAATGCTGAGGGGGTTAAATTGTCTAACTCTTACTGGTGGAAGGGGAATAATCGGCAATGAAGGCAATATACAACAGATGCATAAGCAAAACCCCTAACCAAATGGCGGAAAGGGGGGTTAACCAAGGCCATTCGGCCCGGTTTAAATTGTGGAAAAACCACAAACCGGAATTGATAGCTAAGAAAATGGCCACGTGGACAGCGAAGTTCATGCGGTCGTCCAAACGACGAAAGGAGGGATCATTACGGTCGGGTTTACGGGGCCAACGGGGGGGCATAGATTACTAGACAAAATTTCACTAGCCCCAATTTTAACGGAGAAAAGCAATCCCGCCGGCATTCAATTGCCAAGATAATATAATTTGCTGTATTTCAATGGGGATAATGGGAGCAGATTTTTTCTAGCAAAATCATGTCCGAAGAAGCCCAAAAATGGGATCGAGGTTGACATGGGTTTCGACAAAATCCGCCAATGAATCTAACATCTCTTCCCGTTGTTGCTGATAGTTGCCAATGTGAGTTGTTAATGGCTCTAAACCCTTTCTCTGGCGTACATTATTTAGCCAACTCCGCCGCCAGGCACCGTTATCAAATAAGCCGTGGAGGTAGCATCCCCAAAGGTTTTGTGCTTGATTGACCATGCCCAAATCTTCTTGGTCAAACATGGCCAGGAAATCTTGGCTTGGGCCTAACCATTGACTGCGGCCTTGGTGTATTTCATAACCTGTAATGGGTAAACCCCATTGGGGAAAATGGGCTGTTGTCACACATTGACGGGTAATTTTTGGGGAGGTAATTAAAGTTTCTATGGGTAAGAGTCCCAAACCAGGGTAACTGCCGATATCGCCTTCCACTGCCTCCGGATCGCTAATGGTGTGCCCCAAAATTTGGTAACCGCCACAAATGCCCATTACCATGCCCCCGGCTTGGGCGTAGGCCTTAATTTGCGCCCCCATGCCACTGTGTTGTAAGGCTTGCAGATCGGCGATCGTAGTTTTGGTGCCGGGAATGATAACTACATCGGGCTGACCAAGATTTTTTTCCAGGGGGAGATAATCGACATAAACACCGGTTTCTACTTCCAAGGGTTCAAAATCAGTGAAGTTGGCAATGCGGGGCAAGCGGAGCACCACTATGCGAATATCCCCTTGGCTGGGACGACGACTTCTTTCTAGTAAATCAAGGGAATCTTCCGCAGAGAAAAGATTTTGCCCATAGGGAATCACTCCCAATACGGGAATGCCCGTATATTCCTCCAGCCAACTAACACCGCTGTCCAACAGGGAACGCTGGCCCCGAAATTTGTTGATGACAATGCCTTTAATCAAAGCCCTTTCTTCGGGTTCCAATAGTTGCAACGTGCCCACGACATGGGCAAAGACGCCACCCCGGTCGATGTCGGCAATCAGAATGGTGGCCGCTTGGAGATGCTTGGCCACCCGCATATTAGTTAGATCCCGGTGTTTGAGGTTAATTTCCGCTGGACTGCCGGCCCCTTCGCACACCACTACATCAAATTGCTGCCCTAGGGTCTCCAACGAGTCGGCGATCGCCTGCCAACCCCGGTTAAAGTAGTGCTGATAATATTCCTGGGCCCGGGTTATGCCTACCACTTGGCCCAACATGATTACCTGGGAAGTCATATCCCCCTGGGGCTTGAGCAGAATGGGATTCATTGTCACTTGGGGAACCGTTTGGGCGGCCCAGGCCTGCACTGCTTGGGCATGGCCCATTTCCCATCCATCCACAGTAACAAAGGCATTAAGGGCCATATTCTGACCTTTGAAAGGCGTTACCCGATGGCCTCGACGGTGGAGCAGGCGACACAAAGCGGTGGTCAAAAATGATTTACCTGCGTGGGATGTGGTACCCACCACCATAATTGCTTTCATCGGTCTGTGGCCCCTGTGTGGGTCATACACATTCTCTAACCATCAATGAGCTGCAATGCATTGAGAAAAGCACGGCTGGCGTTATCTCTAGTACTGTTCAGTGGCTGTATAACCCCCATGGCATAGATTTTATCTCCCACTAAATAGGTACGAAAAGTTACCCTTTCCACATCACTTTCAAAGGTAAATTCCGAGCCTTGATAGTTACCTAAACTAACCGGACGCTCATTCATTAGGGAAAAAGTTTCCTCGGGGGCTACCCTGGCTCGCATCGCCGTAAACAAAACCATAGGATCACTGATTTGTTGGGGAGTTAAGCCGGTGGCGTAGGCTGCCACATAACGGTACTGATCATCGGTGCTAGTTAGGGTTTGAAAATTTAAATTCCCCGCCGCAGTTGGAATGGTAACGTTATCCTGGGCCAAAATTCCTGGGGGCATCCAAAAAGAAACATTGCCCTGACTGAAAACAATTAACTGCCAATTGTTAGCATTGCTGCGGATAGGGGGCACACCGCTGGGGGGACGTTGGAACCGAAGAGTGTCCTGGGATTGGGGGCGGCCCGTTTCAAAAAAACTCCGCAAATTTTGGTTGGGGGATTGGGCCATAACCTGGGATGGAAACAGGATGACTTCCCCGACAACAGCCGTGATCACCGTGGCAACAAATGGTAAGTATTTCATAGAAAAGCCTTTCAATTTAACAAAACTTAAACAGTTAGTTTAAACCTCTAAATCCTGGTCTTCGGATCCTGGCTTGGTTGTGGTACTGGTTACCGGAGCGTCCATCACCGGATGCCAAATGGTTAAACCAAATAAATGCTTAGGGTTTGGAGCACTGGCAAACAGAGAAATAACCAAGCCTAGGAGAACAGCTAGGGGAGCAGTGACCGCCGATCGCCAAATGCCAGGGAAAGTAAGCCAACCTGCATTGGAAGCTACAATTACCAGTAAAACCGCCGCCACGGTGCCGTAAAAAGCGCCCAGGGCATTAATGCGCGGAAACAATACCCCCATCAGAAAAATTCCCAAGAGGGGGCCCAAAAACATAGTGGTATAGGACACCAAAAATTCTAGTAGATCCTGCCCGGTGGAAGCGGCGTAAATGGCAGAAAAGATTGCTACTACGCCCCAGACAATAATTAACCCCTGGGCCACCCGGACTGAGCGCATTTCACTGGCTTGGACATTGATGTAACGGTCGTAAAAATCCACCGTCATGCAAGTGGCCAAAGAGTGCAAAGCCGAATCAATGGAAGACATGGCCGCCGCAAAAATAGCCGCCACCAGAAAACCCGATGCCCCTGGGGGTACTTGGTTGACAATGAAATAGGAAAGAATTTCATCGGGCTTAATCTCCTCCGGTAGACCCCCCTGCAACTGGTAAAAGCTGAATAATAAAATCCCCAGCAGCAGAGTGGCTCCTACCCCCAAAACCCCGGAAAACCAACCCAAAAAAATAGCTTTGCGGGCAGATGGCTCATCGGCACAGGAGACATAGCGCTGGACAGACTGCTGGTTAGTCCCCGCCACCGCAAAAGCCAAAATGCCATAGGCAATCAAAGCTGTGGGCAGAGAACGAATGGAAGCGGGATCCCAGTCGAAATTAAACACCACCAACTTGCCGTTTTCCCCAGCAATGCGCCACAGTTCCCCAAATCCCCCTGGCACAGCGGTGACAGCGGCCCAAATGCCGGCCCCCAAGCCGACAAAAATCATGCCAAATTGCAACACGTCTGTCCAAACTACCGCGGTGATGCCCCCGGCAACGGTGTAAATGATGGAAACCACCCCCACCATCAAAATAGCGGTATTCGTACTAATGCCGGTGAGAATCGATAACACCAGGGCCGCAGCGTACAATAACCCCCCTAAGCGGGCAATGACGAAGAGGAGGAAACAGAGGGAACCCAGGGAACGGGTTTTGGCATCGAAACGTTTTTCCAGATATTCGTAGGCCGTGGTGAGGTTGAGCCGGACAAAAAATGGCAAAAAGACGACAATTACCAGGCCATAGCCAATCAGATCCCCCAATTGCAATTGCAAATATAAGAAGCCGTGGCCATAACCCTCCCCAGGGCCCCCCAACAGGGAAGCGGCGGAAAAAGAGGTGGCAATGATGGAAAAACCTAGGGCCCACCAGGGAATTTGTTTAGCACCCCGGAAATATTCATCAGTGTTATCCTGTTTTCGACTGGCGATCGCCCCAATGACAATAACGATCGCCGAATAGGCCAGCACAATGGCCCAGTCAATCATAGCCATGAAAAATCAAACTCCTTGGCAATGTGGCAATATTCCACCCTACAGGTTTTGGGACGTAGAGCACCGTCAGATTGATCCCAACCACAGGGAAGGGAGGCAAAAAAGTTTGTCTTTTTCGGCAAGAGGAGGGAGTTTAATTGGTTTTAGCTACAAACATGCCGCCAAAATGTCCTGTTCCGTTGCGCCAATGGTTTTAATTTCCTCTAGTCCCTGCAACGTTAGGTCAATGTTGTTGCCGCTGCGGGCCACCGGTGATTGGGGGACTAGGTTCAGGGCAAAACGGCTGGGGGGTTGTTCGCCATAGGGATCTTCCACCACCAAATCCAACGCTTGGGCAGAGATGGTGCCATGGGTGCAAGCAAACTCAGAATGGTAGGCAAAGAAAGCTCCCCTAATCTGGTCACCCCGCACCTGAAAAATAAAATATTCCTGTCCCACTACCCCTGGTTGGGCAGACTCGCCGTAGAAATGAATACCTTGCCGTAGGGGACTATTCTGGGCAGCCACAGCCAATGGTGTTATTAAATTGCCCAATCCTAAAAAGAGGAAACTTAAAGCTGCGGCGGAAAATTTTGCCAGGCGATCGCCGCTGCCTGGAAGTAGGAAAAGTAACATAATTTTGGATAGGTGGGAGGAGTAGGTGAATGGCTCAGCCATTCCTATCTAACTTAACAATCTATCCAAAGACTGAACTTCCCCCAATGGCATGATGATCCAAAAATTAACAAAGTTTTATTAATTTGCCGATGGCGATCGCCGATAATGCAGACTATATTGCAGGCAATAGCTTGTGTTTGCTGATTTATTCAGGTTTGATTTAGTGGGGCCAAACTAGTGCACGAAGCCATCCGGAAAATGTTTGCCTACTTCCGTCCGGTACCCATTCTGGTCTGTTTTTTCCTCGGTTTACTGTTATCCACTCCCCCGGCCCTAGCATTCTGTGGCTTTTACGTCGCCCAGGCGGACACCAGTCTTTATAACCATGCATCCCAGGTGATTATCGCCAAAGATGGCGATCGAACTGTGCTGACCATGGCCAACGATTACCAAGGGGACGTGCAGGATTTTGCCCTCGTAGTGCCGGTGCCGGTGGTCTTACAGGAAGACCAGGTCAATGTGGCAGAAAGAAAAATAATTGAGCGTTTAGATAATTTTAGTGCTCCCCGTTTGGTGGAATATTTTGACGATAATCCCTGTGAAACCTACGGTGGCCGTCAATTTATGGATGCAATGCCAGCGGCCCCCAGCATGACCCGGGGATTGCAAGAAAAAATGAGCAATGAAGCGCTGGGGGTAACCATCGAAAATCAGTTTTCCGTGGGGGAATATGACATTCTCATCCTCAGTGCCAAGGAGTCCAATGGCCTAGAAACTTGGTTAAACCAAAATAATTACCGCATTCCCCCTGGGGCCACCGATGTGCTAGGAGCATATATCAAACAAGGGCTAAAGTTTTTTGTCGCTAAGGTTAACCTGAAAGAATTCGATCGCCAAGGATTTCAAGCCTTGAGGCCGCTGATGATGGCTTATGAATCCCCGCGGTTTATGCTCCCCATCCGTTTAGGCATGGTCAATGCAGATGGTCCCCAGGAATTAATTGTTTATCTGTTATCTCCCCGGGGAGCAGTAGAAGTTACTAACTATCGCACCGAAAAAATTCCCTCCAATCTGGAGTTACCCGAATTTGTCCAGGGGAAATTTGGCCAGTTCTATGGCGCGATGTTCGACACCGCCTACCAACGTTCCGGTAAAAATGTTGCTTTTCTGGAATATGCCTGGGACATGGGCAGTTGTGATCCCTGTTCGGCGGACCCCCTTTCCCCCCAAGAACTGCAAGAAGCCGGAGTATTTTGGTTAGACCAACCCAGTGCGAGCCCCAATCCTTCCTTCCGGGGTATGCCTTTCCCTGGCAATAGCAATGTGTTCATCACCCGTTTACATTTGCGCTACACTCCTGACAAATTCCCGGAGGATTTACGTTTTCAAAACACCGCTAACCAGGAATTGTTCCAAGGGCGTTATGTCCTGCGGCGTCCCTATCGGGGGGAAATGAATTGCACCGCCGCCAACACCTATCGTCAAACGGTGCAAAAACGCCAACGGGAAGAAGCGAAAACCCTCGCCAACTTGACCGGTTGGCCCCTGGGGGAAATTGAGGACAAAATTAGCTATCTGGAAGGCCCCCGGGATTCTATTCCCTGGTGGCGCAAACTCTGGCCCCGCTAAAGTTGAAATAATTTCTACATCTTGATCACCATGGATTCCTTGACCAGTGTCATTTTAAGTGCCACCATCTTGCCCGTTCTTTCAGCTCTAGGTTTGGCCCGTTGCCTTGGTCAACGCAGTGAGGCCCTGGGTAAACTTTCCGAAGAGGTGTTCCGAGGCGATCGCCTGCCGGTGTTACCCTTTCCCGTCGAAGAAGAAGCAGGTTAAAGTGAAAACTCGCCTCAAACCTTTGCTGGGAATGATGGACGAGTTGTATTTGACTAAAACTTTATGGGTCATTTTCCCCACAAACTGCGGGTACTGTTGAGCGTTTACTTTGCTCAAATGGTGGAGTACCGGGCAGAAATTTTCTTTTGGATTTTGTCCGGTTCCTTGCCTCTAATATTGATGGGGGTCTGGGTGAAAGCGGCGGAGAGTGGAGACTTTACCCTTGACGCTATCCAGGTAGCCAGGTACTTTTTTGCTGTGTTCGTAGTACGTCAGTTGACCACCATCTGGGTAATTTGGGAATTTGAAAAGGAAGTGTTGGAAGGGGTTTTATCCTTCCGTTTACTGCAACCCCTAGATCCGGTGTGGCATCACATTGCCCGCCACTGGGCCGAAAAAATGACCCGCCTGCCTATTGTGGCTATTTTGACCATTCTCTTTTTCTCCCTCTATCCTGAAGCCTTTTGGCTACCAGAGCCCTGGCATTTTCTCCAAGGGCTAATTGGCATTGTCTGTTCCTTTACCCTCTATTTTTTAATCCAGTACACCTTCGCCCTCTGTGCCTTTTGGACGGAACGGGCCAGCGCTCTCCAGGATCTTTGGTTTTTGTTCTATATTTTTCTCTCCGGTGTTATTGCTCCCCTAGAGACCTTTCCCGAAACAGTAAGGCAAATTGTTTTACTAACCCCTTTTCCCTACGGGGTTTATTTTCCCGCCGCCGCTTTGGTGGGTTTACCTTTACCTTTTTTCAAGAGTTTATTAATTATCGGTGTTTGGACTGGTATATTTGCCCTGCTCAACCGTTGGCTTTGGCGTCAGGGTTTAAAACAATATTCCGGCATGGGAGCTTAAATTTTGGCGATCGCCATCTTGATCGGAAACAATCGGGATAATTAGTATTAATCAACTATGGACTTAAGCTTGGCCCAATGGTGCAAAGCAAAACGCAAGAGTACGTGGACTATGGCTGTTCGCCCAAGATTTTCAAAGCTTGCCATAACGCCAATCGTCGATGATCTCAATCAATTCATTAGACCAGGCATTGGGATTACGGTCTTGGTAAATGTCCCAGAGAGATTGGTAATACCAGACAATGCCAGATTTACCCCGATTGAATTTTTGCCAAATTTCCTCCCCATGGCGACGCAAATCTATCTCAATGGTGCGGGCATTATGGAGAGTATCCGCTAGGGAAATTTTCAGCACCGAGAGACAGACCTGACGCATTTTTTGGAGATGTTTTTGTTTGCGCTGTTCCCAAGGGGGTTTGGGCATCGTAGTGCTATCGGAACAGGCCATAACCAGGGCGGCCACTGTCTGACCAAACTTACTCTCAATTATGGCCAAAGTCTCCATCCCGCCTTGATCCTCCACTGCATCATGGAGCAGAGCGGCGATCGCCTCGTCTTCATTACCTCCCATCTCTAGCACCAAGGCCGTTACCCCTAGTAAATGGCTGATGTAGGGAACTGGGGAGCCTTTACGAAATTGATGGGCATGCAATTGGTTAGCCAGGACGAGGGCATCACCAAAACGGGACGTAAGGGAAATAGGATTTGATGAATTCATAAAGCTTATCAATGCCAATCTGATTAACGTCCTCTCCCAGCAATCTTAAAAGGTATGCAGTGAGATTCGTTGGGACACCCCAAAGATTTCCTGTTGGTTAGCCGCTTACTAACTCTGCTGTGAAAATGAATTTCCATCAGATCTATCCCACAGTTATTCTATTAAACGTTAACCAGGAGAGAGACAAACAATTACCGGGTTTTTGGATTGGGGAAGCCGAGGGTGCTAAATTCAGGCTGCGTATCCTAACAAAAATGAAGAATTAAAAACTTAAGGATATCCTTATTCCCTGTTGCGATAGCTTGACCGGCTTTCTCCAGGCAATTAGGGTAATTTGTCCTAAGACCCGAGTCCAACTATCCATTGTCCATTTAGTGTGTAATTACTTTGATCATGTGCTCGGTCAGAATAAATCAGAATAAAAAGGCTGTGGCAGCGGATTTAAAGCCGATTTATCAGGCTGCCACTATGGAGGAAGCCGCAACCGCTCTGGATGCTTTTTCTCAGAAATCGGATGAGCTTTACCCCACCATTAGCCAAATATGGTTACCTCATTGGGAGCATTTCATCCCGATTTTTGGCTATCCCATGGAGATTCGTCGCGTTATCTACACTACCAATGCGATTGAGTCCTTAAATCACTCTTTTTGCAAAATTATTAAAACAAAAGCTGTTTTTCCGGATGAAGATTACGTTTTTAAGCTATTGTATTTAGCAATGAAGTGTATCCCTAAGAAATGGCAACGTCCCATCCGGGATTGGCGAGCCGCCGCTTCCCATTTTGCTATTCCTTTTCCTGAACGCTTTTCACTTTAATTTTTCTCTTTACACAAAATCTAGAGCACTCTCTGGTAGATCTTTTTTTGTTTAGTTCTGTTTGACCTGAGTAGTTACATATATTCTTATGCACAAGATATTCATGAAGCAACTTCGTTTTGTCCAAATTCTTATAGTGTCACTATTCCTACTTTTGGGAATGGTGAGCGGACTACAGCAATTGTCTGCACAGCCGAAGATGACGCTTTCAAAGATTCCTCTAGAAGACAAATTATCTGAGCCTGCAGGAATGGCATTTAGACCTAATCAATCCAACCAACTGTGGGTGGTCAATCATGGCAATGACTCAATCGCAACTTTAACAAATGTTGGAGAGTCTAACCTAGAAGTATCGGTTAAAACTGATGCCTACGCCGAGCATTTTCTAGCCAAACCAACTGGTATTGCATTTGGTTATGATGACACGTTCGCAGTCTCAAATGACTCGATCAACGAATTACGGGGGATGAATTTCATCAAAAATCCTGAGCGAAATAAAAATTTTGTTAACAACCATTTCATGGGGCCTACTTTGTTCTCGGCAACCACCTATGCTTTAGCCGGACAAAGTAAGAAATATCTAGAAGATTGGCCTCAACCCGGGAACGGACACGATCCAGACCGCGATTTGACCCTGTCCCAAGGATGTCCCCTAACTTATTGGAATTCTAGCGTTCAGCAATGTCACTGGCCACGTGAAGGGAGCCACTTAGATATGTTGCACGAAAGTCCGCTAGCCATGGGAATTGCCCATGACAAGGATAATGCCTATTTCCTGCTAGATGGCTGTGGTAGTCGAGATAGCAATGGGCAGTGCTTGGGTAATGGACATCTAATGCGCTACGACTTTAACCGGGATCACCAGGAGGGTAATGGTTTTCATGGGGATGGCATTGTTTGGCGTTACCCAGAAATTGATTTCAAGCGTGACAAAGATATACCTAGCGGAATGTTGGTGCTAGATGGCTGGCTCTACTTTTCCAATACTGGTATGGGTAAAGTTCAGAGAATAGCCACTACAGCAGGAAATATCCAAATCGTTGTCAAAAGCTGGTCAGATCAATACGATAAAGGACAAGTTGGCACCGGAGTAATTAGCTGGGAAGATGTTAAAGGTGTCTCAATGGATGGAGATGAACCAGGGGCTATTAGTAACTGGATAAAAACCCATGGAGACCTTGCTAAGATAGCGGAACTTGGCCAAGCTTGGATTGCCCCTATGGAAGTTCTTGCAGAATATTCTTACGTTTACGATGTCCCGCAAGAAACTTTTATTTCAGAAAGTTGGCTGGACAAGCCTTCGGGACTTGCTAGCGATGGCAAATCTCTTTTCGTTGCCGACTACAACTCTGGGTGGATTGCTGCTTTCGATTTGAAAACTGCAAAATTGCAATGGAAATATCAGTCAAAGCTTAAAAGTATTTCAGGGCTGGCATTTAATCCCAATAAATCTCGCGAACTATATATTTCAGATCGCGATACCAATTCCATTTATCAGTTGAAATGGAACTAAAATTACAAGAGATAAAAAGTTCTCAAGGACTACCGAATGTCTTGGGTATTTTGGTGGATGGCGACTTAATTGGCATTGTTCAAAATCTCAGTGTCTCAGATGCTATCAATCTTAGAAGTAGTTTTGGTTTAGTCTATAGTCGCCGAGAAGAGTTGCAAAAACTCCCACCATAAAACTGTAATTAAATTGGTCAATAAGTATAATTTGATTGGTTTTGAGGATTTGAATGTAAAAAGTTTGGCTAAAAGTAGGGCCAGTAAATCAATCCCAGATGTTGGTTGGAGTGAATGTTTATCTATTCTGTTCAATGTTCCTCCCAAGCAAGACAGACAAATAATTTGTTCAATCGAATCATTATTTGAACTACAGTGACATAATTACTCTTTATTGATTGTCCTTCGCCAGAAAGTACAGTGTTAAAGCGTGTTTAAGAAGTTTGGAGATACGGTAAACAATTGGTAAAATTAGCGTTTTGGAATTTCTACCTAGAATCAGAGGTACGTCCAAAGGTAAAACGCTGGGGCATATTAAGAATATTAAGGAGT
Source organism: Synechocystis sp. PCC 6714 (assembly GCF_000478825.2). Lineage (NCBI taxonomy): Bacteria > Bacillati > Cyanobacteriota > Cyanophyceae > Synechococcales > Merismopediaceae > Synechocystis > Synechocystis sp. PCC 6714. The sequence continues at coordinate 220,638 of NZ_CP007542.1, read as the reverse complement.
ATTTTAGTATTATTGGGGCGAGGCAAGGATATCCCTTAATTGTTGGTGGTGGAAATCGTTGGGTTCGAGTTGATATTTAGTGGAGTACAATGCGGTATCGAGTTCCCATTGGAGTTTGGCGAGCTTCTTGTTCTGCTGACCTAATTCTTGTTTGCTCCTCCTCAGCTCAGCGCTGTTTCCAGAATAGAGTCCATTACATTCTCTTCAAGAATAGTGACGATCGCCTTTTTTGAGTTAGCAAGTTTAACTGGCTCTAGTAAGTAGACATTGCCTTCCGAATCAATGATTGCTTCAATGGATTGAATCATGAATTACCTCCTCATTACTTAATCACTCTATGACTATTCTAAACAACCAAACTTAAATTTAATCGCCATTGTCAATTTGATTACCCTAATCAAATCTAAATTACCATATATTATCTCAATTCAGGTCGCAAAAAATAGTAATAGTCATAAATGGTAGAACTGAAATAGTTCAGAAAAGATGGGCAAGAAAAAAGGCAAATTGCTTGGATATAGTTCTGAGATAATGGCCATAAATCTAATTAAGAATCTTTATAGGTTACTAAATTATGAAAGTACAAATTTATGAAAAATTAGGTGGACGAAGGGTTCAAAATATTTTACTTGCTATTACTATATTGATTATTTCTTATTATACTTACTTTCATAAGTATAATAATCCTCAGGCAGTTTTTTGGGACGAAAATTATCATATTCCTGCGGCTCAGAAATATCTAAATCATACTTTTTTTATGTATGAGCATCCTCCACTGGGGCCAATGTTGATTGCATTAGGAGAATCATTGGTTCATCCTAATAATTTATTTAATCAATTTAATGATGTTTATTATGCGAAGGATTTTCCCGCTGATTTTTCCTTTGCTGGTTATCGTTTGGTACCAACAATTTGTGCTTGGTTATTGCCGATAATATTCTTTTATATTGCCCTGAACTTGGTGGGTAATAATATCATTGCTTTTTTGCTGAGCTTTCTAATTTTATTTGACAATGCAATGATTGTCCATTTTCGGGCGGCAATGCTAGATGCTCCATTGATGTTATTTATTGGCCTTTCAATCCTCTTTTTTCTGCTGGCTTTAAAAAACAAAAAACATAGTGAGCGCTTAGCTATTGCTTCAATTGGCTTAGGAATTAGTGTTGGTTTGGTGGCGACCACAAAGGTAACTGGTCTAATTATTTTATTATTAATTCCACTTTTATTTTCCAAGTTATTTCCTGATTGGCCTAAAATAACTTTATCATTGGGACTGTTTTTAATTGGTTTTATCCTGACGTTTATCATGGTTTGGCAGATTCATTTTTCCATTACTAAAAATGTTAATCCAAGTTTAGATAATGGCGGTTATTTTAATATTTCTACAGAGTACGCGGAATTGATTGATGGTAATAGACAAAGTGAAATTTGGTCATTTCCCCTCAGAATTCAGGAGCATTTTAATCATGTAAAAAATTATCAAAAAGGGGTGCCTAAATTAGATTTAAGTAAGCCGGATGAAAATGGTAGTCCAAGTTTGTTTTGGCCGCTGGGAGCTAGAGCAATTAATTATCGCTGGGAAACCGCTGATGGTATTTTCTACAAATACCTATACCTACAAGCTAATCCAGTGATCTGGTTTTTGGGACTCAGTGGAGTGTTGGGAACAACGGCATTAATTTTTGTTTATATCTTTTTTCCTTTACGGGAGCCGCTTAAAAATAGATTCCTAGTTGCTACTTTTTTGCTTCTTTACTGGAGTTATATGGTTATCATTAGCCAATTGGGAAGGGTTATGTATTTATATCACTACTTCCCGGCACTGCTATTTAGTTTTTGCTTGTTTGCTATTTTGGTAGAAGAAGCAAGGCAAATAGGAAATTTGCTATTAACTACTAGATATAAAATTCTAATTCTAGCTGTATTATCAGCGGCGATTTTGGTCTCTTATCGTTTTTACGGTCCATTAACCTATTACCAACCTTTAAATGATGAACAGTTCCGCCAACGCATGATTTTTCCTTTGTGGGATTTACGGTGTGTTAATTGTGAAAGAAAAGGATTTTATAAATAATAAAAAAGGCACACCGCGCGGATGTGCCAAAAATATTTTTATACTGTTGCTATATGGTTTTATTCGAGAAAATCATTGCTAAATTCTAGCGACAAGTTCCCTGTCCGTTATTCCAACGACCACCAGCGGCAATACAAGCAAGGCGATTAGTAATTGAACTAAGAAGAGGAGTAGAACTACTAGAACTAGAAGCCTGAGAACTTGCACTAGAAGCCTGAGAACTTGCACTGGAAGTCTGAGAACTAGAACTGGAAGCGTAGGCTGCGGAGTAATCTAAACCAGAGGGGATAGAGACGGATGTAGTATCTGTCGATTGAGTCGTGTAATTACCAATTAATTCAATTTTGGCAGGTGTTGGCGGACCAGAAGAACTTGCATAGGTAGCATCTGTACTGTTGCCAGAAGCAGTGTAAGCCGTAGTGAAGATCTCGTTAATTTCACTTTGATTTAGAGCCTGGAATATTTTTGACTGAGCATTTCCTTGAGTAATTGTATCCACCCAAACAGCACCGGCAAATTTACCAGTACCATTCACATCTAAAGTTGCATTTGGAGCAAATAAGAAGCCATAAGTGTCTGCGTTACCTCGCTGACGAAGATCATCACCATAGACAAAGAATGCCCAATTTTTAATTGTATTTGCTCCACCAAACGATGCACCACCACCTAGAGTAAGGTCTCCATTAATCAACCAAATGACCTTAGTTGCTGAAGTGCCTCCAATGGTTGTATTACCTCCAATGTTCGCATCCCCATCAACATACATCATTACAGTTCCACCACCAGTATCTCCAAACGTCATGTTCTCCTTATTACAAGCAGAGGTGATTCTATATCTGTAGACTTTAGGTGTTGTTGGCGGTGAACTTGCATTATACTGTGTCCCGTCAGTTGCATAGTCATTTGTCTGAGGAAATTGAGTACGGCCAGAAGCGCTGCAAGTTGTTGAATTTAAACGATTGTTGCTTATTAAAGCTGTGAATTCTGAAGATGTGGGATAATTAGGTAAAGGAGGAAAAGGAATATCCTGGTTAGTGTAGGTTCCCTGTATGCCACTAAGTGGAGGTTCCCAGGAACTGCCATTTCCAAGTGTAAAGATTCCGGCAGGCAATTCGTCTGTATTTCCGTCACTTGGCGTTGTTCCATTTTCACACCCAGAGCTATCTAGTATATTGCCGTAGACTGTAGCTTCGTCAGCCCTGCCCTGAAAATTCCTTGCCCAAAGTCCTGCACCTCCGCCCCCACTACCTATTTGGGGCACAATAGGGGTGTTATTAAAGGTTGGCATTTCAGGTCGAACTCTGAAAGCATACTGAATTTGGGATGCGGCTTGATTATCGTCAACTATACCCTGCACGGAGATCGCTCCCACATTCCTAATACTGTCGTAGGAGTAGCCCACCAACTTAACTTTACCATTGCCATTGTTAATAGGTCTCTCTGTTTGAGGAGTAATCCAATTAGAAACTTGATTTGATGGAATAGATGACGTTCCCCCAGCATTAGGATTGGTAGGATTCCCAGCACTGTTATACGTGGTGGTCTGACAGGTGGTTCCCGACTGGGGAGGCGGTGTTCCGGCACTACTACTGCTACTGCTACTACTGCTAGCATAGGAGCCATTCCAAGCTGTTTGCCAGTTGGCCTCAGTCCAAAGTCCTGAGTGTGGATTACCTAAACCCGGAGTTAAAAGCTTGGGATGTGTATTAAGAAAATCTATATACTGGGCCGCACCAGCTTCCGCTAGAGCTTCTGCTTGCTGGGACTGAGCCTTAGCTGTGACCTGATTTTGATCATTCATCCCCTTCATGGCGATCGCCGCCGCTGCCACCGTAATCACTAAACCACCCATAATCACCATGGGCATAGCAAAACCGGCGTTACGTTTGGAAGCAGTGAGCAAATTGAGGAAAAAACGGGTATTCATAATGAACCTTCAGCCGTAAATAAAAATAAAACAGTCTAAATAGGAAATAAATCAGTGACAGAAGACGGACAAGGAAATCAGATCAAAATGACTGGATTTAGATTATTTTCCCGGTGTTGAGCCAAATTTCCTGCATCAAATTTTGCTTTGCTAGAATATATTTTATTGTCCCAGTTGACCCATGTATGTGATCTGGATCACAGCCCCATAACCACTACGATAAGTCACAAATGTAACTTACCCAAATGGAGCTGGGATAATAGCATATTGGCAAAAAACATATCAGGGTAAGTAGCTGAGACCCTTGTCGGAAAGGAGATTATGCCGAATAGTGGATGCCCCGATGGGGGATAGATTGGGTCAACAATTAAACCTAAACGTACTGCGTTATTGGCCCAAAGTTAAGTTAAGGGAATGGCTGGTATTAATCGGACAGCGACAGTGCAGCCTCCCTTGTGATGACAAATTTAAAGACTTTTTAAAGAATATTTAAAGATTACTTAAAGTTAAGACTAAGAAAAGGTTAACCTATCGGTTCCCAGGTTTGGCTGGAGACCAGACAAAGTACTCCATATTGCCAGAGCATAGCTCTTAAGCAGTTTGTCAGTCTTCCCCAACCAGTATTCAGATAAAATGGGTGCCAAACAATGCCTGCTGATTTCCTTCCCCTGATAAATTCCCCCGTATGGCCCTCATCACCGTTCAGTCCCTCCGTAAAGATTTTGGTATTAAGGAAATTCTGCGGGACGCTACTTTCAACATTGAACCGGGCGATCGAGTAGGGCTGATTGGGGTCAACGGTTCTGGGAAATCCACCCTATTGAAAATGATTGCGGGGTTAGAAACCTTTGACGGTGGTGAATATTGGTGTAACAGCAGTGCCAAAGTGGTTTATTTGCCCCAACAACCAGAGATGGACGGCGATCGCACCGTATTGGAGCAGGTATTTGTGGACAGTGGGGAGCAGTGGGAATTGGTCAAACAATATGAACTGCTGTCGGACAAGTTGGCCCACCAGGGTAGTAACGAGCAATTGCTCAATCAACTCTCAGCCCTATCGGCCCAGATGGAAACCAGTGGCGCTTGGGAACTGGAAACCCAAGCAAAAATTATCCTGACCCAGTTGGGGGTTGATCGGCTGGATGCCAAAATAGGCGACCTCTCCGGCGGTTACCGCAAACGGGTGGCGATCGCCGCTGCATTATTGTCCCAACCGGATGTGTTGCTGATGGACGAGCCCACTAACCATTTGGATGCTTTTTCGGTGGAATGGCTACAAAGTTACCTACAAAGGTTCCGGGGCGCATTGTTACTTATTACCCACGACCGTTATTTCTTGGACCGGGTGACGAACCGTATTTTGGAAATTGATCAGGGGGAACTGTACAGCTACAACGGCAACTATGGTTATTATCTGACCAAAAAAGCGGAAGCAGAGGACTCAGAACAAAGCAGTCAAAGAAAACACCAAGGGGTATTGCGGCGGGAATTGGAATGGTTAAAGCGTGGTCCTAAAGCCCGGAGCACCAAGCAAAAAGCCCGCATTGATCGTATTCGGGATATGCAGGAAACCAGCTTTAAAACTGGGCCTGGCAAAGTGGATATTGCTACGGCGGGGCGGCGCATTGGTAAAAAAGTAGTAGAGCTGGAAAATGTTAGCAAAGGCTTTGGCGATCGCCAATTAATTAAGGATTTTTCCTATATTTTTACCCCCGTTGATCGAGTGGGCATTGTGGGCAAAAATGGTGTAGGTAAATCCACTTTAATGAATATGATTACGGGTAGACTGGAACCGGATCAGGGCAAGGTGGATATTGGTAGTACCATTCATTTTGGTTACTTTGATCAACATTCCGATGATCTTAGTTTGAACCCTAACCAACGGGTGATCGATTACCTTAAAAGTGTGGCAGAATTGGTGAAAACCACCGATGGGGAAGTAATTACGGCGGGACAAATGCTAGAAAGATTTTTGTTTCCCCCTAATCAGCAGTTTGCCCCGATTGCCAAATTATCTGGGGGGGAAAAACGTCGTTTATTTTTGCTCCGGGTATTGATGCAAGCCCCCAACGTTTTAATTTTGGATGAGCCCACCAACGATTTAGATGTCCAAACTTTGGCGGTGTTGGAAGATTATTTAGAAGACTTTAACGGCTGTGTAATTGTGGTTTCCCACGACCGCTATTTCCTTGACCGGACAGTGGAAACAATTTTTGCCTTTGAAGAAGAAGGAAAGTTGCGTCAATATCCCGGTAATTATAGTTTGTATTTAGAGTATAAAAAAGCAGAACAGGTTAGAGCTAACCAAGAAGAAACTGAGTTAAAAAAATCTCAGCCGATTGCTTCTATTACGACTAAGGTTAGCCAAGATAGCGGGGCGAAAAAACTTTCCTATAAGGAAAAGCGGGAATACGAACAACTAGAACAACAAATTCCCCAATTGGAGGCGGAAAAGGCCCAATTAGAAGCGCAACTTTACCAGAGTCCCAATGGGAACTTTTCCGAGTTGCAAAACCTGACGGAACGCCTAGCTAATTTAAGTGAAAGTATTGACCAAAAAACAGAACGGTGGTTGAGTCTAGCTGAGAGAATTTGAAGTAATTTTTTCTAGTGTTCAAACCCTAGAAATGAACAATGATCAAAAGTCTCTACAGTTGCTCACTGACTTATAGTTGATTTAATTGAGAGTAAGACACTGACCAGAGCCAAAACCGTCTTTGGTAAAGAGCTTAGCCGTCTCAATCTTACTTTGATTGACTATAAATCTGAACTTAACCACGGCGGAAATTTTTGCCTGGCTTAATGCCCGTTAAACTTCGTTAAACATTGATAACTGTGCCTAAACTATGGGCAATTTTATCGGCAATGCCCGTTACCCAATTTTCATCCTGCTTGGTGTAACTGCGGGGAATATTGGCTCCCAAAATCATCACGCCCCGATCGCCGAGGGGCTGACAAATTAACCCCTGGGTGTTGGCTGGTAAATAATCAAACTCTACCCGACCGGGGTAAAGGGGGAGATTAACTAAATAGACTGGTTTTTGGGTCTGCATCACCCGTTCTACAATGGGCCCCGGTTTCACTTCTTTTTGTCCACTCAAAATGCCCCGCCGCAACAACACCTGGCGATCGTAATAGACCACCATGGTTTGGGTAACAGTATTGGTCAAGAGCAAATGGGAAGCCCAGGCTAACTCTGTTTGCAAGTCCTGGGGCAGACTTTCTAATAAATCAAAGCCTTCTTTGCCTTCTAGCACCACCGCTTCCGGTGATTTGGGCTGAATTCGTTGCCAAATTAGCCAGACACACACCAGCATCCCTGCTAGAATTACCCCCACCACATCGGAACGGGCCTGGGAAGGGTTTAATACGGGGGTGGAAAGGCGGTTAATCAGCAACAATATTCCCCCGAGACTGCCTGCCCCCAGAGGTAATAAACGAAGAATACGATTAGGATCTGCACTCATGACGGCAATCAACTGGCAATGGGCTAAAAATTCCTCGGTGAACCCCTAGGAATTACGGCTCTTCCCCCGGTTCCAGAATGCGTTGGAAAAGATAACCGGTGCCCCGGGCAGTGAGAATTAATTCGGGATTGCTGGGGTCTTCCTCCAGCTTGGCCCGCAGGCGGGAAATATGCACATCCACCACCCTGGTGTCCACATGGCGTTCGGGGGTATAACCCCACACTTCCTGCAAAATTTCCGAACGGGAAAAGGGTTCACCGGAGCGGCTCACCAATAGTTCCAACAGGCTAAATTCCATCCCCGTCAACCGGATGCGCTCATCCCCTTTATAGACTTGCCGCTTGTTGGTATCAATGCGAATGGTGGCAATCTGTAACACCCCCGAACTGGGAATGCCGGGCATACCGTTTTTATCCACCCGCCGCAGCACAGAACGAATTCTAGCTTCCAATTCCTTGGGGGAAAAGGGTTTGACCACATAGTCATCGGCCCCCAGTTCCAGCCCGGTAATGCGGTCCGCCACATCCCCCAGGGCCGTGAGCATAATAATGGGAATATCCGATTCCTTGCGTAATTCCTGACAAACGCCGTAGCCGTCCAGCTTGGGCATCATCACATCCAACACCACCAAATCGGGGTCGCTCTCATGGAAAGTGGCGATCGCCTCTTCACCGTCGGCCGCCGTCACCACTTCATAGCCAATCATGGATAAACGGGTTTCTAATATGCGTCGGATGCTGGCCTCGTCATCGACCACCAATATTCTTTCTTTATTGGTTTCCAAGATCCACAACCCTCCTTTGGTTAACTTGTATAACGATTAGTGAAGTTTCGTGGCAAAAAGCCATTTCCCTAAGCATATAGCCAAATTGAGGGTTTGGTATCGTTGGTATCCATGGGGATCGGACAGATCAGCCAATTTTAGCGATCAGTTCTTCCACCCGTTCTTTGACTTGCCCCCGCACTGTGCGAAAAACTTCCAACGATTGACCATCGGGGTCTTCCAGTTGCCAGTCCTCAAAAATTTCTTGGCTGACCCACTCCGGCGGCAGATTAACTCCACAGCCACAGAGGGAAATTACCACGTCGTAATCGTCAGCGTTAAAGTTTCCGATGGGATCGGAGGTCTGATCGGTGATGTCTATGCCCACTTCTTCCATCATTGCAATGGCGGTGGGATGAACTCGGGAAGATTCCAACCCACAACTGGTGACGGATATTTTGCCCGCCCCTAGGGTTTTAGCAAAGCCCTCTGCCATCTGGGAGCGACAGGAATTACGCTTACAAACGAACATGACTTTTTTCACAGTTCAGGCCTCCATTTGAATGGGGTAATTGATTAAATTAGTTGGACAGTTAGAGTGAGTCAGAGTTAGTGGCAGTGGAGAGTCGGGCCCATCAACCATTGGCGTTGGCCCGGGCTTTTCTTTCACTATGGCGATCGGTCAAATCATCCACCTTGTCCCGCAAAAGTAGGGTGAATTTGTACAGTTCTTCCATCACGTCCACCACCCGGTCCCGATAGGGGGAATCTTTCATGGTGCCGTCTTCATGGAATTCCTGATACGCCTTGGCCACGGACGACTGGTTGGGAATGGTAAACATCCGCATCCAACGACCAAGAATCCGCATGGTGTTGACGGCGTTGAAGGATTGGGAGCCGCCACTAACCTGCATAAGGGCGAGGGTTCGCCCCTGGGTGGGTCGGATGGAACCAACTTCTAGGGGAATCCAATCAAGTTGGTTTTTGAGGATGCCGGTGATGTTGCCGTGCATTTCCGGGGAAGACCAGACCTGTCCTTCGGACCATTGGCTTAGTTCCAGTAATTCTTGAACCTTGGGGTGGCTGTCCGGAACTTGGCCCCGTAGGGGTAATTCCCTCGGGTCAAAAAATTTGGTTTCGGCCCCCATGGCCGTAATGATGCGGGCGGCTTCCTCGGCTAGTAAACGGCTATAGGAACGCTCCCGGAGGGAACCATAGAGAAAGAGGATGCGGGGAGGATGGTCAAAATTTGTCATTGGGGGGATATTTGAATAATCAGTTGCAACCTAATTGGGAATTAATACAACGGGGGTCTAGCAAAGTGGCTTTTTCCGGATCCCTGGGGAACCAAAAGGCGGTTTTTTTACAGACTTCCACCAGCATTAGCATCACCGGCACTTCGATTAATACCCCCACCACGGTGGCCAAAGCAGCACCAGAATTAAGACCAAACAACATCACAGCGGTGGCGATCGCCACTTCAAAATGATTACTGGCACCAATCAGGGCGGCGGGGGCGGCATCTTCGTAACTCAGTTTGAGTTTTAATCCCAGAACGTAGGTAATTACAAAAATGAAATTGGTTTGGATAAATAAGGGTACTGCAATCAGCAAAATGTGCAGAGGATTATTAACAATTAATTCCCCCTTAAAAGCAAAGAGCAAAATTAACGTTAACAACAAAGCCACAATGGCGATCGGGCTGAGGTACTGCAAAAACTGACTCTCAAACCATTGCCGTCCTTTATGTTTCAAAATCCAGTAACGACTGTAAATACCGGCGGCGAGGGGCAAACCCACGTAGATTAACACCGATAAAACAATGGTTTGCCAAGGCACCGTCAAATTACTGGCCGATAACAGCCATTTACCCAAAGGAGCGTAGAGAAAAAGCATGGCCAGGGAATTAACTGCCACCATTACCAATGTCAAACCCTGATTGCTATAGGAAAGATAGCCCCACATCAACACCATGGCGGTACAGGGGGCAATACCAAGCAAAATGCAACCGGCAATGTAGGAATTGGCCAAGGTGACTTCCTGCCCTCGGATTATTTCTGTTGCCGTTAACAATGGGGCAAATAGATAACCCAAAAAGAATTGGGCAAAAACTACCATGGTAAAGGGCTTGATGAGCCAATTCACCACCAGGGTCAACATCACCGGCTTAGGAGCTTTAAACGCTTGCTGGGCTTGGGAAAAATCAATTTTCACCATGATGGGGTACATCATGAAAAATAGGCAGATGGCAATGGGAATGGAAACGTTGTAAATACTCCAGGAATCCAACGTTTGGGCCACCGTAGGCAATAACTTACCCAGGACAATGCCGACGAAAATACAGAGGGCAACCCAGAGGGTGAGGTATTTTTCAAATAAATTGAGCGTTCCCCCGGCCTTGATGGCTTTGGGGTTAATGCGATTGACCATGGTAACCCATCAAAAAAACTTGATGAGATGACTGTACATCAAAAAAACTTGATATGTCAACCCTGTCGATCACGGCTTCACCATTGGAGCAAAGAAGATTTTCGGCTTCTTGCTAGGCATTAACTGTGGGCACGAAACCCAATGGCCGAGTCCCGTGGTCTGCCACAATTAAATCATTGCGAAAACGACTAGAATAGGGGATACAAATGAAAGCTGTTTTCTTGCCATTGCTATGTCGTCCGTTGGAAAAGCAGCAAAATAAACTATTTTTGTGAAGGTCCTATTACTCCCATCGTTTAAACAAAACAATGCCTTCAGAAAAAATTATTAAAATCGGTCAAAATACAGTTCTAATTCTTGCTTCAATTACATTTAGCTTGGTGATAGCTGAAGTTGCTTTAAGATTAACAAATATAGGCAAATATAGTCTCTATAATCGAATTTTGTTTTTCACCAAGCCCTCCCTGGTCCAGGGGAAAAATCAAACGGTTAAATATGAGCCCAAAACCAAGATCAGAAGTATTGCCATCTATGGAGATGAAGTAGATTATGACATTGTTTATGGCACCAATAACCTAGGCTTTGTTGATAACGTAGATTATGACTTTAGTGCTGCAACAACAAAAAAAGTTGTGTTCGTTGGCGATTCTTTCACTGCGGGGGATGGGGGTGAACAGCCCTGGGTTAGTCAACTGCGGCAAGAGTTGGGGCAATCAAACACAGAGTTGTACAATTTTGGCGTAACGGGCACTGGCATCCAACATTTTCAGCTTTTACTAGAAAGTGTTAAGGACATGGCCCATTTCGATGAAATCAACATCATGGTCATTGGCAATGATTTCTTTCGTTCTTTATGGTATCCGTTCATTCAAGACCAAGCTCTCTGGTTTTGCCAGCAAGAAAATACTAAGGACTGTGTAGAAAATTATCCCCCAGTTATTTACATTGCCGACCAGAATGCCAGTCAAAAAGAATTGATTGACCGGGCTAATCAATTATATCAAGCAAAAAATAGCACAGATCAAACTAAGCTTAATTTACTGCAAAGGCTGAGACTATATAATTTGCTCTGTGACCTCTATAGCTTAGGTAAAAATCAAGCTCCACTCATCAATTTTTGTCCTCATCTTAAATTTAATCAGGCTAATAAGTATGACAAAAATGAGCTATATCAAAATGGATTAGCTACTTTAAGAAAGATTAAAAATAGCTTTCCCAACGCAGTTATTCGTGTCGTCCACATTCCTGAAAAAGGAGAAACGTTTAATAATAAGTACTCCCTGGAAATTGGGGATGATATCAAGCAAATAGGATTGGAATATGTTCCTTTGTTGGAGGTATGCAACTGGAGCAGGCAAATGTACCATAAGCACGACGCTCACTTTAACGATTTGGGCTATCAAAACCTGACCAATTGTCTTTTAGAAAATTTAGCAAAAATGTGATGGGGGCAGATTCCCGCTAAAGCTCCAATGCTGTTCAAAGCTGAAGCTAAGTCAATGGAATGCCATGGATGACCATATAACTGAGCAACCAGTTAACCGCTGTGGCTCTGCGGGTATGACGGGGGGTAAACTCGCCAATCCTATAACCAGTAAAGCCTAACTGTTCTTTGAGTAATTGTTTATTTTCTGCCGGAATGGACCGAGTCAGCTTAACTGTGGGGGGACGGTTTTCAATGAAATTGGGCGGCTCTGGATACTCCTGGGCCCAACTCGGCTCCACTGAGCTCAGATCCCATCCTTGGCGATCGCCATTGCATCGATAACCGAGATAGTAAGCTATTAGGGCGTTGACCACCTCATCACTGATTTCCTGTCGGATAATACCCCAGAGCGTAGCTTTATTCAGGGGGGGAAGACTGTTTTCTGTAATTTCAGCCATAGTGCGGCAAAAAGCTGAGAATTCCGACCTAGGACTCGGTTGCGTTGCTCGGCAACACACAGCAGTTAACATCATTGAGACAAACCTTGCCCCATTGCAGGGCCCAGCGCACCAACTCTACTCGATTTTCTGTATTGGTTTTGGTCAGAATATTACTGACGTGATTATCCACCGTTCTTTTACTGATCTCCAAACGCTCTGACACTTCCTGGTTGGTCAGGCCGATCGCCACTAGATCTAAAATTTCCAGTTCACGATCCGATAGGGACGCAGGGGGTTGATAGTTCCCAGCCAGCATGGGTGATTATCCTCAGGTATATTTACTCAGTTGGTAGACTACATTCTATGGTAATCCCTCCGTCAAGCCTAGCTTTAGCCGAAAATCACCGCTCCGGTAAAAATATTAACTTTCGGATTGTTCCGTGCGGGTGAACAGATTTGGATTGAATTTTGGTAAACAAACAAATAAAAAAGAAGACCCCAGGGGCCTTCCCAGCGTAGAAGCTGTCAAAAGTGGATCAAAAATCGGAATAAGGGCGGGGCTAGCCACTGGATCTAGTTGATCTAGTAGGCTAAACCCATACTGCGGGTGGTTTCGGCACCCAAATAGACTCGGATACTTAAAAAATCCGTGGGACAGGCGGTTTCACAACGTTTGCAACCAACGCAATCCTCGGTTCTAGGGGAAGAGGCGATCTGAGCAGCTTTACAGCCATCCCAGGGCACCATTTCTAGAACATCGAGGGGGCAAGCCCGGACGCATTGGGTACAGCCAATACAGGTATCGTAAATTTTTACACTATGGGACATTGACTATCGGCTCCTTAACCGAGGGTTCTCCGTAAAGTCGAAAAAAATAATATTGTCAGGATTATGGGCTAGTTTACCCCAGACCTGAATTTCCTTTCGGAAAAAACGCCATAACTTTAAATTCTGTTACATCTTTGGAGTAACTTTGACCCTATAACCAGGGAAAACCGCTCCAACAGGGCTCAAACCAAAAGTAAATCGAATCTAAACCATAGAAAAAAACCTGGGTGTGAACAAAAGTCAGACCGGCGGCGATCGCCATTTGCCTGCCCGTAACTTAGAAGTAACTTAGAAAAAGTTAGGAAAAATTAATCTTTTCTGCGGGCCCGGCCGGAAAAATCCCTGCTAGATTATTGTCTGTAAAGACTATCTGGGTAGTATGAGCACTTTTCCCTGGCTGACCACAATTATCCTTTTGCCGATTGTGGCGGCCCTATTCATTCCCATCATCCCCGACAAGGACGGTAAAACCGTTAGATGGTATTCCCTAGCGGTGGGGCTGGTTGATTTCGCCCTAATCGTTTATGCCTTCTACAGCGGTTTTGACCTAAGCGAACCGGGACTGCAATTGGTGGAAAGCTACACCTGGCTACCCCAGATTGATCTCAAGTGGTCAGTGGGGGCCGATGGCCTATCCATGCCGTTGATTATCCTCACGGGTTTTATCACCACCCTAGCCACCATGGCCGCCTGGCCGGTGACCCTGAAGCCAAAGCTGTTCTATTTCCTGATGTTGCTCATGTACGGTGGGCAAATTGCCGTGTTTGCGGTCCAGGACATTTTGCTCTTTTTCCTAGTCTGGGAATTGGAGTTGGTGCCGGTTTACCTAATTCTTTCCATTTGGGGCGGCAAAAAACGCCTCTACGCCGCAACGAAGTTTATTCTCTACACTGCGGGGGGGTCTTTATTTATTCTGTTAGCAGGACTGACCCTAGCTTTCTACGGCGATGTCAATACCTTTGATATGTCGGCGATCGCCGCTAAAGACATTCCCGTCAACCTGCAATTGTTGCTATACGCTGGTTTTTTAATTGCCTACGGCGTTAAGTTGCCCATCTTTCCCCTCCATACTTGGTTGCCCGATGCCCACGGGGAAGCCACTGCGCCGGCCCACATGTTGCTGGCGGGAATTCTGTTGAAAATGGGAGGTTACGCTCTGCTGCGGATGAATGTGGGCATGTTGCCCGATGCCCATGCGGTGTTTGCTCCGGTATTGGTGATTCTGGGGGTGGTGAATATCATCTATGCCGCCTTTACCTCCTTTGCCCAACGAAATCTGAAACGAAAAATTGCCTATTCTTCTATTTCCCACATGGGTTTTGTCCTGATTGGTTTGGCTTCCTTCACGGACCTGGGCATGAGTGGGGCCATGCTGCAAATGATTTCCCACGGTTTGATCGGGGCCAGTTTGTTCTTCATGGTGGGAGCCACCTATGACCGGACCCACACGTTGATGTTGGACGAAATGGGAGGCATTGGGCAAAAAATGAAAAAGGGTTTTGCCATGTGGACAGCCTGTTCCCTTGCTTCCCTAGCCCTACCAGGTATGAGTGGATTTGTAGCGGAATTAATGATATTTGTGGGTTTTGCCACCAGCGATGCCTATAACTTAGTCTTTCGCACCATTGTGGTCATTCTCATGGGAGTTGGGGTAATTTTGACCCCCATTTATCTGCTCTCCATGCTCCGGGAAATGCTCTACGGCCCCGAGAATGAAGAGTTAGTCAGCCATACCAATCTGGTGGATGTGGAGCCTCGGGAAGTTTTCATTATTGGTTGTCTGCTCGTGCCCATTATTGGCATTGGTTTCTATCCCAAGCTGATTACCCAGATTTATGACCCCACCATCGATCAACTAGTACAAACCGCCCGGCGATCGGTGCCCAGTTTGGCCCAACAAGCCGGTATTTCCCCCCTAGAAGTGACCGCTTTACGAGCTCCCACCATTGGTTTTTAGGTCGACCAGGAAAAAGGGTAGTTAAACACAGTTAACTCACTTAATTGTTGGTATTTATCTACCCTCTTCTAATTGAATTTGTCTCCCATTGGGGCTAATTAAGATTTTATTAAGATAACTCGTCGTAAAAATAAATACTGTTATCTTTGAAAAGTCATTAACCATCAACCTATATCCAATGACTTTGGACAAGCTTAGATCAGCCTTTTTGCTAAGTACTTTTGCTTTGGCTGCTTTGGCAAGCTTGGGCACTCCCGTCTTTGCCCGGGGTATTTCTACCCTCAAAGCAGCGGATCCCAATACTCGTATTAATGTAAGAACTCAGCCCACTATCAAGTCCAGTGCTCCCCAGTATGGGCTACCCGGTGACAAAGTTGAGGTGATCAAATGTGTTCAGGATAAGGACACTAAAAATAGTGATTTGAATTGGTGTGAAGTTAAATTCGTTAAATCGAAAGCTGTCGGTTGGATACGCAGTGACTTTATTATTTTTGCCGACGGGGGCGAATAGCGTCACCGAAAATATACCTTAAACATTTTCCATAATTCACAAAGTTCTATGTTGTAAAACAACAATGAAAAAATTTTCTAAAACTTTTATTTCTAAAACTTTTTCTGTACTTATCCTATCCGTATCAGGGGCGATCGCCTGGGGTCTACCAGGTTTTGCCGCTATTCCCCTATTTAATGCCACTTGCCCCGGAAAAATTGAGGTTCATGCTGATCAGGGCGGACCTATTTTTATCAATGGTAAAAAAGCTCAATTAATCGTTAAAAACCCTAAATACTATGAGGCTAAATTAGCCCAAGGTGCTAATTCTGACGTTGTAATTTCGGTGGCTATCAATGAGGATGATACGGTAATTGTTAGTTATACAGGTAAAAGAGGTGCCAATGGTATTTGCACTGTCAAAGAAGACTAGAATCCATTAATTGTATGGAAAAATTTTAAAACTCGACTGTTTCCAGCTTAGTACAGTTAGGTTTTGCCAGTCTCGGCAATACGTACCTTCGAACTATATTGAGAATTCTCATATGCAAAGAAAATATAACTGACTGTCAAGAGCATTGCCTACTCTTATTTTTCTTATCTATGGCGCTTTTGCGTTTGCACTCATTCAATCAAGTTTGTGTTAAGCTGGGCGGAGATTAGTTAAGCGTTTTCAGCAAGTTTTCCAAATTTTTTGGACCCCTTCACAACAAACCTAAACCTATGAAAAACTTCCCCGCAATGGTTGGTGGTAGCTTGATAGTTAGTTCTTTTGCTCTTTTTGGTGGGGCTATGCCAGGTATTGCCCAGGAAGTGGAATGTGAAGCCTATGAAGAAGATGGCATGGGGGTTGCGGTTTGCGTTGATGATGATGGTAATACCGCCGTCAGTGTTACGGATGAAGAAGGCAATCAAGTAACCATTGTGGAAGATGAGGAAGGCAACGAATATACGGAAATTATCGAAGTGGAGCAGTAGGGTTGCAAAGCTTTTTATAAGAATAAGAGCGACTGATTCTCCCTTTGTTTAAAAGCCCGTTGGCCAAACTTTACTTTTTCCCTTGAGTTAACCCCAGTAAAGCTCAGGTAATGCTGGGGTGTCTTCTTTGCTTTATCTAAAACCATTGGGAAAAAGGACTAGAAAATTGCTTTAGGGAGAGTAAATGAAAATTGTTTTGTTGTTTAGCTAGCTCTCTGTCGGTTGTTGTGTTGTAACCCCAATCTGCTAGAAATAAACTGGTTTGTTCTAGGGAAGGTTGTTTAGCAACAGTCTTTAGGGTGGCTAGCATATCCTCCACAAACCAAAGTTGATCGCCAGCGCATTGATGTTTAACTAATAACTGTTCCAGGGTTTTAAATTTGGGTTGCTTAATTTCCTTGCCAATAATTTGTCCTAGGGGAAAATCTACTGTCTGATTTTGGAGTAAATGTTGCACAAACCGGCCTTCCTTGGTGGTGACAATGTAGAGCGATTGGGGACAAGAAGAGTGTAGCCACTGATTTAATTGCTCAATTACGCCCGGATAAAAACTGTGCAGTCCTAGCCAATATTCCAAATCATTATTAATGTAATTGTCTCGCACTTTATCCAACGCTGGAGCTAGTTGGGCTTTGCTAATTTGTTCTTGGTTCTGTAAAGTCTGAGCAATATTCGGCCAGTCTGCTATGATCGCCCCTGGATCTACATTTGTGGCCAAGGCTTTGAGTAATAGGGGCATTTCCCAACCTGTTTCAATCACCGGTCTGAGGCGATAAAAATTTTCCCTTTGGCAATCTAGTTTTTCCCCCGGTAAATCCGGCCAAATTTGCCGACAAACTTGACGACTACTCTGGAAATATTCCTGCAAGCCGTTACAGATAACACCGTCAAAATCTAGGATTAGCAAACGGGGTAGTTTTTCCATAGATTTAAGAGAAAGAGAATAGTTTTATCTCCGCAAGGTAAGGGTATTTTTCAGCAATTAGGCGATCGCTATTATTCGAATCAGAATGGGTTGGTCGGTATTGTAATGAACGTTTCCCCGCAATGGATTTTTGATTAACTTTTAATGACATGATCCCGGACAATTTTGCCATCCTGAAAGGAAATAATTCGTTCACTGTGACTAGCCACATCTGCTTCGTGGGTTACTACCACAATGGTAATGCCGCTACTATGTAACTGCTCAAAAATGGCCAATACTTCCTCGGTGGTGTGGGAATCTAAAGCCCCGGTGGGTTCGTCCGCCAATAGTAGCAATGGTTCGTTGACAATGGCCCTGGCGATCGCCACCCGTTGTTGTTGCCCCCCGGATAGTTGATTGGGGCGGTTATGTAACCTTTGGCTTAAACCCACTCTTACCAAAGCGGCGATGGCTTTTTCTTTTCTCATTTCCGGCGGTATGCCTGCATAAATCATCGGCAACATGACATTTTCCAAGGCTGTCATTTGGGGCAACAGATAGAACTGCTGAAAAACAAAGCCGATTTTGCGGTTACGAATTTTGGCCAACTGATCAGCACTCAAACCCGATACGTCTTCCCCGTCGAGGAAATAATGGCCTAGGCTGGGACGGTCCAAGCAGCCAATGATATTCATCATGGTAGATTTTCCCGAACCGGAGGCCCCCATAATGGCGCAATAACTCCCCCGTTTGATTGCCAAACTGACATTGGCCAAAGCTTTGACTTCCGTTTCCCCCTCCCCATAAATTTTCGCTACTTCCTCTAGACGCAGTAGCACATCGGTCTGGGAAGAATCCTGGCGATCGCCGTTGGCGGTTGGGGAAAGGGTCATTAATGGGTTGGGATTGAGCATGTAGATTATCTAAAGCAAACAGAAATTACCAGGTATCTCGGTTGTGTTTATCATCATAGCGGCTGTGATGTTCTAGAATTTTGGGAGGGGAGAGATAATGGCAGGAACAATCGATTATTACTGATTAATAGTAATTAATAAAGAATAGTTGTTAGCCCTAGGTAATTGTCCTCCACCCGCCACTGTAAATTTTAATTTTTGCTGGGAGCAAACTCCATGCGCTTCACTTGGCTACTAATACTCAGTTTTTTTTTCTTTCCTGTCCTGCCCACGGGGAAGAACAAGTAGAAATTATTGATAGTGTCACTGGGGAATTAGAATCGGGGGACTTGAGCTCGGACAATGGCGTAATTTTTGACCTCTATCCCCTAGAATTAACGGCGGATCAGCCCGTGTTAATTTATCTAGAAAGCCAAGATTTTGATCCCTATTTGATCTTGATGGATGCAGAAGGTAATAAACTGGACGAAAATGACGATTTATACGACACCGATGCAAGTATTTTAATTAATCAAATAGACCCCCAGGGCTATGGGGTGATAGTTACCAGTAACAAACCAGGGGTAACGGGGGAATATAAACTGCAAATTATTCTACCTAATGCTAGTCAATTAATTGAAATTCAGGGGCATCAATCCCTGATCCAAGCTGAAGCAACAATGAAGGAAGGTTCAAAAGAATCTTTGCTCCAGGCCATTGAATTATTTAAACAGGGTTTAGCTTTTTATGGGCAAATAAATATTATTAATCGGGAAACGATATTTGCCCTCAATCGTTTAGGTACAATCTATTCTAACTTTGGTGAAAATTCCCAAGCTTTAGCTTATTATGAACAGGCTGTCCCCCTTGCCCAACAGTTGCAAGACAATGCCTTGGAAGGGGCTACCTTCAATAATATTGGCAGTATTTACAATGCTTTAGGGGATAGACAAACTGCCATTAATTATTACCAACGGGCTCTGGCTTTAGTCCGTAAAGCTGGCGACAAAACCGAGGAAATGACCACCATTAATAATTTGGGTGTGGCCTACGATAACTTGGGAGAAAGTGAAAAAGCTTTGCAATATTACGCCGAAGCTCTTGCCCTAGGAAAAAGCTTAAATGATATGGAGATGATGGGCACTAGCCTTAGTAATATTGGCTTGGCTTATAACAATTTGGGAGAAAGGGACAAAGCATTGGAATATTACCAAGAGGCCCTAATCCTATCCCGTTCTGTGGGCGATCGCCAGGGGGAAGCGGTACGATTAAATAACATTGCGTTGATATACGATGGTTTTGGGGAAAAGGATAAGGCTTTGGAGTATTACATTCAATCTTTAATCATTGCAGAAGCAGTGGGGGATCAATCTCTCCAGGGGTCTGTCATCAGTAATGTTGCTTTGGTCCTAGACGGACTGGGACAAAAAGCCCAGGCCCTAGAATATTATCAACAGGCCTTAGCCCTAGCCCGATTGGTGGGGGATCGTTCCGGGGAGGGAATAAGGTTAAATAACATTGCCCTACTTTACGACAGCATTGGCGAAAAAGATCAAGCCTTAGACTACTATAAACAAGCCCTCAAATTAACTAGGGAAACCGGCGATCGCCTGGTGGAGGGAGCAATTTTAAGCAACATTGGCTATGTTTACGACGGCTTGGGACAAATGGATCAAGCAATGGATTATTATCAGCAAGCTTTGGTACTCCGACGGGAGATCAAAGACCGGGATGGAGAAGGTTTAACTTTAAATAATATTGGCACCATCTACTATGCTCGCCAGGATTATACCCAGGCGTTGAATTACTATGAACAAGCCCTTGCCCTCAGTCGAGCGGTTAAAAATGTGGGGTTAGAAGCAACCATTCTCAGCAATATTGGTTATGTGGAATTTGACCAAAGAAAATATGATAAATCCACTTTATTTTTAACCCAAGCTATCGATTTATTCGAATCAATCAACAGCGAAGATTTGAGTGACGAATTGAAAGTTTCCTACTTCGATACCTATCTGTACAATTACTTTCGTCTGCAGGAAAGTTTAATTGCCCAAAATCAGCCCGCCTTAGCTTTGGAAATTGCCGAACGGGGCCGGGCCAGAGCCTTAGTGGAATTACTCAATAAACGTTTTGCCCAGGACGCTAATTTTATCCCCAGCGAAAAACCCACCATTGCTGCCCTGAAGAAAATTGCTGGCGATCGCCAGAGCACCCTAGTCACCTACGCCCTTATTCCAACCCAGGATTTATCGGCTCCCCTAAAGCTGTACGTCTATGTCATTTCCCCCAGCGGCACCATGGAATTCCGGCAAATGGATTTTAACCAGGACCTCAAAGACGTGGATTTTGTTGAACTACTCCAAACCACCAGACAGTCTGTCACCCGGCGATCGCCCTCCGATATCATTGCCCGCCGCACCGCCCAGGAAGTCAGTGCTTCTCTACAACAGCTCCATCAAATTTTGATCGATCCCATTGCTGACCTGTTGCCCAAAAATGCCAATGCCCCAGTTATTTTTATTCCCCAAGGAGCGCTGTTTGGGATTCCCTTCCCCGCTCTCCAAGACAGTGATGGTCAATATTTAATTGACAAACACACCATCCTCACAGCCCCCTCCATACAAGTGTTGGCCCAGACAGCCCAACAAAAGCAACGCCTCCAGCAAAGGGCCTCTAATCTTAGCCCAGCGTTGGTGGTGGGCAATCCCTACCCCTATCCCGACAACCTTGATAACCTGGAAAACGCGGCCAATGAAGCCAAACAAATCGGTCAATTGTTGGGGGTGCAACCCCTCATTGGTAAGCAGGCGAGGGAGGAGACAGTATTAGCCCAAATGCCCCAAGCGGAGGTTCTGCATTTTGCCACCCATGCCAGCTTTGACGAGCAAAATGGTCTGGAAAGCGCCATCTACCTCACAGCGGAAGCAGGACAAAACAACAACGACCTATTGAATACCCCGGGGCGGATCACAGCGGCGGAAATTTTTCACCATTTTGAAACGAATCCTCTCCATGCCAACATTGCCATTCTTAGTGCCTGCGACACGGGGCAAGGGGAAATTACCGGGGATGGGGTAATCGGCCTTTCCCGTTCCCTCATTGCGGCGGGGGTACCCAGTATTTTGGTTAGCCTCTGGAGCGTGGACGATGCTTCCACCGAAAAGCTCATGACCCAGTTTTACCAGGAATGGCAACAGCAGGGATTGGGCAAAGCCGCCGCCCTACGTCAGGCCATGCTCAAACTCAAGCAGGAATATCCTGAACCCTATTATTGGGGGGCTTTTACCCTCATTGGCGAAGCGGATTGACGTCCAATAAATCCAATTAATCCCAAATTCACCATCCACCGGCGATCGCCCTGGTAGTATGGCAAGTGGAGCTTTGTGCCTAATTTTTCAACTTAAATTTTTAATTTTTCGATCCATCCCGTTAGCATATGCTGCAACTGACCCCCAGTGCCGCCCAGGAAATTAAACGTTTACAACAAAGTCGGCAACTGACCCACCACCATTTCCGTTTGGCCGTCAAACCTGGAGGCTGCGCTGGTTGGTTATACCATCTGGACTTTGTGGCGGAAATAACCGTCGATGATTTGGAGTATGAAAGTGGCGGGGTGACAGTGCTGGTAGATAGCCAGAGTGCGGGCTACCTCCACAACCTTAAATTGGACTATGCCGAGGACCTCATGGGGGGAGGGTTTCGCTTCACCAATCCCAATGCGGCCCAAGTGTGTAGTTGCAGTTTATCCTTTGCCCCTAGCTTGGAAGGGAGTCTGTAGGTTGGCAAATGGTCACCTTTTTTTTGATATCTACGGCAATCTCTTGTCTAATTTGGTGCTTTCTTTTGGTGGGTTGGGGGAATTTCTGGCGTTGCGATCAGATCCTAGATTTGAATAATTCATTGTCCTTAAATGATTACCCCCCAGTGACCGCTATTGTCCCAGCCCGGGATGAAGCAACGGTGTTGGGGAAAAGTCTACCCACTCTATTGCAACAGCATTACCCAGGGGGATTAAGGATTATTTTGGTAGACGACCAAAGCGATGATGGCACTGCCGCTGTGGCCCAAAGTATAGCGACTGATCTGGGCCAAGGCGATCGCCTAGAGGTGGTGGTAGGGCAACCGTTACCTTCTGGGTGGTCAGGTAAATTATGGGCGGTGGAACAGGGTTGGCAAACAGTACAATCTAATAATTTCAGCTCAGATTCCCGGCCGGATTACATTTTTCTCACCGATGCGGACATTGCCCACGGCCCCCAAACAATCAAAATCTTGGTGGAAAAAGCCCACCGGGAAAAATTGGCCCTGGTATCCCTCATGGTGATGTTGCGCTGTCAGAGTGTATGGGAAAAATTACTTATTCCAGCCTTCATTTTCTTTTTCCAAAAACTCTATCCCTTCCCTTTAGTCAACAATGCCCAAAGTAAAACAGCGGCGGCGGCTGGGGGTTGTATCCTCATTCAACGATCAGCCTTGCAAACCATTGGTGGCATTTCAGCCCTTAAAGAAGCTTTAATTGACGACTGCACCCTAGCTCAAAAGGTAAAAGCTGCAGAACTACCCATTTGGCTAGGTTTAACCCGGGAAAATTGGAGTCTGCGCCCCTACGATCGCCTGGAGACCATTTGGCAGATGGTCAGTCGTACTGCCTACACCCAGCTTTCTTACAATCCCCTATTGTTAATTGGCACCCTATTGGGCATGGCCTTGGTCTATCTCACTGCCCCCGTTGCCCTAATATTGGCGATCATTGGGGGGAATCCAACCCTAGCTTTCTTGGCCGGCTTCACCTGGATTTTAATGGCGATCGCCTATGGCCCAACACTAAAACTTTACGGCAGATCTCAGTGGTGGGGATTGGCCCTGCCATTCATTGCTCTGTTGTATAGCCTCATGACCTTGGATTCCGCTTGGCAACATTGGCGGGGTCGGGGCGGCGGTTGGAAAGGACGGGTTTATGTGCCCCCCACAGGAAATTAATGGTTGAAAATTTGGTAGCCTAGCAAAGCCGGGGATTGTCAATCCTGTGAGTATCTCCCCTAATGTTGTCTCGTCCAATTTTTCGATGGTGCCATGGAAGTAGACGGTGTTTGGTTACGGTTGATCTGGTTAGATTATCGCTTGGCGGTCATTGTCTCTGTGCTTATTCCCCTGGTGCTGATTATTTGGTCGGCCCTTAAACGGGTGGATGCCATTAACCGTTTATTGATCATCTATTGGCGGGTGGCCAGTTTGTTAATGGTGACGGTTTATTTGCTCATTCCCGGTTGGTCGCTGGCTTTCTTCACTGGCTTTGCCGCCCGCTGTTTAATTCCCATCAGTTTATGGTTCTGGGTTGACCTCAATGATGAAATCAAGGACCTGCCCCCTTCTCCCTTAAAACTAGCCACTACTACTTGGCGTTGGGCTATCACTATTTTTTCCTGCTTTGCCATCTTGGTGAATATTCCTTTCCTCTCCTGTGGGTTGAACGGTACTGGGGGAGCAGAAAGTTTCTGTCAAGTTTGGTTGCAACCGCCTCTGCACTACAAAGCTTGGTTCCACGCTAACTCCAACACCGGTTTTCTTGGTTTTTTGGGCATTGTTGGCTTGGTGGCATACGTGATTTATTTTCTCTCTTTCCTCATTTTTCGTCTGGGTCGTCAAGGGCGATCGGCTCTGGATCACTAGCTGGCTGGCCAAATCTCAGCTAAGTCTCAACATGGATAAATAAAGCCCATAACACTTTGTCCTTGGCTCCCTAGGGTTGCCCCGTTCTGAAGAATAATTCCCATTACTCCATTGTCCATTGCTAATCTATGGTTCTTTCCACCAGTGCTTCTTCCCTCCACACCCTTGCCCACAACGCCCGTCAAGCGGCCCTGCACTTGGGCACCCTAACCACCATTGAACGTAATCGGGCGATCGCCGCCATGGCGGATGGTCTAACGGCCGCGATGCCAGAAATTTTAGCTGCTAACCGGGAAGATTGTGCTGAAGCTGAAGCGGCGGGGATAGCGAAACCCCTTTACAATCGTCTGCTACTGGGGGAAAGTAAGCTCAAAAGCACTATTGTTGGGGTAAAGGATGTGGAGCATTTGCCGGATCCTTTGGGGCAGGTTACCCTCCACCGACAACTGGACGAGGGTTTGGTTTTAAAAAGAGTCGGCTGTCCCCTGGGGGTATTGGGGGTGATTTTTGAAGCCCGCCCGGAGGCCCTGATCCAAATTAGTAGCCTGGCCATCAAGTCTGGTAATGCCGTAATTCTTAAAGGAGGTCGGGAAGCTACCCGTTCCTGTCAAGTTTTAACCGCAGTGATCCAAACAGCCTTGGCTAAGACCGCTGTCAGTCCCGAAGCTGTTAACTTGCTCACTACGAGGGAGGAAATTCGGGAATTATTGGGTCTGAACCAGTATGTGGATTTAATTATTCCCCGGGGTTCTAACGAGTTTGTTCAGTATATTCAGCAGAACACCCACATTCCTGTGTTGGGCCACGCCGACGGTATTTGTCACCTTTACCTAGATGCCCAGGCGGATTTGGCTAAGGCCATTCCCGTAACAGTGGACGCAAAAACCCAATACCCCGCCGCTTGCAATGCCATTGAAACTCTGTTGGTGCACGGGGCGATCGCCGCTGAATTTTTACCACCCTTGGCCCAAGCCCTAAGGCAGAAAGACGTTATTCTCCGGGGGGATAGTGAAACCCAAAGATTAATTGACTGTGAACCGGCCACCGAAGCGGATTGGCACACGGAGTACAGTGATCTCATCCTTTCAATCAAAATTGTTGATTCCCTAGAAGCGGCGATCGAGCATATTAACCAGTATGGTTCCAAGCACACCGATGGCATTATCACTGAAAATTTGAGCGCTGCAGAACAGTTTTGTCAGCGGGTGGATTCAGCGGGGGTTTACCACAATTGCAGTACCCGCTTTGCCGACGGTTTCCGTTATGGTTTTGGCGCAGAGGTGGGCATCAGCACCCAAAAAATGCCCCCCCGAGGCCCTGTGGGGTTAGAGGGTCTAGTTACTTATAAATACCAACTCTGGGGCCAGGGACAAATTGCGGCGACCTATACGGGGCATGGGGCAAAACCATTTTCCCACCTTGATCTTTAGCTGTTCTTTAAACCCCAGATCCATGTTCTAACAGATATTGCCAAATCCAATGGGCCATGGCCAGCTTAGAACAGGGGGCGATCGCCGTTTGGGAACCGTGGCGGTCAATAATTACAGCCTGATTACTGTCGGTGCCAAAGCCTGCCTGGGGTTGGTCAATGGGATTGGCAATAATCACATCTAGATTTTTCCTCTGCAACTTTTCTTGGGCGGGGGTAATAATATCTCCTGCTTGGGCAGCAAAACCCACCAGTAATTGATGAGGCTGTTTTTGTTCACCAACCTGGGCGATCAAATCCGGCACTGGAGCCAAAGGCAAGCTTTCGGGTAAATCCCGTTTAGCTATTTTGCCAGTCAACGTTTGGGCTGGTTTAACATCGGCCACAGCGGCGGCCATCACAATCCAATCCGCTGAGGGAGCCTGTTCGAGGAGGGCTTTTTGCATTTGCCCAGCGTTAACCACCGCAATACTGGTTACTCCCATGGGTATGGGCAAATCCCCTATGGATCCATGGATAAGAGTCACCGTTGCCCCCCGATCAACCGCCGATTGAGCTAGGGCCAAACCCATTTTGCCGGTGGAAGGATTACCAATAAAACGCACTGCATCTAGATATTCCTGGGTGCCTCCGGCGGTAATCAAAATCCTTTTACCCCGTAAATCTTCCTGGCCTCCGGTGAACAAAAGTGCTTGCAGTCGATGCATAATTTGCGCCGGTTCCGCCAAACGCCCCATCCCTCGACGGTCACAGGCCAACAATCCCCCATTGGGGGCCAACAAATGATAACGGCGATCGCCTAGTAATTGTCGTAAATTCCTTTGCACCGCTTCCTGTTCCCACATATCCGTATTCATGGCGGGGGCCAATAGCACCGGACAGCGGGAAGCTAACACTGTATTGCTGAGTAAATCGTCGGCAAAACCTTGGCTCAATTTGGCCAGTGTGTGAGCTGTGAGGGGAGCAATCAGGAAAATATCTGCCCATTCCCCCAAATCAATATGGAGGGGACGGTGATGTATCGGTTGCCAAAAATCGGCGTCGCAGTAGGCGGGATGGCGAGCCAGGGTGGTAAAGGTCAAGGGAGTAACAAATCTCTCCCCCTCAGCGGTGAGGATTACCCGCACCTCCGCCCCTTGCTGGAATAGTTGGGACACCACTTCACAAATTTTGTAGGCGGCAATGCCGCCCCCCACCCCAATTAGGATGCGTTTCCCCTTCACCATGGGTTCCTAACCCTAAGCTTCGTCATAGGTTTCATTGTCCAGCAGGTAAAGATACGGTTCAGCCAAGTCTTCCCGCTGGAAGGCGATCGCCCGCAGGAGATGCCAATCCTTCAGCCCTTCAAAAGCGTCGGTGTAATCATCATTTTCCAACCGTTGGGCCAATTGGGCCACATCCTCGGCAGTGAGTGCAGCTAC
The DNA here is from genome assembly GCF_000478825.2 of Synechocystis sp. PCC 6714. Lineage (NCBI taxonomy): Bacteria > Bacillati > Cyanobacteriota > Cyanophyceae > Synechococcales > Merismopediaceae > Synechocystis > Synechocystis sp. PCC 6714. The sequence goes on along the minus strand of NZ_CP007542.1, from coordinate 193,541 downwards.
ATCTTGTTTACTCAGGTTTTGGACGGACATAGACAATACTCCTGAAGTTGACAACCGTCGGCACCTCACATTTTATATTCTCTGCGTTGGTTGCAACCAAGGGAATAATTGGAGCTCAGGGTAAATCATTCCAATCTAGGCTAGCAAAGAGGTGGAAGCCGGCAGTTCTTGGCCCTGGATTGATCGCCAAAATTGTTGCAGTTGCAATGCCGTTATTTCTGGATGCTCAAACTGAAAAAAGTATTTCCCTTCAGGACATAGCCAAAGGCGATCGCCAGGTTTTTTCCACCGTTGCCAACCATTGAACAAACTGGTGTCGATGATGCCGTCTGCTTCCCCTACTGCCACCAAGAGAGGGACAGAAATATGATTAGGTAAAATCACTAATTGTTTGTACAAACTGTGGGGAGAAATGGAAGTCAATAGATCATTTTCCAAAATATTAACAATGGTTTGGGTTTGGCGTAGGGAACGACAATTAAATAAATGGTGAGCCATTTGGCAAAGGAGCAAATGACGGCTGTAACGCATGGCATCAAACTGATTGTAATAATGGGCTTGCCAGTCGAGGGCAGGATACACTCCTACAGAAAGTAGGGAGAGAGAACGGACTTTTTCGGGACATTGTCGAGCGTATAATAAAGCTAACAAGCCACTGGTGCTATGACCAATTAAATGGACAGGTTGGTGAAAATTTTCTAGGTATTCTCCGATTAAATCTAATCCCACTGTTAAACAATTGGGTTCGTCAGAAGTTTGATGATAATCCCATTGCAAAATAGCCTGACTTTTGCTTAATTGACGTAACAAAGGACGATCAAAACGCCTCAATGCAGGGCTAAAGTTGAGCCAAATAATGGGGCTTTGGGGGTGAATATTTTGGCTTGTCATGGTAGGAGTCCGGCTAGACATAAAAGGTTGGCAATGATTTAGATGAGGTGAGGAGTAAAAAATAACTTAGTCGATTTAGGGTTATTTACTGGTTGATTAAAATTGACTCAAGCTCAACATGGCTGTGACGAGCGATCAGATTTTTAAGACAAGTCCAAGCAACACTAATTATTGGTGGAATCAGTAAAACATTGGGGTATTGATGGCCATAATAAATTGACTTTAAAGTTTCTAGGACTGCAAAATAGGTTTAATTTCACTAACCCATTTCTTCACCCGGCCTTCGGTTAACTCTGGTTGATTGTCTTCGTCCAGGGCTAAGCCAACAAATTGCCCATTTTTTATCGCTTTTGAATCATCAAAATCATAGCCAGTGGTAGGCCAAAATCCCACTGTAGTTGCCCCTAACCCACTGATTTTTTTCTCTAAGATGCCCATGGCGTCTTGAAAATTGTCGGCATAACCAACCTGATCGCCCGCACCGAAGTAGGCTACCTTTTTGCCATTAAAATCAATTTCATCTAGTTGATCATAAAAGCCTTCCCAATCACTCTGGAGTTCCCCCACATTCCAGGTGGGACAGCCAATAATGAGGCAATTATATTGTTTAAAATCATCAACATCAGCTTGGGAAATGTCCATCATATCCACTACACTGTCACCGCCCATTTCTTTTTGAATGAGTTCAGCGATGGTTTCAGTGTTGCCGGTTTGAGTACCGTAAAAAAGTCCAATTTTTGTCATGGTTACTGGAGAGTTAGTCAGCTTAATTGTTTGTGGAAATAATCCGGAGAAACTGTTAACTGTTAAGTAGAGCTTGGTTTAGCAGTTCCGAGGTGTTGAAAGAAAGAGGGCTAGTGCTATTGTTGGCGATCGCCTGCATCTGGCGACACTGACAGCAATACCAAACTAAATTTCCTTGATGTAAATGCCGCAAAAGACAGTGGGAACAGCACAAACAAGTGTGAGGATGACCCATAATTTTTTAGGCAATGGGAAAAGATACGTTAACTAACTTAGGCAAGGGAATTAAGAATAAAAGAGGTTTACTATTACCCAGCAATGGAGTCTTAATTTAAAGCTGGCATGGCTAGGCAAAGTAAACCCCGATGCTTGCTTAAGAGAGGAAAAGCTAATGGCTAATAACTAGGCTTGCAGGGAATCAAACGCTTGTTCGACCCGTTTGAAGTCAAAACCCAAAGCCCGTAGTGCGTGCCAGAGATGACCTTGGAGGAAGAAAAAGGCCAGGAAAAAGTGAGCATTGGCTAACCAAGCCCTGCTGGTGTGGGCATGCATGGGCAGTTCCACTGTGTCGGCAAAATAGGGAAAAATTCCCAATTTAATTGCCAAAGGCGGACCATAAAATTCCGGCGGATAGGCCAGGGTGTTAACGGCACAGAAGTAGGCCGCTACAAATCCCGCTAGGGCAATGCCCCCCAGGGAGTAGGATAAAATGGCTTCTCCAGAAAAGAGCAAAACCTTTTTGGCCCAACCGAGAGGTGGCACCAGAATGTGCCAAATACCTCCACCAATGAGCAGAAAACCAACAAAAATATGTCCCCCCACCAGATCTTCCAGGCTACTGATGCTGGCAAAATGGGTTTGATAACCATAGATAACCAAAGGGTCTAATGTTGGTGAGCTGACTAGGCGTACAGTTTGGCTGGTGGCATCGTACAGGCCACCCCAATACATGGCTTTGCCCGCCAACAGAAGAGCTCCGGCCCCCAGAAACAGGAGATGATGACCCAAAATTATCCCCAGTTGTTGGGGGTTTTCCCAGGTGAAATGGAATTTTTTGCCCTGGCCCTGGAGGGTACTTAGGTCAGCGGGGGCCCGCAGGGTATGAAATAAAGCTCCGGCCCCGAGTACGGCCGAGGCGATCAGGTGGATACTGCCGATGACAAAGTAGGGATAGGTGTCCACAATTTGTCCGCCATCGCCCACGCCCCAACCAAGGGTAGCTAAATGGGGCAGTAGGATTAACCCCTGGTCCCCCATGGCCTGGGTGGGGTCAAAGCGGGAAATTTCAAACAGGGTGAAGGCTCCGGCCCAAAATGCTGTTAAGGCCGCCTGGGCCACATGGGCTGCTATGAATAGCCCCGATTGATCAGCGAAACGGGCATTGCCGGCCCACCATTCATATTGAACGGTGTCTTTGCCATAGGTTTGCACAGAATTACCTCCTCAATTTAGACGATAATTAATAATTAATAGCAATAAATGCCAAAAGTCCTAGGTTGGCAGACCGCCATGGATGTGGGCAATAAAGCGTTCTCTGTCCACCCGAGACAATTCTGCCTCCATTCACACTGGCGATCGCCAATAATTTCCTAGGGCTAAGCTCAAACCATCGTCAGATAGTTGAGAATCTTTAGCACTTACTCCCGAATTATTATAGGGGCATAAATGAGAATTTATAGCAACTAAAAGTGTTAAGAAATATTAAGTCTGGTTGAATATGGCTCTGGGCTGGGATTTGGGGTCTGGCGATCGCCTTTGGCGGCGTAACTTCCACCGGGGATGTGGCAAGCTGTTATGGGTGGGAGCTTGGTCCTAAGAAGCTCTTGCTCAGTAAAAAAAGTGAACAACTCATGGCCTTAATCCAGTGGTATCCAGGGCACATTGCCAAAGCGGAAAGACAACTCCGGGAGCAGTTAAATAAGGTTGATGTGGTGCTGGAGGTAATTGATGCCCGCATTCCCCTGGCTTCCCAGCATCCCGATGTGCCCCTCTGGGTGGGGGAAAAGCCCAAATTAATTATTCTCAACCGGGTGGATATGATCACACCGGAGTTGCAGGAACAGTGGTTAACCTGGTTCCGCCAGCAAAATCAAACGGTGTATTACGCCAACGCTAAGCAGGGCACCGGGGTGAAGGCCATTAGCAAAGCGGCCCAGCAAGCAGGGAAAGCAGTTAATGAAAGGAGGCAACGGCGGGGTATGCAACCTCGGCCAGTGCGGGCGGTGGTAATGGGTTTCCCCAATGTGGGTAAGTCGGCATTGATCAACCGATTGTTGGGGCGTAAGGTGGTGGAAAGTGCCCGGCGAGCAGGGGTAACCAGGCAGTTACGGTGGATTCGCATTTCCGACAGTTTGGAATTGCTCGACTCCCCCGGGGTGATTCCCCTCAAGTTGGAAAATCAGGCCAATGCCCTCAAACTTGCCATTTGTGAGGATATTGGTGAGGCGGCCTATGAAAATCAGGCGGTGGCGATCGCCATGGTGGATTTGTTACTTGATTTATCCCTGGGGTCAGCATTAGAGCAACGTTACCAAGTCGCCCCGGCAACCATGAATGGGGATTTGTATTTAATTGCCCTGGCTGAAGCCCGCCATAATGGCGATCGGGAAAGGGCGGCGGTGCAATTACTGAACGATTTCCGCAAAGGATTACTGGGCCCTCTGCCGTTGGAACTCCCCCCGGAGGTCTAATTTTCCTGAACTGTGCCCAGTAGATAAAGTAGGGCCATGCGGATGGCCACACCACTGGTTACCTGGTCTTGGATCAAACTAATTTCCGGGTCGTCCATCAATTCGGAGCTAATTTCCACCCCCCGGTTCACCGGCCCTGGGTGTAACACCTTCACCCCCGGCTGACAAACCTTCAGGCGATCGTGGGTAATACCAAAGTAATGGTGATATTCCCGCAAACTGGGTAAAAGATGGGCTGTCATCCGTTCCTTTTGTAAGCGCAAGGTCATAACCATATCTGCCCCGGCCAGGGCCGGTTCCAACTGCCAATGGCAATGAAGTTTACCAGCCCCGGGAGCTAGGGCTAATTGTTCAAACTCCTTGGGCAACAAAGTGGGAGGCCCGGCCAAATGGACGTCAGCCCCAGCGGTGGTCAAGCTCCAAAGGTTAGAACGAGCTACGCGGGAATGCAAAATATCCCCCACCACAGCAATCTTTTTTCCCTGGAGGCATTGGATAGATGGGTTATCCGGCGCAAATTGGGAGCAGATGGTAAATAGGTCTAATAATCCCTGGGAGGGATGTTCATGTTGGCCGTCCCCGGCATTAAGCACCTTAACCCCGGCTTGGAGCCGGTCCATTTGGGAGGCAATAAAATGGGGCACCCCCGCCTGTTGATGACGGATCACAAAAATGTCTGAGCCCATGGCGAGGTAGGTTTTGGCCGTGTCCAAAATAGTTTCCCCCTTAGTGAGGGAAGAACTACCGGGGGCAAAATTCATCACATCGGCCGAGAGACGCTTAGCGGCCAACTCGAAGCTACTGCGGGTGCGGGTGGATGGCTCAAAAAAGAGATTAGTAACCACTTGGCCCTGGAGGGCGGGCACTTTTTTAGTCTGGCCACTCAATATCTGCTGGAAAGTGGTGGCGGTCTGTAGCACAATGTCTAATTCTTCGCCCCGCCAATCGGTCAGGTCTAAGATGTGGTTTCGAGTCCAACTGGCCACCATGGTCATTGCCTTAAATGGGGATGGGGCAGGCGGTGCTCCCCAGCGATCCATCTTGGCGGCGATCGCCGGTTAATGCAAGTCTTTTCCCCGCTAAACTGGGGGGTAGCTCAGGGTAATGCTCCCCGTGTGTTTCAACAAAACCCCGTGGTATCCTGAAATGCGCCGACGGTGTTTTTTAGCTCTAACCTAATCTGACTGCCCTTGAATATGACCACTGCAACCCATTTGCTGAAACTTGCTGCGACAGTTCTATTAGGAAGCTTGGTGACAACGGCCCCACTGGTTAGGGCCCAGTTTGCTAACCCGGCTCCCCAGGGAAATAGTACAAAACCCATACCCAAGGTGGAACTAGATTTTCAGCCTTTGGAAACGGCTTTGGTGGCCCAGCGATTTGATCAAGCTAATGAAATTACCCGCCGCCTTTTGTTGGCCGCCGCCAATCGGAGCCGACAGGGCTGGTTGACCACCGACACCATTGAGCAAATTCCCTGCGACGATCTTAAAAAAATTGACCAGTTGTGGTTAAAAAATTCCAACAACCGCTTTGGCTTTACCCCCCAGTTTGAAGCTTTTATCGCCACGGGAAATCGTCCTGGACGGTTGATGTCCCCAGAATCCTACGACCAATTTGGCGATCGCATTGGATGGCGCCAGGATAACCAGTGGGTCATTTTCAAGAAAAACTTGGACTTCACCATCAACGCCCCGGTGGGTCATCTGCCCAGCCCCAGGGATGAGTACCAGATTAATGGCGGTCGTTTAGAATACACCGCTCTAATGGGTCGCTTCCAAGCCTGTCAACCAGGGCAAGTACCCACTGCTCCAGTGAAATTTACCCCCTTTGGCTCCTAGGGAATATTTAGGAAATATCGGGATAAAGTTAGAACAACTTCCCCATCGACAAATTCTGAGCAACTGACGAAAAAAGGTAGTAACTAAGCCCATGGCCAATCTTAAAACCTATGTACGGATGGCGGAGGATGAACTGACGGAATATAGCAGTGAAGCCCGCAAAATTGAGAAAATTCGCCGTAAAATGGCTCTGTCTCTCAACTACAAACAACAACAGGAGTTAAAAGCTGAATTGTTGGCCATTATGCCCCAAGGCTTTTTACCCCGTTTAGTGGAAGACAATCGGCAAACGGCGGCTCTGCCTTTTTGGGGGATTGCCGGTTTAGGTTTACTATTCGGTATTTCCTTGCAACAGCCGTTGGATTTTCTTGCCCCGGCGATCGCCTTACCTGTGGCGGTCAAAATTCAACAGTGGGGCTGGAAATTACAGGCTAAAAGGTTGCTACTGAAAACCATCGATGAACTGGAACAGAGAATCAAAAATCCAGAACAGCCTGCGGGGTGAGCTATTTTAGTGATTTGGTATCAACTGCAATATCCGTGTTAGCCAACGAATCTTCAACGGGATTGAAACTTTTCATAACCCGTCCACAGAACCACCATTTTTGAAAATATTTATGGCTAATGGGGTCAGTTAAATCCGTCAGGGAATCAATGCCAATGCCATGGCGCCCATGGGTTTTACCGGAACTGTGGATATATTTTCCTTCCCCTAGATATAGCCCCACGTGATCCACCCGTTGATTACCAAAAAAGATTAAATCCCCCGGTAAAAATTCCTGGATGACTTCCCCTACCATTGCTGGGCTTAATTTTCCCGATCGCCGTTGGGGCCGCGCATCAAACATTTCCTGGCAAAAGGCGGCCTGTTGGTACGAATCCCTCGGTAACCAAATACCCTGACTGGCAAAGGCGGCCTGCATTAAACCAGAGCAATCATAATTGGGGCCAATGTTGCCGCCCCAAAGATAATAATTTTCCGTTGCTTTTGCTTTGAATAAATATTCAATTACCTGGGGAATACGTTGTTCAATTTCTTCCCTGGTAACATCTATTGCCTGATAGGGAACAGTGGCCGGGCATAAACTGCCTAAATCCTCCCACGCCAACCAACCTTGGTAACCATCTTCGGATTGTTCCACCAGAATTACCGATGCTTCGATGTTGCTGGTTAATTTTAGGTAACGCCCCTGGGCGGCCTGAGTGGCCAATTCTTGGCGATCGGGGCTGTCGTAAAGGTTTAAATCCCGTTGGCAAATGAATTGTCCTGTGGGGGATACCGGCAATGTCAATTTAAACTTATTTCCACTCGCCATATACTCGCCTATTTTCCCCCAGAAAAGCCGGAAGCCCGGAGTTCACGCCTACCACAAGCATCCCTTATTGCTGCTACCTTCCGGTCCTGACAAGATTTGGGCGTTGTAATCGCATGAGTCCGAGCCACTTCTAAACTATCATACTTTTCACCGCAGTTGATCCGGGGACTACCTCCGCCTTGGCTTGATTCCCCCAGCCCTGGAACGACAAAACCAGACAAGGTAGCGGTGCGTTAACCCCATTTCCCTATCTGGCCTTGATCACCTGTAACGGAGAGGGAGGGATTCGAACCCTCGTTGAAGTTACCCCCAAACAGCATTTCCAGTGCTGCGCCTTCAACCGCTCGGCCACCTCTCCAATTTGGTCACAAGAAATGATTATACAATAGCGGAAGACACAAACCTAATTTCGATTCAAACCGGCCCATAATGTCCCGTTCCCACCGAGTTCTAATCCACGATCGCCAAAATAGAAAAGACTACAACGTAATTGTCTCCGACGACCGTTACATTCTCCACCAGGCGGAAGACCAGGGGTACGAATTACCTTTTTCCTGTCGCAATGGGGCCTGTACGGCCTGTGCGGTGCGGGTTATTTCTGGACAAATTCACCAACCGGAAGCCATGGGGCTATCACCGGAGTTGCAACGGCAAGGTTACGCCCTCCTTTGTGTCAGCTATGCCCAATCGGATTTGGAAGTGGAAACCCAGGACGAGGACGAGGTTTATGAGTTGCAGTTTGGCCGCTACTTTGACGGTGGGCGAGTACGCCTAGGTTTGCCCCTAGATGACGACTAGGGTTGGATGGGAACCCCATTGGCTCAGTTTTGACCCTTCAATGTTTTGAGAGTTTTGAGAAATTTAGCAACTTTTTGTGATGACTTCTGCCCCAAACCCCGTTTTTTCTCCATCGGATCTGCAAACTTGGTTAGAAATTGCAACGGAGGCAGCGCTGGCGGCGGGGGCAGAAATTTTATCCCTCTGGGGCAAGGTGCAACAGGTACAGGAAAAAGGCCGGGCCGGAGATTTGGTCACAGAAGCTGATCGACAAGCGGAAGCGATTATTTTGGAAATCATTAAACGCCGTTGCCCAGACCATGCCATTTTGGCCGAAGAGTCGGGACAGTTGGGCCAGGTTGATAACCCTTTTTGTTGGGCCATTGACCCCCTCGATGGCACCACTAACTTTGCCCATAGTTACCCCGTATCCTGTGTTTCCATTGGTTTACTGATCCAAGGCATTCCCACTGTGGGGGTAGTTTACAATCCCTTTCGCCAAGAATTATTTCGGGCCGCCACCGGTTTGGGAGCCACATTAAATCGTCAGCCGATTAGAGTCTCAACCACCACGGTCCTGGCTAAGAGCTTATTGGTCACCGGCTTTGCCTACGACCGAGTTAAAACCTTGGATAACAACTACCCTGAATTTTGCCATCTCACCCATCTCACCCAGGGGGTACGGCGCAGTGGCTCGGCGGCGATCGATCTCATTGATGTGGCCTGTGGCCGTTTGGACGGCTACTGGGAACGGGGCATCAATCCCTGGGATATGGCCGCTGGCATTGTGATTGTCCAAGAAGCAGGGGGAACAGTTTCCGCCTATGACGGTTCTCCCCTGGAGTTAAGCACTGGCCGCATCCTTGCCACCAATGGCAAAATTCACCGGGAACTCAGTCAAGCTCTAGCGGAAACTCCCCAGTGGTTTCACCAGTACGCCGCCGCCAGGGCAGAAACAATCTGAGGGGGTGTTTGCAATGGGCCTCTGGTTCCCAATGCTGAGGGAAATTGGATTGATTCAAATCACAGAATACATTTACCATGGCTGATTGTTTTTTTGTCACCGGGGGAACGGGCTTTGTCGGCGCCAATTTAATCCGACACCTGTTGGAACAGGGGCATCAAGTGCGAGCCCTAGTCCGACCTTCCAGTCGCCCCGATAATTTGCAAAATTTGCCCATAGATTGGGTCATGGGGGATTTAAATGATGGGGAACTTCACCGACAAATGCAGGGATGTCGGGGACTGTTCCATGTGGCGGCCCACTATTCCCTCTGGCAAAAGGACCGTGAAGCCCTCTATCAAAGTAACGTTTTAGGCACGAGAAACATTCTGGCTTGTGCCCAAAAGGCGGGCATTGAACGCACTGTTTATACCAGTTCCGTGGCGGCGATCGGGGTCAAGGGGAATGGACAAAGGGCGGATGAAACTTACCAAAGTCCAGTGGAAAAGTTAATTGGAGCCTATAAACAGTCAAAGTATTGGGCGGAACAGGAGGCATTAACGGCGGCCCAGCGGGGACAGGATATTGTCATTGTCAATCCCAGCACCCCCATTGGTCCTTGGGATGTGAAGCCAACCCCTACCGGGGAAATAATTTTGCGCTTTCTGAGGCGAAAAATGCCAGCCTACGTCAACACAGGCTTGAATTTAATCGATGTGCGGGATGTGGCGGCGGGGCATCTTCTGGCATGGAAAAAAGGGAAAACTGCTTTGACCAGAGGCGATCGTTATATTTTGGGCCACGAAAATATCAGCCTCCAGGGTATTTTGGCTCACCTATCCGCCATTACAGGGTTCCCTGCTCCCCAAAATACTGTCCCCCTTTGGTTACCCTTGGCCGTTGCCTGGGTGGAAGAAAGGGTTCTTGCTCCCCTGGGGCGATCGCCTTCGGTGCCCATGGATGGGGTTAAAATGTCGGCCCAAGAAATGTATTACGATGCTGGTAGGGCAGTACGGGAATTGAATTTACCCCAGTCTCCCATTGAGAAAGCTTTGGCCGATGCGGTGCATTGGTTCCAAGATCATGGCTATGCTAGCTAGTCTGACTTTATTTTCAGTTTCCCCAACTCCTATGACTATTGAATTGACTGTCCCCACCATTGCCTGTGAAGCCTGTGCCGAAGCAGTAACCAAAGCTGTGCAAAATGAGGATGCCCAAGCAACGGTCCAAGTGGATGTAGCCAGCAAAAAAGTCACCATCACCAGTGCTGTGGGGGAAGAACAACTACGGACGGCGATCGCCTCGGCGGGCCACGAAGTTGAATAAGCTTTTTGGGGTAACCCGACAGTGACGATTTTTACTTCCGGCCATTGCTTGGTTTGCATTTCTAACCCGACCCTCTACAATCGAGGGAGTATTTTGCAACCCGTATGTGTGTGTGAGGCTCTGAACAATGCAGTCCCAATCGAAGATGAAAGACCTGAAACGTAAGCCTGGTCAAGGTGCCAATCTCTACAATCTATCTTTGGGCGGGCTGATTATTCTCGGTGGTTTGGTTTGGTCTTTACCCGGTAGCACCACTGGCAATTTGGAAATTGAGCAATCTGCCCCTGCTCCCATCGCCCCGGCCGCTCCCCCCGCTCCCGTGAAGGCCACAGCCCCAGTCCAGGTTCAAGCGGCTCCTGCTCCCTCTGCCCCCAAGCCAGCAGCGCCTAAATTATCTGCCCCTGCCATTGCTCCGGTTTCTAGCCAACCAGCCCAAATACGCCAGGGTTTGCAAAAAAATAGTTACATCGATGCGGCTCCCCAGGGCACAGCGGCAGCCCCCAATTTACCCACCCGGACAGAGGTGGAATTCGTTCCTCGCTCTGGCCAACAAGCTCCCCTCAATACCCGTTATCCCGCCGCCAATCGCAGTACTATTAACCGTGCCCCCTTGGCCCGTCAGCAGTCTACCCCGGTCAATCCCCCCACGGCGATCGCTCCCCGTCGGCAAAGGATCAATGCCCGCAACACTTCCCCCACCAGTCCCGTTTCTCCCCTCAATCCCCTCAATATTCAGCCCAGAGTCAGTTCTCTGGCGATCGGGCAACCGGTGGGAGCCAATCAAGTTTTCAGCCTTGATCCCATGGCCAATCGGGGGATTGAAATTGCTTTAGCTCCGTTGCCGGAGTATAGCCGAGCCACAGGATTGTACTCTCCCCAAGGGCAACCGGGGCAGGGCACGGATATGATTTTCCCCGTTGCCGGTGTTAATCCCATTACCTCCGCCTTTGGTTGGCGTATTCATCCCATCAGCGGCCAGGGACGTATGCACAACGGCACTGATATTGGCGCTCCCATGGGAACTCCAGTGCTAGCGGCCTACGACGGCATAGTAGCAGCGGCCCAATGGTCCGGGGGCTATGGCTTGATGGTTACCCTGCGTCACCTGGATGGTACCCAGGAATCCCGTTATGCTCACTTGTCCGAAACTTTTGTGCAAGCTGGGCAGGAAGTAGTAAGGGGAGAGGTAATCGGCCGAGTTGGTAGCACCGGTTTCTCCACTGGCCCGCACTTACACTTTGAATGGCGACACCTGACCAATGATGGCTGGGTTGCCGTGGATGCCGGCCCCCATTTAGAAGCAGCCTTAGCTAATTTGATGGCAGCTCAAAAGTATGCCCAATCCCAAGCTAACTCCCAGCCCCAGAGTTAAATCTTAAGCAAGCAGAATCAATCGACAACTTTTTATGAGTCCCCCAGATTCTCTTAACTGGGGGTCCTTTGGGCACAGCAACCTCTTTTGGGATCATTGCTTGACCAACATCAAACAAGTTCAGTTATACAAAATACTTTCTTTGCAATACTGCTAAAGAAAAAAGCTTTTCCAGTACTGCATCGTCGGACAAACCAACAGAAAATTCAGTTTTTGCCCTATGGCAAGGAGCGAAATGGTTAAGACAGCTCCCTCAATGCCATAGCAAACTTCTAGTGGTTTTTGCAGTTGTTAACCAATAATATTTAGATTGGTAAAACGACTCAAACAATTGATTATGCCAGGATTTTTGGGCATTGGTAGCATCATAAATTATCTGCTTTCCAGTTGTGATTACTTTGGATAATTTGGCTAGAAACTTCTTCATTAACTAACGGTCAATCTTCCTGGATTGTGGCATCTCCAAATATCCCTCTTTCGTCAGTCTGAGCAGGAAATTTCAGACCAAATCACCAAAACTCTTTGATAGCATAGGTTTTAGGGATCGTACCCAATAAAAATTCCATCTCCTATTTTTTCTCTTCAAATAATCCTGAGAGACATACCTGGTAAGAGCCTCAGCGATTCAAGTTTAAATTTGTTTCCGAGATCGACGGAAGAGGGATATAGTCGTTTCTAGTAAGACTGAGGCAGTCAAATTCACCGAAAGGCTTGTCAATAAAGACTTAAGCAGTCTAGAAATTATTTGAAATGACTATAATTCTTTCCTAATCTTGTCAGTAGGGGTTATCTGACTATAGTTATGGGCTATGGCCTGATGAAAATACCTCGCCTAGGTAGATCTCCTGCTAGCTGGACAACCCATTAAAAGACGAAAAACCGATGCCGTTATCTAAGTTTTGCTTGTTAATTTCTTGATGAATAGCCCACACTTGAATGTAGAGTTGCTCGGGATATGCATTGGGAAAAAAGCATAGGGTAGCCGGACAAAGCTAACCCCGATCGCCAAAGTTGAGGTTTTAGTATTCAGGGCTAAGATTGATTGCTTTGTACTAATAATCACCATGCCTTTTTCTTTCCTAGAGATGGTAATTTTCTGAAGGCAAAGCCTAATTCACTTATGAATAAGCCATCTTAGAGACATTTTCCCAAGAAGAAAGTACACCATTAAAGTTTGCTTCTGTATATTATCGAATTATGCACACAGATTCAGTGAATTAAAACACTTAACTAATTTCAATTTGGTGGGAACAAACTTCAAGGATTAATTCATCATCGTAGTGTAAATTGGGGATAAAATTTGTCATAATCTCTAGGATATCCGGCGGTTGATAATGTTCAGGTTTGGTTTCAGGATGAGGATAATAAATTAATCCATTAATAATTGTTGCATTAGTAGTAATAATGCGACAATCAAAAAAAGAAAAATCTTCCGCTTGGTCCTTAATTGACCACTTAACTTGCCTAAAGGTATATCTAGCTTGCCTTATTTTATATTGATGCGGAGCAATGCTTAAATTAATTGTTCCTAAATAATAATCATCTAAATTTAAACCACACTTCTCAAAAAAAGGTTTTTGCATTGCCAGAGTGCCTTTGGGAAAGCGCTGATTGCCGGAGCAACCTGATGCCACTCCATAGCCAGCCTTAACAACTCCTTTGACTCGAACCCAATTATCCACTGAGCTAATCTCCGTAATTTTTTAGCATTATCCAGGGCTGATTTTAACAATCATCTTCTACCTATGTTATAGTCACTTCAAATAATTTCTAGACTGCTTAAGTCTTTATTGACAAGCTTTTTGATGAATTTGACTGCCTCAGCCTTACTAGAAACTACTATAACTATTCACCTTCAATAGGGAGTTTCTAGACGATCGCCGGGTAAACTTAAGTCTATGACCCATCTAATGTTATTGCTACTGATAATCGTTCATGTTTTAGGAGCAACAATTTGGACTGGGGGGCATCTTATCCTTGCCCTCCGATTTCTGCCCGATGCCCTAAAGAAAAAGGACATTGCCATTGTTGAACAATTTGAAGAAAGATTTGAGACCCTTGGTCTGATCGCATTGGCTGGACAAATTATTTCTGGTTTGTGATTGGCATCGTTATTTTTGCCGGACTGGTCAGAATGGCTTGATTATCATAATCCCATTGCCAGGGGTATTGAAATCAAATTAGGTTTATTAACATTGACAATTATTCTCGCTCTGGATGCTAGACTAAGGCTAATTCCTAAGCTGGAAGCTGATAGGCTTAATGATTTAGCTCTTCACATTATTGGTATCACAACCCTATCAGTTTTATTTGTTATTTTTGGAGTGGGTTTGCAGTTGGGCGGAATTTAATCCAACTCTGCCACTGATAATTTCCCAGGAATGATTAACTTGTCAGCTTTGCCAAGATATTTAGGGCATTTCTTTGGCCAGAATATGACTTTACCCATTCGGTGATTTAGCTCATAATCATCAAACCGAAACGACTGGTATGCTAGCTAGGCAATATGGTTTCCCTCTGTGCCTAACCCCATGGTTAAAATTGAGCTAGAGGACATTTTAGTTAGCATTTAAAAAAACTCAACGAACTTAAGGTTTCCTAGGCAGAAATAAAAGGGGAAATTAAAGCTCTAGATGAACGGTTGATAGGGCAAATCAAAATCCTTGATGAAAATAGTTTCCAGCATTGGCAAACGGCTGAAAAACCATAAATTTCTCAACAGCGAAATTATGATGATCTCCATGTTAATTGTGTTGGCCAAGGGTGAGAAAAGGAGGTTATAGTTGATTTAATTGAAAGTAAGACACTGACCAGAGCTAAAAGCGTCTTTGGTAAAGATTTTAGTCGTCTCAATCTTACTTTGATTGGCTATAAAACATAGCGGAGCACAACATGGTTATCTTTGTCGCCACCAAGTAAACACCGCCAGCCCGATGCCAATCAGGGGAACAATTACCCAGGTCAGCCAGCCTAAAACCATGGCCCGACGTACTCCCAAGTTAATACGACGATCTGTGGGGTCCTTAGCCCTTAGGCTTAGGGGTTGGTCCACATTTTCCGCAAGCCATTGCACACTATTAAGGAAAATATCACCATTAACCGCTTCGTTAAACCAAGCATTGGTAGCGAAAGCCGTAGTGCCCACCACTACCATTTTGGCTGGGGGAAGTTCCGGGGTGTAACTCTTTGACTCAGTTTTAGCTTGGTCATTTTCATTGTTCCCATTTTCCGCTGCATCATCGGTGGGGGATTCTTCTTTCCCTTCATTGGGATTAGCCCCTTCCTGATCCGTTATCTTTGGTTGATTGGTACTATGGCTAGGGGAAAGAGTGGGAGAAATTGCTGGACTAGGGGAGGGAATAATTTCTTCGCTGGGGTTATCGGAACTGGAATCACTCTCATTTTGCGTCTCTGTTCCATTGACTGAATCAGCTTCTTTTCCTTGCCTAGTCAGGGCCACCGCCACATCGAAAGGCCCTAACAAATCCGTTTCTGGGTTGGGTTGGAGATCTTCACTGATCAATTGGGTGGCATACATCAAATCTGATGCTTCCACTAGGGTTGTGGCTTCAATCTGGGGTTTTTCAGTTGTGGCTACGGGTTGCACCAAGGGAAAAATGGCGATCGCCCCTTGGAGTTTTTCCGTGATGGGATGGTTCCCGTAACGATTAAAAATGGGCACGGTGGGGTCAAGTCCAAACACACTACCCGCCCCGGACAGATCAATTACCAAACGAGGGTCAAAGCTCACGCCCCAGGGCTCCAGTACATCTTCCAAACCCGCATCTGCATCTGGAGCCATCATCACCAGCAAGTTCCCCCCTTGATCAGTATATTGCTGTAGTGTTTCCACCTCTGGGGGTAAAAACTTACGGGTAGGGCCGGCGATAATCACTGCATCAGCGTCTGTGGGTATCCCTCCATCGGTGACTAAATTGAGGGGTTGCACTACAAAGCCAAGATTTTCCAGGGCCGCTGCCCCTTCCGAGATGCCCCCCGGTTCATTGTTGAGGGATAACTCCCCATGGCCCTGCACCAGATAAATGTGGGGGGTTTCCTGGCGCTGGACATTGGCAATGGCGTTGGTTAGTTGAATTTCCGATAGGGCTTGCCGTTGCTGGAAACTAAGCAAATTCTGTACTAATTGATTTTTATCCCCATATTCAATGAAGACATCCCCTTTATTTTGCACATTAAACTTTTGTACTAATTGGGGACGGCGATCGGGATGGACAAATTCAAAGCTGAATTGATCGCTGAAACGCTGGTAATTTTGCAATAATTTACGGTCCTGGTCGCTGGGGGCGTCATCAAAAATCCAAACTTTGAGGGGTTCCTCCAGGGCACTGACTAAACTTTGGCTTTGGGGCGCTAGGGTGAACCGTTGATTTTCCGTTAAATCCCACGACACCGGATAACGAAAGGCGATGTAATTAATTAGGGTTAAAATCACCAACACTGCCAGGGTAGAAGCAATGACATTGGCACCGGATTGGGTCGATCGTCGGCCGAAAAAACCTGGGGATCTTTGCCAGAGCCAGCCCCCCCAAAGGAGCAGAAAAATAACGGCCAACCCCAATAAACTTAGGTAAAGCTTACTCATAACCCCAGTCACCCCCAGGGCAATGGCCCCGGCTACCCCAAAGGCGATCGCCAGTAAAAAGGCGTATTTCCCGTAAGTCCGAAATAGAGCAGTAAGCCTAGCCATAGGTTGTCTGATGGTGAATCCTCCGTATCGTATCTTACCGAAAGGGGTTGTCCACCAATGCTCTCTTGGCCCTTGTTAGTTCAACCAAAATGTTTTAACTGGGTGACATTGGGCACAGATCAGCAAATAATTGGTGTTAGCTCCGCCAATGCTGACCATTGTTGCTCCACTGCCATGACCACCGCCCCTTTGCTTTGTCTTTCCTTATTGCTCGTCACCTACTTAATGGGCTCCCTTCCCACAGGCTATCTGGCTGGCAAGTTATTGTTGGGTATTGATATCCGAGACCATGGTTCCAAGTCCACCGGGGCCACCAATGTGTTTCGTACTTTGGGAAAACCAGCGGCGATCGCCGTGTTGGCCATTGACATCGCCAAGGGAGCAATGGCGGTAGCCTTGGTACAGAGCATTTACGCCAATGGTTGGCTACCGGCCCTACCACTGGGCTGGCAAAGTTGGTTAACCGTGGGGGTTGCAGTGGCGGTGGTGCTGGGGCACAGTAAATCTATTTTTCTCAACTTCTCCGGGGGGAAATCCGTTGCCACTAGCTTGGGAGTACTATTCATGCTCAATATTTGGTTGGCCCTGGGTACCCTAGCAACTTTTTTGGCAGTAATTTCCTTTACCCGCATCGTTTCCCTTAGTTCCATTGTGGCGGCGATCGCCGTTAATGGTATTGCGTTAGCCCTCCAACTCCCCTTACCCTACCTTTCCTTTACCCTACTAGCAGGAATATATGTGATTGTCCGCCATCGGAGCAATATCGAAAGAATATTACAGGGCACAGAACCAAAACTGGGGGAAAAGGTGTCTTCTTTACCGGAAAGAAAAGGAGTTGCTTAGGTATTATTCCGGGATCAACAATCTGGATAATTATTTAGCACAAAATTATTTCTATGAGCCATATATGCCTAGAACTAATTCAGTCTTCCCCCCTATCCCATTCATTTCCGAGAAGACTTTGGAGCAACTTAAGCACCCGTTAACAATCTGCTCGATAAAGAAATGCTGACTGCCTCAGTCTTACTAGAAACGACAATATTTCTTTATTCGCGAGTAATCCATCATTCTAAAATCTGCCCATCCTAAATTTATTCTTGATTTGCTTTAATCCATACTCTATCGAGTTTCTTGTTCCATATAAGTTGCCTAGTTTTTGATATTCTATGAAAGAGCTTAGGTTATATGTTCACAGCCCCATCGATAAAGCAATTAAGATTACCGCTCCAAAGATGAGGCGATACCAAACAAAAATCCAAGTGCTGCGTTTTTGCAAAAATTTAATCAGCCAGGCGATCGCCAGGTAGGAAAAAACAGCAGAGGAAATGGTGCCAACAATGAGGGGAAGAATAGCATCGTTACTGAGATTTTTGTCCAGTAAACCCTTTAATTCCACTAGACCAGCGATGGTAATGGCTGGGATGCCCAGCAAAAAAGAAAAACGGGCAGCGGCGGCCCGCTCTAGATTGATAAATAAGCCAGCAGTTAAGGTGGATCCGGAGCGGGATACTCCGGGAATGAGGGCTAGGGCTTGGGCAGTGCCCATAATTAACCCATCCTGCCAGCGTAATTTTTCAAAGGGACGGCGATGGGTTCCTAATTTTTCCGCCAGTGCCAACAATAGAGCCATGACAATAGAGGCGATCGCAATGGTGTTTAAACTGCGGAAGAGGGAATTGTCCAAGTCCTGCACCAAGAGTTTCATTAATAGTCCAAAGAAAACAATGGGAATGGTCCCCAAACCAATGCCTAGACCTAATTTAAATTCGAGGGAATCGTATTGACGAGTTTGTAGAGCTTTGATAATCCCCTTAGCAATGCCGGTTAAATCCTCCCAAAAGTACCAAAACACTGCTCCAATGCTTCCTAATTGGATAACGGCGGTGAACGCCACCCCTGGATCTCCCCAGCCCAAAGCCATGGGCACCGCTTTCAAATGAGCTGTACTACTAATGGGCAGAAATTCCGTTGCCCCCTGAACAAAGCCCAACACAAAGGCTTGGAAAAGATTAATGGATATGCCGGTAGATATTACCCCTGTTTCCACTGCCTCGCCGGGAAGAATGGGTTGGGCCACTCCAACCCCCAAGAGTTGATGATAGACAACGGCGATCGCCACACTGAGACTGAAGGCACTGAGAAAATTTAATCGGCGGGGATACATTCACTGTGGGTGATAATCTGGACTCAAAGATCCTAGCCTATAGTGGCAGGGCCGTTTTTTGGGCAGCTATGCCCTAGAATCCCTCCTCTGTTTTGCCCTGTCTTTCCATGCCCCTTCCCATTCTCGTCACTGGCCCAAGCCGTTCAGGTAAAAGCGAATGGGCTGAACATCTTGCCAGCAAAAGCCATCAACCAGTCATCTACATTGCCACTGGCAAGGAAAATGCCGCTGATGCAGATTGGCAAAACCGCATTCAACAACACCGAAACCGCCGTCCGTCCCACTGGAAAACGGTATGTGTAGATCAGAATTTAACTGACACCCTAACAACTTTGCCGTCAGCAACCTGTGCTTTAGTAGACTCCCTGGGGGGTTGGGTGGCCAATACCCTGGAATTATCCCCAGAGCAATGGCAGACCCAGCAACGGACATTGATTAACTTTGTTCAAGAACTGCAACCGGGGCCGGGATTAATTATTTTTGTTGCCGAAGAAACGGGCTGGGGAGTGATTCCGGCCTATGCCCTAGGACGTATTTTTCGAGATCGTCTAGGGGCTTTGACTAGGCAATTGGGGGGATTGTGTGGTCAGGTTTATTTGGTTACCGGGGGCTACGCGCTGGATTTACGCCGGTGGGGAGAACCTTTGCCCCCATCAAGTCAATGATATCTCAACCGAGGCGATCGTTAAGTTCCTGTAAACAAATACCGTTTCCCACTCAGAAATCGTTAACATGGAGGCCAGCCGACAGCAGGGAGAACTTCTGGATTTTTCAGAAGCATAATTTGAAAATGGCAGATGCCACCGAAGTTAAAAACTATTTAGGTCATTGGTTTCAGCTTGGCCGGGGCATTGTTTTTCCCAAAAGTAATGAAATAGTCTTGCCTAATCCCATTTTTGCTGGTCAGGTTTTTTCCTCTGCGTTTGAGGATTGTTGGCAACGCATTCTCACCAGCCGGGATGATTGTTATTTGGAAGGCACAGAAGAAACTTTACAAAACCTCTTGACTAACGCCTGGGAAATTGTCGGCTGCGCCCGCTGCGCTTTGCCCGTCCCCCTGCCTCGCCATCAAATCCCAAGTTGTCTTTGTCCTTGTGTCGAATTGGAATCCTGGCCTAATTTGGAATTGCCCTTGCCTCGTCTACCAGTTAATGGGGCCTGTACGCTGAGGAAAATCCAAGAAAGATTGATATTACAAGAAGAACTGGACTGACTTTCGACTAACTGAACTTACCCATTGCCGGACTCTCCGAAGGGCTTGATACCGGCCCGGTCTAGTATTTCGGGAATTAATTCTTCTTTTTTAATGGCCATTAAATGCACACCCTGGCATAGCTCTTTGGCTAGTTTCACCTGTTCTGCGGCGATCGCCACCCCTTCCATGAGGGGATCTTCGGCCTGGGCTAGGCGATCGATTAAAGCATCGGGAATATTGACCCCAGGCACCACCCGTCTGATAAAAGCAGCATTTTTAGCCGATTTGAAGAGAAAGATGCCGGCCAAAATTGGTTTGCCACACCCCGCCGCCACCTGGCTCATAAATTTATCCAGGCGCTCAAAATCCGTAATTAATTGACTCTGGAAAAACTGGGCCCCCGCCGTTAATTTCCTTTCAAAGCGACTTTGTAAACCAGACCAACTTTTTAGCTGGGGGTCCACCGCCGCCCCAGGAAATAAATCTAAGCGTCCGTCCAGCAAAGGAGCTTGGTTAAAATCTAGCCCTTGGTTGAGGGAGCGGATCAAACTTAAAAGCCTTACAGACTCCAAATCATATACAGGTCTGGCTTTGGGGTGGTCCCCTGCTTTGAGGGGATCGCCAGTTAGGGCTAGAACATTACGTAAACCCAGGGCATAGGCCCCCATTAAATCCCCCTGGAGCCCAATCAAATTGCGATCGCGGCAGGTCATCTGACAAATAGCTTCAATGCCTTGCTGTTGCAACAACACACAGGCTGCAATGGAAGACATCCGCAACACCGCTCGACTGCCATCGGTGACATTTACCCCGTGGACCCGGCCCCGCAGTTTGGCCGCCACCGCCAACATCCGCTCTGGATTGCCGCCTTTGGGGGGAGTAACTTCAGCCGTGATCAAAAATTTCTTTGCCTCAGCCGCCCGACGAAACTGGCTAATGGTCATTGCATCCAATGGTGACAAGTTTGGTTCCAACTCCAAGCAGGGATTGCCGCTCTGACAGGAGATCTTAACAGAGTTTTTCCTGTTTGCCGGCTCAGCCATTGCCTAGACCTGTGGCCCGGTTTCCATTCCCAAGGGGTCAGGATTAGGATATAAGATTAAAGGTGTTCAAAAAATTTATATTCTTTTAACAAAACGAGGTAGAGCAATGGATTGGCGTGTAATTGTAGTTGTTAGCCCCCTTCTGATCGCCGCAACCTGGGCCGCCATCAATATTGGTGCCGCTGCAATCCGGCAGTTACAGGATGTTTTAGGTCGGGAAGCCTAGGCCATAACTCCCCCTGGCGATCGCCGATGAAACGATAAAGTATTGTGCAACGGCCCTTCCTGACACTCTACAGGGAGGGTTGATCTTTTGTTTTTTAGTTAAGTTATCTTATCCAGTTCTTCCTCCGTTAGTAATCAAAGGTGATCAAAGGAGATAGTCTTAACAGACTTGGCACCGATTCCAACAATCTCTCTGAATAAAGCTCTTCAACAATCGCCATGGTCGATCCCATCATGTACCAAGAAGAAATGTTTGTGCTCCTGGGCGATCGGGGGGCGGAAACGTTTTTAACCCCAGAGGAGATGACCGCTAGATTAATGGAAATTTTGACTGATTACGATCTGCCTCTGCCGAAAGCCCTGGCTAAACTCCCCACATTGGCGGCAAAAGCGGAACATTTACGGGATAACTACTGCGATCTCGACCGGGGGGACGGCAGTACTTGGCAATGGTATGCTGTGCGCCTAGAAAAATAGCTTGATCGATCCCTACTTCAAATCAGTTCCCATTCCCCACTATTAAAGGCTTTAACCCTTTTGTGCTAAGATTTTGAGGGCTTTTGTCATCCTACAACAAAGATGCCTAAGTCTAGCCTGATTTTGGAGTGACCATGACGACCACGAACTACGGTGCCGATCAAATTCAAGTCTTGGAAGGGTTGGAACCAGTCCGTAAGCGCCCAGGGATGTATATCGGCTCCACGGGGCCCAAGGGCCTCCATCACCTGGTGTATGAAGTGGTTGACAATGCCATTGACGAAGCTTTGGCGGGCTATTGCACCCATATTGAAATTGATATTAACGCCGATGGTTCCGTCACCGTGGTGGACAATGGCAGAGGCATTCCCACGGATATTCACCCTACCACCGGGCGCTCAGCTCTGGAAACGGTCTTAACGGTGCTCCATGCTGGGGGCAAGTTTGGGGGCGGTGGCTATAAGGTATCCGGCGGTTTACACGGGGTTGGCGTTTCCGTAGTTAACGCCCTGTCCGAGTGGGTAGAAGTGAAGGTTTGGCGCCAGGGCAAGGAACACTTCCAAAGGTTTGAGCGGGGAAATCCCATCGGCAGTTTGGAAGCCACTCCCAACGGGGAGCACTCCACAGGAACTCAGGTTTCTTTTTTGCCGGATACCCAAATTTTCAAAGATGGCATCGAGTTTGATTACCATACCCTAGCTAGTCGCCTCAAGGAGTTGGCCTACCTCAATGCCGGGGTACGTATTACCTTTGGCGATCGCCGTCCGAATTCCCTCAAAGAGGAACAATTCTATTATGAAGGGGGCATTAGGGAATATGTCACCTATATGACCACGGACAAAACGCCACTCCATGAAGAGATTATTTATACGTCCGGCGAAAAGAACGATGTGCAGGTGGAAGTTGCCCTGCAATGGTGTGTGGATGCCTACAGTGATACCCTGTTGGGGTTTGCCAACAATATCCGTACTATTGATGGTGGCACCCATTTAGAAGGTTTAAAAGCAGTTTTAACCCGTACTCTCAACTCCATTGCCCGCAAACGCAACAAATTAAAAGAGGGAGATAGTAATTTAGGCGGCGAAAATATCCGTGAAGGCTTAACCGGGGTAATTTCCGTTAAAGTGCCTGACCCGGAATTTGAAGGACAAACAAAAACCAAATTGGGCAACACCGAAGTCCGGGGTATTGTAGATACCCTAGTGGGGGAAGCCCTAACGGAATTTTTAGAATTTAATCCTGGGGTTGCTGACTCCATTATTGAAAAAGCAGTGCAGGCCTTTAAGGCGGCGGAAGCGGCCCGTCGAGCCAGGGAATTAGTACGACGTAAATCAGTTTTAGAATCTTCAACTTTGCCTGGCAAACTAGCAGATTGTAGCTCCAAAGATCCCTCGGAATCGGAAATTTTCATCGTGGAAGGGGACTCTGCTGGCGGGTCGGCCAAGCAAGGCCGTGATCGCCGTTTCCAAGCAATTTTGCCTCTGCGGGGCAAGATTTTAAATATTGAAAAAACTGACGATGCCAAGATTTATAAAAACACTGAAATTCAAGCCTTGATTACAGCATTAGGACTAGGAATTAAGGGTGATGATTTTGATATTTCTTCTCTACGTTATCATAGAGTAGTAATTATGACCGATGCTGATGTGGACGGCGCGCACATACGTACTCTTTTGCTAACTTTCTTCTACCGTTATCAGCGGGATTTAGTAGACCAAGGTTACATTTATATCGCCTGTCCGCCGTTGTACAAATTGGAGCGGGGCAAAAACCATTTCTACTGTTATTCCGACCGGGAATTGCAGGAGCAAATCAGTCAGTTTCCCCCCAATGCTAATTACACCATCCAGCGTTTCAAAGGGTTAGGGGAAATGATGCCCCAACAACTGTGGGACACCACCATGAATCCGGAAACCCGCACCATGAAAAGAGTCCACATTGAAGATGCCGCTGAAGCCGATCGCATTTTTACGGTGTTGATGGGCGATCGGGTTGCCCCTCGGCGGGAATTCATCGAAACCTATGGCACAAAATTGAATCTCACCGACTTGGATATCTAAGCATCTTTGCCAATGGGCCAACAGCAATAAAAAAAAGCAAGGTCGGTACTTACTGGCCTTGCTCAACTGTTTTCGGGGATAGCTTGGGGGAAGATCTAGGGGTCTACCCAACGGCCATCGGCTTTGATCAAGTTAATTAATTCCTGCACTCCGTCGGCTTCGGGAACCCGTTTAATTTCCTCTCGACCACGGTAGAGAGCAATGTAACCAGCTTGCTTACCCACATAGCCATAGTCGGCATCGGCCATTTCCCCAGGACCGTTAACAATACAGCCCATCACAGCAATGTCTAAACCCGTTAAATGTTTAGTCGCCTCCCGGACTTCATGCAACACATCTTCCAAGTTGAACAACGTGCGGCCACAGGAGGGACAGGCTACATATTCCACCATGGTTTTCCGTAAACCCAGAGCTTGGAGGATGCTGTAGCAAACGGGAATTTCCTTTTCAGGGGCCTCGGTGAGGGAAACCCGGATGGTGTCGCCAATGCCATCGGCCAAAAGGGTAGCAATGCCAGCGGTGGATTTGATGCGGCCATATTCCCCATCCCCGGCTTCAGTAACCCCTAGATGGAGAGGATAATCCATACCCAGCTCGTCCATCCGTTTTACCATCAGGCGATAGGCTGCCAACATTACTGGCACCCGAGACGCTTTCATGGAAATGACTAGATTGCGGAAATCTAAGGATTCACAAATTTTGATGAATTCCAAGGCCGATTGCACCATGCCTTCGGGGGTGTCCCCATAGGTAAAAAGCATTCTTTCAGAGAGGGAACCATGGTTAACGCCGATCCGCATGGATTTACCCTGATCCCGTAGGGAAACCACCAGGGGTTCTAGGGTTTGACGAATTTTGTCGCCGATTTCGGCAAATTCCTGGTCGCTGTAGCCTTCCCGTTGGGCATCAGGCTTTTCAAACACGTATAGCCCTGGGTTAATGCGTACCTTATCCACATGTTTGGCCACTTCCAAGGCAATCTTCATGCCGTTATGGTGGACATCGGCCACCAGGGGCACATTTTGGTAAGTACTTTGCAGTTTCTGTTTAATATCCGCTAGGGCTTTGGCGTGGGCCATGCTAGGCACCGTTACCCGGACAATTTCACAACCAATTTCATGGAGGCGACGAATGCCAGCGACGGAACCGTCCACATCCAGGGTATCTTCGTTGATCATGGACTGCACTACCACTGGATTGCCACCACCAATGGTGATGGGCCCCACGGGCACAGGGCGGGTTTTGCGGCGGTGGATAGTGGTATCGAACTCGTTCTGGACAGGGGTCGGCAAGGAAGCAGTTACCATGGGAAAGTTGAGTTTTTAGCAAAAAACTGTAGCCAACCTGATTATCCCATAACCAATTACCCCCCCAGGGCACTGGCGGTGAAGACAATGCCTGCCCCGGCTACGAGAAAGCCCACGAATCTTAGGTTGAGCAAGGCTTCTTGTTTTTCCTCCCAGAACCGGGCCAAAGCGTAGGCCCCCATGGCGATCGCCAGTTGAATGAGGGAAAAACCTAGCAGATAGGCCACTAGGGGATTCATTTCGGCTCCGATGACGGCTTCTCCGTAGGCATAGCCATGGAAGACTCCAGCAATGGCCGCCAAAACCATGACCAGAATTGGTGGTAGGGACCGTCCCAGTGCTAAAAATATGCCGAACAAAACCACAGAACCGGCAATGACCAGTTCCGGCTGGGGCAGATCAGCCCCGATTAAATGCAAACCGGTGCCGGCGATCGCCATGGTGATAAAAATGAGGGGCATCAGCCAACCATGGCGTAACCTAGCGGCAATGAGGCCAACGGCAATGACAAAGGCAAGGTGGTCTAGGCCGATGACGGGGTGTCCCAACCCGGAAAGCAAACCTTCGAAGAAATTATCCGGAGTAGTCCCCCCAAAAGGATGGTGCGCCAGGAGTGGGGGGGAAGTCAGTAAATTAGATAAACCTGTAATATCCACAATCTGTACCTCGCAGATTTGATTATAAAGAATGGGGTAATGGTTGGCGGGCATCCTGACTTAGGGCGCTGGGCCCATCACAGTTGCGGGACAGTATTGGCTTTGCACCAGCTTTTCCCCGTTACCTCCACTGGCTGTTACCCAATGGAACCAACTCAACGCAGTTCCCAACCCTAGCATGGATTTTCCTCCCTTTTGTTGTCGGGATAATGGAACAAAGTTAATTTTTGTGCAATGGCAAAAACTGGGTCCCGCCCACCTTGTCACGAAAAAAACATAAACTCCGGGGGGTTAACCGGCGGTTAAGGCGGCGATCGCCTAGGATAGAAGGCATAGACCCCAATGGATATGAGCTTTGTGTCTGTGCAACTATGCCCGACAAAACCGGATTTTCCGGCCAAAATTTTTACCTTCGACCGGGGGTTGACCCTGATCCATCAGGATGTGCCCACGGTTCCCGTGGCGGTGGTAGATGTGTGGGTGCGGGCCGGGGCGATCGCCGAGCCGGATGCGTGGCCGGGGGTAGCTCACCTGTTGGAGCACATGATTTTTAAGGGTACCAAACGGGTACCACCGGGGGCATTCGACCAGGTCATTGAATACAACGGGGGCATGGCCAACGCCGCCACCAGCCATGATTATGCCCATTTTTACCTGACCACAGCGGCGGACTATTTACCCCGCACATTGCCCTACTTGGCGGAAATTCTTTTGCAGGCGGAAGTGCCCGAAGAATGTCTTTTTTATGAACGGGAAGTGGTGCTAGAGGAAATCCGCGGTAGTGAAGATGACCCCGATTGGTTGGGATTTCAAGCTCTCTGTCAGTTACTCCATCCCCAGCATGCCTATGGCCGCTCTGTGTTGGGGGATGCCGCCGCCGTACAAAATTACACCGCCAATCAATTGCGTTGTTTCCACCGCACCCATTACCAACCGGAAAATATGACCGTAGTTATGGTGGGGGATATCCGGGAAACAGCGGCGATCGCCTATATGGAAGAAATTTTTGACCATTTTGGTGTGCGGTCGGAATGTCCCCCTACCACCAGATTGCCCAATCATCCCGTCCAAACCATCAAACGGGAAACCCTACGGATACCGGAACTGGGCCCCAGTCGGCTAACCATGGGTTGGAATGGCCCCGGCATTGACCGTCTCCAAGACAACATTGGTTTAGATTTACTAGCTGTTGTACTGGCAGGGAGCCACTGTGCGCGGTTAGTGCAACGGCTGCGGGAGGAACTGGGGTTGGTATTCGACATCCAGAGTTGTTTTTCTTTGCAAAAAGAAGCCAGTCTGTTCACCATCAACGCCTACCTAAATTCAGACCAGGTAGAAAGGGTAGAGGCGGAAATTTGTGCCGCCATTCAAACGTTGCAAACCATTCCCATCAGTGGAGCAGAACTGGCCCGGGCCCAACGGCTACTCTGTAACGACTTTATTTTTTCCACGGAAACCCCGGCCCAACTAGCGGGTCTGTACGGTTACTACCAAACCCTGGCCACCGCTGAGTTGGCGATCGCCTATCCCCAAATTGTTAGACAATACGAACCCCAGGCTTTGCAAATCTTGGCCCAGCGTTACCTGTCCACCGAGGCCTATGCCCTGGTACTCCTAGAAGCGGCCGAATCCTAGCCCTGGCAATCTGCAATCTATGCGTAATCATCAATCTATCCAGCGTCTCGTTCTCGATAACGGCATTACTCTCATTTGTGCGGAAAATCCGGCGGCGGATCTGGTGGCGGGACGGATTTTTCTGAAACAGGCGGGAGCTTGCTGGGACTCTCCCCAAAAAGTGGGGCTTTCCCATCTGATGGCCACGGTGATCACCAAGGGCACCAAACGGCGATCGGCTTTGGATATTGCTGAATTTGTGGAATGTCTGGGGGCTAATCTAGGGGCGGATGCGGCCAGCGATTACTGGGCTTTGAGTTTAAAAACCGTCACCACGGACTTTCCGGTCATTCTCGATTTAGCAGCGGAGATTCTCCGTTACCCCAGCTTTGATGGGGGGGAAATTGAACTGGAAAAGCGTTTGATTATCCAGGCCATCCAATCCCAACGGGAACAGCCCTTTAACGTGGCCTTCCACCAACTGCGCCAATCCATGTATCCCAACCACCCCTATGGTTATTCCATTTTGGGTAGTGAAGAGGTGGTGCCCCATTTTACCGCCCAGGATCTCTGGGAATATCACCAGGCCTATTTTCGCCCCGATAATTTAGTGATCAGCTTGGCGGGACGGCTGACCCTAGCCCAGGCTAGGGATTGGGTGGAAAACAGTTTTGGTGACTGGGCTATCCCTGAACAATCCATTGTTTGCCCGATTCTGACTCCCTTGAATCCCCGTCCAAAGGAACAGCTCACCCCCCAGGCCACGCAGCAATCAGTGGTGCTTTTGGGTTATCTAGGGGTGGGGGTTAAACATGAGGATTATGCGCCGTTGAAATTGCTCAGTACCTATCTGGGTAATGGCCTCTCCAGCCGTCTGTTTGTGGAACTGAGGGAAAAACGCGGTTTGGCCTACGACGTGTCGGCTTTTTATCCCACCCGTTTGGGTTCTTCCCAGTTTGTCACCTACATGGGCACCGCTCCCGAAAACACGGCGATCGCCATTGCGGGATTGCGGGCAGAAACGGACCGATTATGTGAAGAAAGATTGGAGGAAGGGGAAATTAAAGCGGCACAAAATAAACTATTGGGGCAATATGCCCTGGGCAAACAAACCAACGGGGAAATCGCCCATTTATTTGGCTGGTACGAAACCTTGGGCTTGGGTATAGCCTTTGACAGTGAATTTCAGGAACAGGTGCAGAAGGTAACGGAGGCCGATGCCCAACGGGTGGCCCAAACCTATTTAGCCGAACCCTATCTCTCCGTGGTCGGGCCAGAGGAAGGTTTGGCGAAATATTTTGACCTAGTGGCGGAAGGACAGGGCCAAGTATCTTCTGCTTTGATCTAGGGCCCAATCAAGGGACAAAAAATCCTAAAATGAGCCAAAATTTCCCGACTTTATCCCTGGGGAGGTTTTGGTTAGTTGGCGGTGATCCCCCTCAAAGCTAAAATGGTGCGACATCGATGCCAGGGGGGCTCCCTTTTTGCCCCCAACTTTCAATAGTTTTTAACAGTAAAGTCAAATCATATGCCCCAGGCTTGTGTAATTGGGTTAGGACGTTCCGGCATGGCCGCGGCTCGAGTGTTGCATCGGGATGGCTGGGACGTAATGGTGTTGGACCAGGCAGATAACGACCAACTCCGGGCCATGGGACAATCCTTGGTTCAAGAAGGAATCACCCTTAAACTCGGCGATCGCCTAGATCCAATTAGAGAAGCTTGGCCAGAACGCATTGTGGTCAGCCCGGGAGTCCCCTGGGATATTCCTCTGTTAGTTGCGGCCCGGGAAAAGGGAGTAGACGTGATGGGGGAATTGGAATTAGCTTGGCAGTATCTCCATGCCGTACCTTGGGTGGGCATTACGGGCACCAACGGAAAAACCACCACCACATCCTTAGTACAAGCGATTTTTCAGAAGGCTGGGCTGAATGCTCCGGCCTGCGGCAACATTGGCTATGCAGCCTGTGAGCTGGTCTTGCAAAACCAAAATTATGATTGGATTGTGGCGGAAATTAGCAGTTATCAAATTGAATCTTCCCCAACTCTATCTCCCCAAATTGGTCTTTGGACAACATTCACGCCAGATCATCTCAGTCGCCACAAAAGCCTAGAGAATTATTTCAACATCAAAGCCAGTTTGCTTTCCCGCTCTGCCATCCAGGTGCTCAACGGTGACGACGCCCATCTCCATGGCCATGGCCCCCACCTCTACCCCCAAGCCCATTGGACTAGCACCCAAGGCAGCGACCATCTACAGAGCCTTTGTGAGGCTAAACAAGGGGTTTACCTCCAGGATAATTGGGTTAATGCCTTTGGGGAATTAATTGCCCCCATTAACCTGTTCAAAATGCCCGGGCAACATAACCGGCAAAATTTATTAATGGCGATCGCCGCCGCCCGTTTAGCGGGCATTGATAAAAAAGCAATCACAGAAACCTTATTAACTTTTACTGGAGTGCCCCACCGTTTAGAACCCATTTGTACGGTCAACGGAGTGCAGTTTATTAACGATAGCAAGGCAACCAACTATGATGCGGCAGAAGTAGGCCTATCCTCCATGAAAGGGCCCACCATCTTGATCGCTGGGGGAGAAGCCAAAGAAGGAGATGATCAAGCTTGGTTGGCGCAAATTCAACAAAAGGCGGTAGCGGTTTTACTAATTGGCGATGCGGCCCCCAGGTTTGCGACCAGGCTAAAGGCAGTGGGCTACGAAAATTACGAAATAGTGGAAACTATGGCCAATGCCGTTCAGCGCGGATTGGAGTTAGCTAGTAAAAACAATGCCACTGCGGTCCTACTTTCCCCGGCCTGTGCCAGTTTTGACCAATATAATAGCTTTGAGGAACGGGGAGATGACTTCCGTGCCTGTTGTTTAGCATTGGGTTAGAAACCTTTGTGAAATATGGCCACCATCTCTGAACCTTTAACTTTTACTTACCCAATTGCGGAAACTTTCCATTCCCTACAGGGGGAGGGCGCCTGGGCTGGCAGTAATGCTTTTTTCATTCGCCTCGGGGGTTGTGATGTTCATTGTCCTTGGTGTGATCAAAAGGAAACCTGGCCGACCCAACACCATCCCCGACAAACGGTAATAGAACTGGTGCAACGGGCGGTGCAAGCTAAACCTGGCTTTGTGGTGATTACAGGGGGAGAACCACTCATGCACGACCTCAACCCCCTATGTCAAGCCCTGAAAAACCAGGGTTTACGTCTCCACTTGGAAACTTCTGGGGTTTACCCACTAACTGGTCAATTTGACTGGATTACTCTGTCCCCTAAACCCTATAGGCTCCCCCAAGCAGAAATTTATCCCCTGGCTAACGAATTAAAAGTGATTATCAGCCAGGACAAAGATTTTAGCTGGGCAGAAATAGAGGCAACTAAAGTTAGCCGCGGGACTCGTCTTTATTTACAGGCTGAATGGGAAACAGAAGCAATGAATGCAAGGATTTTTGCCTATGTCCTCACCCATCCCCAATGGCGCTTGGGCCTCCAGACCCATAAATACCTGGGGGTTCGTTGAGCAAATTCGCCCTGTTCAGTACTCCACAAACTAAATCAATGATCAAAATTTATGGCGCGGGAACATCCCCGGATTCATCCGTCAGGATTGTCAGTGGTTAGTTTCCGATCCCTACTTTCCAAAAATTTGTTAAGCTTTGTATCTAATTCCCATTAACCCGTAACATTTTTTCACAGATCCAGTCTAGGCGTTCACCCCTTCCCCACTCCGCCACTATGCCCAACTTAGAGTCTTCCGTTGTTGCTCCCCTGTCCCAATCCCCACAGCACCTAGCGGATCTCAACAAGCTGGAGGAGAAGTTAGCCCCAGCAGAGGCATTTGTGGATCGTCATCTGGGCCCGGGTGAAGGGGAACAACAGCAGATGCTCCAGGAGTTAGGCTTTCAATCCCTAGGGGAATTAATTGATCAAGCTGTGCCCCAGGCCATTCGCCTCCATGGTTCCCTCAAACTGCCGTCTCCCCAGGGGGAATATGGGGCGATCGCCCAGTTGAAGTCCATTGCATCCAAAAATCAAGTTTTCCGCTCCTACATTGGCATGGGGTATTACGACACGATTACTCCGCCGGTGATTCAACGCAACATTTTGGAAAATCCCGGTTGGTACACTGCCTATACTCCTTACCAAGCGGAAATTGCCCAGGGCCGGTTGGAAGCCCTACTGAATTTCCAGACCATGGTAATGGATTTAACCGGGTTGGAAATTGCCAATGCTTCTTTGTTGGACGAAGGCACCGCCGCCGCTGAGGCCATGGCCCTGAGTTACGGAGTTAGCAAAAGTAAAGCCAATGCTTTTTTTGTAGCCCAGGACTGCCATCCCCAAACCATTGAGGTGATTAAAACCCGGGCCAACCCCTTGGGCATTGAAGTGATTGTGGGCAACCATCAAAGCTTCGATTTTAGTACTCCCATCTTTGGTGCTCTGTTGCAATACCCTGCCACCGATGGGGAAGTGTACGATTACCGTAGTTTCATTAACCAGGCCCATGCACATCAAGCCCTAGTTACCTTGGCTGCTGATCTCCTCAGTTTGACCCTGCTAACTCCCCCTGGTGAGCTGGGAGCGGACATTGCCGTGGGCAGTACCCAGCGTTTTGGCATACCTTTAGGCTACGGTGGACCCCACGCCGCCTACTTTGCCACTAAAGCGGAGTATCAAAGGAAAATTCCCGGCCGCATTGTCGGGATTTCCAAAGATGTCCATGGCAATCCAGCCCTCCGTTTAGCGTTGCAGACCAGGGAGCAACATATCCGCCGGGACAAGGCCACTAGTAACATTTGTACTGCCCAAGTCCTCCTTGCCGTTATGGCTTCCATGTATGGGGTGTACCACGGCCCCACGGGGTTGAAAAATATTGCTCTGCGGATTCATCAGTTGACAGCATTATTGGCAGCAGGTTTAAAACGGCTTAATTACAGCCTCAATAATGATTCTTTCTTTGATACTTTGCGGGTGGGGGTAGGCGAACAGAGTGCCCCAGCTATCTTGAAAGCGGCGGAAAAGCGGAGCATTAATCTGCGCTTATTGGCCCCGGGGGAAGTGGGCATAAGTTTAGATGAAACGGTTACAGTCCAGGATTTGCTCGATCTGTGGCAAGTGTTTGCGGGCAAAGATGATTTGCCTTTTACTCCAGAAGAACTTTGGCCAGAAATTAAAACGGGTTTTGCCGCCGATTTAGCCCGCCAGAGTGAGTATTTACAGGAGCCGGTGTTTAACCAATACCATTCTGAAACTGAGTTATTGCGTTACTTGCACCAATTGGAAAGCAAAGATTTAGCTTTAAATACTTCCATGATTCCGTTGGGTTCCTGCACCATGAAACTTAACGCCACAGCGGAAATGGTCCCCGTCACTTGGCCAGAGTTTGGCAAAATTCATCCCTTCGCCCCCGCTGGCCAAACGGAAGGCTATCAGATTTTATTTGAGCAATTGGAAGCTTGGTTAGGGGAAATCACCGGTTTTGATGCCATTTCTTTGCAACCCAATGCCGGCTCCCAGGGGGAATATGCTGGGTTACAGGTGATTCGTCAATATCATCTCAGTCGAGGGGAAGAAAAGCGCACCGTTTGTTTAATTCCTGAATCGGCCCATGGTACTAACCCCGCCAGTGCAGTGATGTGCGGCATGGAAGTCATTGCCGTTAAATGCGATGGGGATGGCAACATTGACGTGACAGATTTGGTAAATAAAGCGCAAAAGTACGGCGATCGCCTGGCGGCTTTGATGGTGACCTATCCTTCTACCCATGGGGTGTTTGAAGCCACCATTGTCGAAATTTGCGAAATTATACACCGTTTTGGTGGCCAGGTTTATATGGACGGGGCTAACATGAATGCCCAGGTGGGGTTATGCCGTCCGGCGGATTTTGGGGCAGATGTTTGTCATCTCAATTTACATAAAACCTTTTGTATTCCCCACGGGGGCGGTGGCCCGGGTATGGGGCCCATCGGGGTTAAGGCCCATCTTGGGGGCTTTTTGCCTTCCACAAGCTTAAATTTTGCCGCTGAAAATTCCGACACCAATCAATCCATTGGTTTGATTTCCGCTGCTCCCTACGGCAGTGCCAGCATTCTTGTTATCTCTTGGATGTACATTGCCATGATGGGTGCTGAGGGCCTAACCAAAGCAACGGCGGTGGCTATTCTCAATGCCAATTACACCGCTAAACGGCTGGAAAACTATTACCCCATCTTGTTCAAGGGCAATCAAGGTCTGGTGGCCCATGAATGTATTCTCGATTTGCGGCCCCTGAAAAAACAAGCAGCAATCGAAGTAGATGATGTGGCCAAACGGTTAATGGATTTTGGTTTCCATGCCCCCACCGTGTCTTGGCCAGTGCTGGGAACCATGATGGTGGAACCAACGGAAAGTGAATCCCTTGCAGAATTAGACCGTTTTTGCGAGGCCATGATTGCCATTTACCAGGAAGCCCAAATGATCGCCAATGGCAAAATTGATCCCAGCGATAACCCCCTGAAAAATGCGCCCCACACGGCCCAATCCCTAATTTGTGGTGAATGGAATCATTCCTATGGCCAAGAACAGGCCGCTTACCCCGCCCCCTGGACTAAACAATTTAAATTCTGGCCCGCCGTTGGCCGCATTAATAACACCTACGGCGATCGCCATCTGGTTTGTTCCTGCGAAGGCATGGAGGCCTACAAGGGCTAATTAATTTCTAATGTTGAAGATTGAGAAGTAATGGGGCTGGGCGAAATTACACGTCAATGCGCCGCAAATCAATGCTCAATTTTGAAAATATGTTAAGAAATCCTCATATAGTCTCTTTTTAATTGGATAATTAAAGCAAGAGGAAAGCCAGGGGGCAGGGAAATAAGTAAAACAACACCTAGTCCTGGTCGATCACACCAGAGGCCCGTAACCTCCCGATTTTCTCAGACTTGCCTACAAGACAACTGTTGAGCTTCCCCGATGGGGACGGAGGTTATGATGAAATTGAACCAAGTGCTACAGGATCTCATGCAGTATTTCACCGAAGCATTTGCTCGGGTTTTTGGCCCGTCCGATGATGAATACCCCGTCGTTGGTGTTCAACCTTTTGAAGGTGAAATTCTAGTCAATGGTGCTGATGAAGAATAGTCTAGTCCTAGCTCTAGCTGGATGGACATCGTGACTAGCTGTGGTTGGCCCTTTTCTTTTCTGCCCCCTGACTTTAATTTTTCCTTGATTGGGGGGCATCTGTGCCGACAAGTTGTAGGTCTTCACTTAAGAGCAGAATAACTTAACTTTTCGACTTCCTATGCCCGTCCTTTGTCGGCCCAACAGTGCGAAGATTGTTGGCCAGTTTTGTTGTGGGAATGTCACAATCAAAGCAGTTAATTTTATTGCTGGGATAGGCCATGGAAGGGGAGTTAATGGAACTGAATATCATGGCAATGGCGGAGCAAGCCGACGGCACTGAGGTCTCCCTAGCGTCTTCGGGGGAAAGTCAATCTCTTCCCCAGGCGATCGCCGAGCCCCGTCGTTGGACCATTGACGATAGTGAGAATTTATATCGCATTGCTGGTTGGGGGGAACCCTATTTTTCCATCAATGCAGCGGGCCATGTGACCGTTTCTCCCCAGGCCGACCACGGGGGCGCGCTGGATTTGTATGAGTTAGTTAATGGTTTAAGACAAAGGAACATTGGCTTACCTTTACTACTGCGCTTCTCGGATATTCTAGCTGATCGCATTAATCGTCTCAATGCAGCCTTTGCTAGGGGTATTGCCCGGTACCGTTACCCCAACACCTACCGGGGAGTATATCCAATTAAATGTAACCAACACCGTCACATTGTCGAATCCCTGGTGCGCTATGGCACTCCTTACAATTTTGGTTTGGAAGCGGGTTCTAAGCCGGAGTTGATGATTGCCCTGGCTATGTTGCAACCCCAGGAAAACCCGGAGCCGGATCAGCAAAATCAACCTTTACTGATTTGTAATGGCTACAAAGACCGGGAATATATCGAAACTGCTTTACTAGCCCGTCGTCTCGGCCATCGACCCATTATTGTGGTGGAACAGGTGGCGGAAGTATCTTTGGCCATCGAAATTTCCCGCAACCTTGGCATTAAACCAATTTTGGGGGTGCGGGCCAAACTTAGTACCCAAGGTATGGGCCGTTGGGGCATTTCCACCGGCGATCGGGCTAAATTTGGTTTGACCATTCCCGAAATGTTGACGGCGATCGGGCAACTGCGGGACGCGGATATGTTGGATAGTTTACAGTTACTCCATTTCCACATTGGCTCCCAAATTTCCTCTATTTCTGTCATCAAAGAAGCGATGACGGAAGCCAGCCAAATTTTTGTCCAGTTGTCCAAGCTGGGGGCTAATATGCGCTATCTGGATGTGGGGGGAGGTTTAGGGGTAGATTATGACGGCTCCAAA
This sequence comes from Synechocystis sp. PCC 6714, assembly GCF_000478825.2. Classification (NCBI taxonomy): domain Bacteria; kingdom Bacillati; phylum Cyanobacteriota; class Cyanophyceae; order Synechococcales; family Merismopediaceae; genus Synechocystis; species Synechocystis sp. PCC 6714. The sequence continues at coordinate 157,778 of NZ_CP007542.1, read as the reverse complement.
ACCAATTTTTACGCTTCCAAGAATTACAACATCCAGAATTATGTTAACGATGTGATTTCAGCAGTACAAGATGCCTGTGTGGCCGCTGAAGTACCCTGTCCTGTGCTGATTAGTGAAAGTGGCCGGGCGATCGCCAGCCATCAATCGGTGCTAATTTTCGACATTGTGGCCACCAACGATATCAATCCCCCATTGCCGAAAGTAAAGGGCAAAGACCATGCAATTTTACGCAATTTGATGGAAACCTGGGAAACCATTACGGTGGATAATTACCAGGAAGCGTACCATGATGTGGAACAATTTAAAACCGAGGCCATTAGTTTATTTAACTTTGGTTATTTAGGCCTGAAGGAAAGGGCCAAAGCAGAGGAACTTTATTGGGCCTGTTGCCGCAAGATTTTACAAATTTGTCGTCAGCAGGAATATGTCCCCGATGATTTGGAAAATTTAGAAGTTAATTTGGCTTCCATTTACTATGCCAACATGTCTGTGTTTCAATCAGCCCCCGATTCCTGGGCGATCGACCAGCTTTTTCCCATTATGCCCATCCATCGCTTAGACGAAGAACCCACAGAAAGGGGGATTTTAGCGGACATTACCTGCGACAGTGACGGCAAAATAGACCAATTTATCGATCTACGGGATGTTAAGTCAGTGTTGGAACTTCACCCGTTGCTCGAAGTAGAACAAGAAGATACCCCCCCTAAGGTAGAACCCTATTATCTAGGCATGTTTCTGGTGGGAGCCTATCAAGAAATTATGGGTAACCTACATAATTTATTTGGGGATATTAATGTGGTGCATATCCAAATGAATCCCAAAGGCTACCAAATTGAACATTTAGTCCGAGGGGACACCATTGCGGAAGTGTTGGGTTATGTGCAGTACGATCCTGAGGATTTACTAGAAAATATGCGCCGCTACTGTGAGCAGGCCATGGGAGATAAACACATGAGCTTGGAAGAGTCCCAATTACTGCTGGAAAATTATGAGCGCAGTTTATTGCAATATACCTACCTCAAGCCTACCTCTGGCATCCAACCAAACTAATTCCAACTAATCAAATTGACGGCGGGAATTAAGGCTGGCTAAACATCTACACATCAAATTCCCGGTATCTCAATGGCATCCCGATCTAAGGGAAAAGTGTGCCCTTGTGCCTATTTACTGAGGCGTTTATGGGGCAGGAACTGGTTGTCAAAATTTGGTTTGGTCTGACTGGGGGGCTGGGGGGAGGCGGAATCGGCGATCGGGCGGGGGGCTTCGGGATTGGCCACTGGAATTCTAGTGGATGAATTATCACTAGAACTGGTAGGAGGCATGAGATTGGCGGCAGTATCAGAAGACACTGGAGACACTGGGGTTTCCGTAGCGGTTACTTCCTCTGCCACTTCTGCCGTTACCTCCGTTGCTTCCGTTGTCCCTGTCGGTTCCGTTTGCTCTGTTGTTGTTTCTTGAATAACGGCAATGTCCGTAGTGTTTTCCGTTGGGGCGATCGCCGTGGGAGTTTCCTCGGCGGGGACACTGGTATCGGGACCGTCATTGCTAGCGGTGGCTTGGGGATTGGGGGCGGTGGTTTCCACTAGGTAGGATTCCCCCAACTTTTCCGGGCCGATGAAAATGGGTTCAAAGGCCACTTCTCCGCGAATACTGAGCACTGTGCCTTTACGGGGCAACTGGCGATCGGTTTTCACCCACACCCGTCCGGTTTTATCTTGGATTTGGTAAGCACCCCCTTCTAAAAACGGAGCCACATTGACCACAATGCCCTGGACGTTGACTGTGCGCTGATTGGAAATTTCCTCTAGTTTTGCAATGTCCAAATACTCCTGGGCCAGACCGAAGGGATTGAGGGGGCTACAACTCACCATCCAGCCGCTCAGGAACAGGGGAAAGAACAGTTTTCGGCCCACCCAGGATAACTTGGCAGTCATCGTCGCCCTCACAATCATTAGCTTCTCGACCATCATACTAGCCTATCTTGCCGATACTCCTGGGGCGTTGCTATGCCACAACTAAGACATGGCCAGCATTCTTTGGATCGGTTTCAGGGCCCCCACCATGGTCTCCTCCGGTAAGGTAATCTGCGGCGATCGCCGTTTCATAGCCCAGTACAGTTTTTCGAGGGTGTTCAAACGCATATAGGGGCACTCATTACAGTCGCAGTTACTGTTATTAGGCAGGGGAATAAATTGCTTAGAGGGGGAAAGTTTTTGCATTTGGTGAATGATGCCCGGCTCGGTGCCGACAATAAATTCTTTACCCGGAGATTGATGGGAATAATTGAGTAACGCCGTGGTGGAACCGATGAAGTCCGCATAGCGCAGAATGGCTTCTTCACATTCAGGGTGGGCAATGATTTCTGCCTGGGGATATTTAGCTTTTAGCTCCAGCAAACGCCGTTCCGAGAAAGTTTCATGGACAATGCAACTGCCCTGCCACAGCACCATTTGTCGCCCGGTTTGCTCCATCACATAACGGCCTAAATTGCGGTCTGGGGCAAAAATTATTTTTTGGTCCTCCGGCAATTGTTGAACAATTTTCACCGCATTGGAACTGGTGCAAATTATATCGCTCAGGGCTTTAATTTCCGCTGTGCAGTTGATGTAACTAATGACTAAATGATCAGGATACTGTTGTTTAAATCGGGCAAATTCCCGGGGAGGGCAACTATCCGCTAAAGAACAGCCCGCTGATAAATCGGGCAAAAGTACCAACTTATGGGGATTGAGAATTTTAGCTGTTTCCGCCATGAAATGTACCCCGGCAAAAACGATTACATCGGCATCGGTGCTGGCCGCCTGTTGGGATAGCCCCAGGGAGTCCCCTAAATAATCGGCAATGTCTTGGATGGCCGCCTCTTGGTAATAATGGGCCAAAATTACCGCATTCAACTCCTTTTTCAGACTCTGAATCGCTCCCACTAAGTCACGGGGCAGGGTTTCTTGGGGCGGGGCAACGGCGGTGAACACTATGTTTTGGCTCCTGGGATATTTATAGTTAAAACTACCATAAATATTTTATCACAGAAATTCAGTGGGGCATGGGTTAGCGCTTCCACTGGACTATGCTAGGGCAACCACTGACCAAGGGGTAGTCGGGATAGTAGGGTAATTACGCCAAAGCCAAGCAAAATTGTCCCGCTGAGGGGATTGAGCCAGCCGGACCATTGCCGTAGTTGCAACAGCCGTTTCAAACTGCCGGTGAACAAGCCAACTAAAATGAGCGGGGTGACGTAACCGATGGTATAAGCCAACAGTAGCCCACTGCCTAGCAAGAGATCCTGACGACTGGCCACCCAAGCCAGCAGGCTGGCAAGGACTGGGGTGCTACAAGGAGAGGCAATTAGCCCAAAGGTCAGCCCCGCCAATAGGGCCCTCAATGCTGGGGGAAAATCGTCTTTGATCCAATCCGTTGCCCCCAAACTGGGAAACCGCAGGGGCAATAATTCCAACAGGTTTAATCCCATTAAAATGGCTATGACACTCACCAAAATGGGTAGGCCTAGGCCGATTTGGCCATAAATTTTTCCCAGGGCCGCCGCCCCCAGCCCCAAGCTAGCTAGGGTAATGGCCAACCCCAGGGCAAACCAGAGGGATTGTTTGAAGGATTGCAGGCGATCGCCGTCGGCGGTACCGCCAATGTAGGCAATGGTTAAAGGTAAAAGGGAAAGTAAACAGGGGGTCAAACTAGTGACCAGCCCCGCCAGCAGAATGATAAGCAAACTAAGGGGAGTCAGTTGTCCCAGTTGTTCCACCACCAGGCGATCGGCCCATTGCTGGAGAAAATAAAGCTGATTTTGCAGAGATTGCCACATTACACAATTGTCCAAAAAGCCGAAAAATTAAGCTTGAAATTTGCTGGTTGCCATTTGGTTCCTGGTTTATTGGCGGAGTTTAACCAGAGAAAAGATTAAACCGAGGAAAAATTGGCACTTGTTCAACAATGCTAAGCAATTCCCCGCCATCTCGCCAAAGATAATCATCCTTCTGCCGCCATGCCCCAAACCGTTTGCCGGTAACTTATCCTGTCCCCCTGCATAAAATAGAATATTCACCGTTGATCATGATCAAATATTGCCGGAGAGAGAACCTTCCTATGTTGCAAGCTTACCGCCAACACGTCGCCGATCGCCAAAAATTAGGCATTCCCCCCCTTCCCCTCAATGCGGAGCAGACCACCGAGCTATGTGAACTGCTGAAAAATCCCCCGGAAGCGGAAAAGGAAGAATTGATGATGTTGTTGCGGGACCGGATTCCCCCCGGAGTCGATGAAGCAGCCTATGTCAAAGCAGGATTTCTCACGGCGATCGCCAAGGGGGAAGTGACCTGTCCTCTGATCAGCGCCCAAGGGGCGGTGGAACTACTTGGCACCATGATCGGTGGTTATAACGTGCAGTCGCTGGTGGAACTATTGAAAGCTAAAAACAGCAACATTGCCAGCGCCGCCGCCATTGCCCTTAGTAAAACTCTACTGGTGTTCGATGCCTTTAACGATGTACTACACCTCAGCGACAGTAATCCCTATGCCAAACAAGTAATTGATGCCTGGGCGGAAGGAGCCTGGTTCATCAATAAACCGGAAGTACCCGAAAGCATTACCGTGACCGTGTTTAAAGTGCCGGGGGAAACCAACACCGACGATTTATCCCCCGCTCCCCACGCCACCACCAGGCCCGATATTCCCCTCCATGCCCTGGCCATGCTGGAATCAAAAATGCCAGAAGGGTTAGCAACCATTGCCGAGTTGAAGAAAAAGGGCCATCCCGTTGCCTATGTGGGAGATGTGGTGGGAACAGGATCTTCCCGTAAATCGGCAATCAACTCCGTCCTTTGGCATATTGGCGACGACATTCCCTTTGTACCCAACAAACGGGCCGGGGGTTACATTTTGGGGGGGAAAATTGCCCCCATCTTTTTCAACACCGCTGAAGATTCCGGTGCTCTGCCCATTGAATGTGACGTGGCCCAACTTAACACCGGGGACGTGATTACCATTCACCCTAGGGCAGGAAAAATCACCAACGAAGCCGGGGAAAGCCTCAGCACTTTTCAACTCAAACCAGAAACCATTTTGGACGAGGTACGGGCCGGTGGACGAATCCCCCTCTTAATCGGTCGCGCTTTGACTGACAAAACCCGGGAAGCGTTAGGATTATCCCCCTCCACGCTCTTTGTTCGTCCCACAGCCCCAGTAGATACGGGCAAAGGGTTCACCCTAGCGCAAAAAATGGTGGGTAAAGGCTGTGGCGTAGTTGGCATTCGTCCCGGCACTTCCTGCGAGCCAATTATGACCACGGTGGGTTCCCAGGACACCACGGGCCCCATGACCAGAGATGAGTTAAAAGAATTAGCCTGCTTAGGATTTAACGCCGATCTAACTTTGCAAACCTTCTGTCACACCGCCGCCTACCCCAAACCCGTTGACATTAAAACCCATAAGGATTTACCGGACTTTTTTGCTACCCGGGGCGGAGTAGCTCTGCGGCCAGGGGATGGCATCATTCACTCCTGGCTCAATCGCATGTTACTGCCCGATACGGTGGGCACCGGAGGGGATTCCCACACCCGCTTTCCCCTGGGCATTTCCTTCCCTGCTGGTTCTGGTCTAGTAGCTTTTGCCGCCGCTCTGGGGGCAATGCCTTTGGATATGCCGGAATCGGTGTTGGTGAAATTTAGCGGGGAACTGCAACCGGGGGTAACGCTACGGGATATCGTCAATGCCATTCCCTGGGTGGCCATGCAACAGGGTAAGTTGACCGTAGGCAAGGAGAACAAAATCAATGTTTTCAACGGCCGCATTATGGAGATGGAAGGGCTACCGGACCTCAAAGTTGAACAAGCGTTTGAGTTGACCGATGCCACAGCGGAACGTTCCTGTTCCGGTTCCACCATCAAGCTCAGTGAGGAAACCGTGGCGGAATACCTCCATTCCAATGTGGTGCTGATGAAAAATATGATTGCCCGGGGTTATCAGGATGCCCGAACCCTGTTACGTCGCATTGCCAAAATGGAGGAATGGTTAGCCAATCCCAGTTTGATGAGTGCTGACCCCGATGCGGAGTACGCCGACGTGATTGAGGTCAACCTCTCGGAAATCAAGGAACCGATTGTGGCCGCCCCCAACGATCCTGATAACGTCAAATTAATGTCGGAATGTGCCGGAGATGTCATCCATGAAGTGTTCATTGGTTCCTGTATGACTAACATTGGCCATTACCGGGCCGCCGCTAAAATCCTCGAAGGAGCCGGAACCGTCAAAGGTCGCGTCTGGATTTGTCCCCCCACCCGCATGGATGAACAACAGTTACGGGATGAAGGTATGTACGGTATTTTTGCCGCCGCCGGAGCCCGCACAGAAATGCCCGGTTGTTCCCTCTGCATGGGTAACCAAGCCCGAGTGGAAGATGGGGTAACGGTGTTTTCCACTTCTACCCGCAATTTCAATAACCGTATGGGCAAAGGGGCCCAAGTTTATCTCGGTTCCGCTGAGTTGGCCGCCGTTTGCGCGCTCCTAGGTAAAATCCCCACTGTGGAAGAATATCTGGCGATCGTCTCTGAAAAGGTCGATCCCTTTAAAGATGATCTTTACCGTTACCTCAATTTCAATGAGATTGACAATTTTGAAGACTTTGGCCGGGTAATTCCCCTAGACCAAATGCCCAAAATTGAGGACATTTTAGGCATGCCAGTGGGCGCTAAGTAAGTCGTAAAATTAGGGTGGGTCTTTCTTGACTCACCTCATAACTCGAATAAGGGGGAGAATGCCTGCCAAAGATATTTATCACGATACGGTTAAAAATGCCTTAACTAAGGACGGGTGGGTAATACTCGCTGATCCTTATACAGTTGAATATGAGGGTGATAATCTTTATGCTGATTTATTGGCTGAAAAGACTTCGTTACCCAAACGACAAGAACGAATCATTGTTGTCGAAATTAAAAGCTTTATTAGCCCTTCGCCAATGAATGATTTCCAAAATGCTTTGGGCCAATATCTTTTGTATCGTGATTTTCTTCAGTTTTCCCATAAAGACTACCAGCTTTATTTAGCAGTAAAAACTTCAATATTTGATACATTCTTTCAGAGAAAATCAATTCAGGCCGTGATCAAACATCATCAAGTTAATTTTGTTACTTTCAATGATAAAAAAGAGGAAATCACCTCATGGATAAAGTCATAAAATATCAAGCATTGATTAAAAAAATTCTAACCGACTATGACCAATTAGTTCATCAATCCCCAGATTATAACACTGAAACTTGTCTAGTATTTGATGAAAATCATGATCACTATCTTTGGTTAACGGTTGATTGGCAAGATGATAAACGCAAAAAATCAACCCATGTTCATGTTCGCATTAAAAACGAAAAAATTTACATTGAGGAAGATTGGACAGAGGAAGGCATTGCTAATGAGTTATTAAAAGAGGGTGTACCGAAAAAAGATATTGTTCTGGCTTTCCAAGCTCCAGAAATTCGTAAATTTACTGAATTTGCTATAGCTTAGAAGGGAAAAAAGGTGATATCTTATGTGAAGAGCAATATAGTAGTCACATATTTAAGGAACTCCCTGGGAGATGTGGCTTTAATGGTCAATTTTTAACGTTGGTTGGATAATCGACAACTGGAGTATAAATTTGGTATTATTAAGTTATTAAAAAGTTTACATTTTGTCATTACAGCCTAACAATTGTAAATCAGACTAGCATTTTGTTGATAAACCCAGTAAATCTAAAAAATATCAAAATTCATGAAACCTACTATTGATCTTAACTACACTAATCTTGTAGATCTAATATCTCCTTATAAAACTTCAGATAGAACGGAGTCTACTGCGTTTTTACACTGGTTTTTGGTAAATATCTACAGATTAGATGAAATGGAAGCAGACGATAGCATATGTGATGGACATGGAGATAAAGGAATAGATGCAATGTATATTAATCATAACGAAGGTCTAATTGATGTTTTTCAGTCAAAAATAGTTAAAAATGCAGCTAAAACGCTAGGAGATTCTCAAATCAAAGAATTTATTGGTAGCTTAAAGCAACTTGACAATGATTCTGATTTAAACGGACTTATTCAATCTACTGGTAATATTCAACTCAGAAGCTTATTAGAACAAAATAAGGAGTTCTTACTTTCTGATGATTATGAAATTCGAGGTGTATTTGTAGCGAATGCAGTAAAAGACACTAATGCAGACAATTTACTTAAAACACTATCAAGCTCTCCCTTAATAGTATGGGATAAAGACACCATCATAAGAGCTTATGTGTCAGGAGAAAAGGATATTCCCGAGACCGAAGAGCTTTATTTTGATGTATTTGGTTTTGACTATGCTGAGTTTGATGTAAACAATTCAGTCAAGGTAGTTATTGCTCCTCTGGCAGCAACAGATTTAGTGAAAATGGAAGGGATTGATACACAGCAAATTTTTGAATTAAATCTCCGAAAATCATTAGGTAGTAATAAAACAAAAGTCAACAAAGATATTACTGCTAGCATTAAAGATACTAGCGAACATCTAAATTTTTTACTTTATCACAACGGAATAACAGTTATTTGCGGTACTGTAAATACAGACGAAAGAGACAGAATAAAAATTAAAAACTATTCCATTGTTAATGGTTGCCAAAGTATTTCTTGTCTTTATGATAATAGAGATAATATTTCCAGTGATTTAAGAATTTTGGCCCGACTGATTCAAGTACCTTCAGAATCAGAACTAATTCCTAAAATCACATACAATAGTAATAATCAAAATGGAATTAAAGCAAGAGATTTTCGCTCAAATACAGCTACACAAGTAAGGTTGCAACAAGAAATTAAATCTAACTACCCCAATTATATATACCAAATTAAAACAGGGGAGAATAAGAAGACAGTTAGTATTTCCAATAAAGTCATTCTTGATAATACCCTTGTTGGTCAAATCATGCTAGCTTTTGATTTGAAAGAGCCATCTCGGGTTCAAAGGCCTGGTCGAATATTTGATGATTGGCATCAAGAAATTTTTGCTCGGCCAGAAGTTAATGGACACAGGATAATATCACTATTCAATATTTACAAGATAGTTGAAGAACTTGTAAGCAAAGTCACTCCTCCTTTGTTTGGTCGATATCAAATTACTAAGTTTTTACTCTTATATCTACTACGTCAAGTACTTGAAAAGGATGATTTAGGAAAAGATTTTTGTAAATCTCCCGAAAAATATTATCAAAACACTGGGAAGGAGAAAAAAACAAATGAAGCAATGAGGAGAATTTTGGAAGATTTAATTATCGATTTAAATGCTGAATTTAATGAAAAAGGTGGAGATTCTTATGACTTTAAAACGGAATTTAAAAACATTTCAAAAATCAATGATCTATCCAAATCAATTTTGTCTTCGTATCTTAAAATGGTGAGTCGTAGACGAGTTGAAACATTTTCAGAGATTATCAACAGTCCAGTCACCAATATTGCAGAGAAAATTGATAATCAATCAATGTAATCCAATTCGATCGCCAGTGATATTGCCCAAAACAGGCGGCAACTTTCATAATTAGACAACGGCAATCTTTAGTGAAAAGACATTATGGGCTTACTCGTCAACGGCATTTGGCAGGATCAGTGGTACGACACCAAAAGTACCGGGGGGCGATTTGTGCGGCAAGATGCCCAATTTCGCCATTGGATTACCCCCGATGGATCGGCGGGGCCCACGGGTAACGCAGGGTTCAAAGCCGAAGCAGGACGTTACCACCTTTACATTTCCCTGGCCTGTCCTTGGGCGCACCGCACCCTGATTTTCCGTAAGCTTAAGGGGCTAGAAGGGATGATTGATGTTTCGGTCGTCCATTGGTTAATGCGGGAAAAGGGATGGACGTTTACCCCTGGCCCCGGGGTAGTGCCAGATCCGTTATTTAAGGCGGAATATGCTTACCAAATTTATACCAAGGCAGACTCCCAATATAGTGGCCGGGTGACAGTGCCGATTCTGTGGGATAAACAGACCCAGACCATTGTTAATAACGAATCCTCGGAAATTATTAGAATCTTTAACAGCGCGTTTGACGGACTGGGGGCAAAGGCTGGGGATTATTATCCTGAAGCTCTCCGTCCCCAAATTGATGCCCTCAACGAGCGAATTTATCACACTATTAATAATGGCGTTTACAAATGTGGATTCGCCACAACCCAAACGGCCTATGAAGAAGCGATCGCCCCCTTGTTTGAGAGCTTAGATTGGTTAGAGGGAATTTTGGAGGATCATCAATATTTAACGGGAGATCAAATTACGGAAGCGGATTGGCGTTTATTTACTACTTTGATTCGTTTTGATGCGGTCTACGTGGGGCATTTCAAATGTAATTTGCGGCGGATTCAGGATTATCCTAACCTATGGCGTTATCTGCGGGATTTATACCAACAACCGGGCGTTGCTGAAACAGTTAATTTTCAGCACATCAAGGGCCATTACTATGAAAGTCATTTAACCATTAACCCCACGGGAATTGTACCAATGGGGCCAGTGTTGGATTTATTTGCCCCAGCAATATTCCCCCTGTAATGGGGCGATCGCCAATCTCACGGTATTAGTTAGTATTGCCTAAATTATTTTACTGGACTAGCGATCAGATTAGCCAAAGACAATCAGTTATAGTCAATCAAAGTAAGATTGAGACAACTAAAGTCTTTACCAAAGACGCTTTTAGCTCTGGTCAGTGTCTTACTTTTAATTAAATCAACTATAAATATTGAGAATATCCGACATAATGAATAAGCTAAAAAGTCCTCTCAGGTATCCGGGTGGCAAACAAAAAGCACTGTCGAAAATAGAGAAATATCTACCCATGAAAATCAGTGAATTCAGAGAGCCGTTTGTAGGGGGGGGATCTGTTTTTCTTTATGTTAAAAGTAATTTTGAGTGTAATAATTTCTGGATAAACGATCTCAATCCAGAACTATATTTTTTTTGGAAAATATTGAAAGAGAATCCCAAAGAATTAGTGGAAGCTGTATCTTTTATAAAAAATATTGAAACTGATGGACGTAAACTTTTTAACCAACTGGCTCAAGCAGATACGCAAAAAATGACGGACTTGGAAAGGGCAACACGTTTTTTTGTGCTAAATAGAATTACTTTTTCGGGAACGATCGAAAGTGGAGGATACTCAGAAGCTTCATTTCATAGTCGCTTTACTAAATCTTCAATACAGAGATTGTTAGACTTAGAAAATACGTTTGCCGATGTTAAAGTTTCCAACCTAGATTATAGTCTTTTATTAAATGAAGCAGGGAAAGACGTATTTATTTTTCTAGATCCACCTTATTTAAGCAAAACCCAATCTAGATTGTACGGAAAAAAAGGCAATTTACATATTGATTTTGATCATGTCAAATTTGCCCAAGAAATGGAAAAATGTACTCATAAATGGCTAATAACATACGATGATTGCCAGGAAATTCGCGATAATTTTTCTTTCGCCTATATTTATGAATGGGAATTGCAATACGGAATGAATAATTACAAACAAAGTAGTGCGAAGAAAGGGAAAGAACTATTTATTAGCAACTACTTTATTGGGTAATAAATAGTAAATAGATCTTGATTATTTAAATAACGAGCAACGTTTTAATTCCATTTTTTCTAAAAAGACTCGATTTCAAGGTCAAAATTTCGTGCTTAGTTATTATAATCATTTCAAATGACTTCGAGACTGCTTAAGTCTTTATTGACAAGCTTTTTGGTGAATTTGACTGCCTCAGTCTTATTAGAAACGAGTATACTTATCGAAAAATAATGAAGGATATAGTAATTTTCTCCCTAGTCAGATAAGTCATAAAAGCTTGTAATGCTTGATTTAAAAGAGTTTTCTTATACCTTATATGTCTGAAAATCGCGATAGTTGACCTTTTTCAGACCCATACGTCTAGATTCAATACAAAAGCTTTTGTCTGGGGGAGGGGAATTAGTTTTTCCCACCTCAGACTATATTGCTCACTGAGTTCAGCTTGTCCACTGAGATGAAGAATTTGCGGCAGGAATTAGCTCTGAGAATATTAACAATATCTAGATCTGGACAAAATTTTGATTGTTTTAATCTATTCTTAACACTTCCTTAATCCAGGCTTAATCAATGGATAGGTCATAGTCAAATTTGGTCAAAAAACGGTCATAGTTAACCAAAAGTTAATCGACTTTTTGAGGAGTTTATGCATTAAAAATAATTTTTTTTGGTGTTGTAAATTAACAAAATGCAACTAATATTGTTAGCTAGAACGGCCCAGTAAGGTTTCTGGGTTTATTGACAGCAAACGGCCCGTCTAACCATAGATTCTTGCCGTTTTCCCGGTCGATAGATATGCCAATGGAAACCCCATCAGTAAAGCAGGGCTAACTTTTTCAACTGCACCTATTCCTATTTCAACGTCCTATGCTTAGTTCACTTCAAAAAGTTGCTACTTTCTCCGTAGTCAGCGTTATCGTCGGTTTTGGTGGCATTGGTCAGGCCATTGCCGGTACCCTCAATGGGGCAGGAGCTAGTTTTCCGGCTCCACTCTACCAACGCTATTTTGCTGAGTATAAAAAAGCCACCGGCAATACTGTTAATTACAACTCCGTCGGTAGTGGCGCTGGTATCCGCCAATTCATTGGTGAAACAGTAGATTTTGGTGCCACCGATGCAGTACCAACTTCTGCCCAGCGTCAGCAGATGAAACGGGGAGTGGTCATGGTTCCCACCGCCGGGGGCGCAGTGGCGGTAGTTTACAATTTACCAGGCAAAAAAGTACAACTTTCCCGAGTGGCCCTGGGCAAAATTTTCACTGGAGAACTAAAAACTTGGAACCAAGTAGATTCTAAACTGCCCAAAACTCCCATTCGGGTTGTGGTGCGGGCTGACGGTAGTGGTACCACGGATATTTTCACAAGTCATCTCAGCGCCATCAGTAGCACCTTTAGAAGCAAAATTGGCGCTAGCCAAGATCCCAACTGGGGTTTTCAAGTACTCAAAGGGCCCAAAAATGACGGGGTAGCGGCCACGGTTAAGCAAACTTCCGGGGCGATCGGTTATGTACAGGACACCTTTGCCCGTCGCAATGAAGGCCCCAATCTCCAGACGGCCAAAATTCAAAACAAAGCGGGCCAATATGTGGAGCCCAGCTTGGCGGAGGCCAACAAAGCCATTAGTGGAGCTAAGTTTGACGCTAACTTTGTCGCTGAAATTAATGATCCCGCTTCCGGTTATCCTATTGTTGGTTTGACTTGGTTGCTGGTGTATCAAAACAATAAAAATGCCACCGTTGCTAAAGATATCAAAGCTTTAGTACGCTGGATTTTGACCACTGGCCAAAACCATAACACCCAGTTGGAATATACCAAAATCCCTCCGGCGGTGGCCCAACGGGTAATTGCGGCGGTTGATAAGGTCAAATAAATCAAATCAATGCTCTGGTTTTAAAAGCCCCCTTGCCCCCCAAGTTTCGGGGAAAGATAGATAAAATTCCCCCACTATTGGGAGATTTAGGGGGCAAACTAAAACTTTGCAAACAAGCTTTAAAACAAAGGCGATAGTTATAGTTATGGTGGAAGGTTTTTCGCATCGTTCAGAATTTACCCTGGCTCAGGGAGGGGATATTACCCAAGGAAATTCCCTCACTACTGGTTTGGACTGGGGCTTTAAACAGTTGACCCGTCTCTGTTCCCTGGGAGTGGTGATAATTCTCGGCTGGATTGCCTGGGTGGTCTTTGCCGATGCCCGACCGGCGATCGCCAAATTTGGTTGGGAATTTGTCATTAACCAAGAGTGGGACAGTGGCGAGCAAGTGTTTGGGGGCTTACCCTACATTTTGGGTTCGGTGGTGAGTTCCCTCATTGGCCTGGTGTTTGCTCTGCCATTGGGGCTAGCGGTGGCGATTATGACCAGTGAAAATCTTCTGCCATCTGTAGTACGGGTTCCCATTGCTTTTTTAGTGGAACTAATTGCTTCGATTCCCAGTGTGATTGTGGGACTGTGGGGAATTTTTGTCTTTATTCCCGTGCTTATGCCTTTCCAGGTGGCACTGTTTGAATATTTTGGCTGGCTACCTATTTTTGGCACGGAACCCTTTGGCCCCAGCATGCTTGTGGCCGGGCTGGTGCTGGCGGTGATGATTATTCCCACCATCGCTTCCATCAGCCGAGATATCTTGCTTTCTGTGCCCCCAAGCCTCCGTAGTGCTTCCATGGCCCTGGGGGCAACCCGTTGGGAAACCATTTGTTTGATTATTTTACCGTCGGCTAGCTCTGGCATTATTGGTGCCACTATTCTGGCCCTGGGTAGGGCCCTCGGAGAAACAATGGCAGTAACTATGGTCATCGGTAACTCTAACATCATCTCTGCTTCCCTCTTGGCACCGGGATATACCATCCCCTCTGTGCTAGCCAATCAATTTGCTGAGGCGGTGGATGAACTGCACATCGGCGCTTTGATGTATTTAGCGTTGATCCTGTTTGTTATCACCCTGGGCATTAATAGTCTGGCGGTGTTGATGGTGGAAACCATTCGTCGCCAAGGGGAGAGCAATTAACGCCATGCAACCCCCTAGCAATCTAAAATCGCCCCTTTCACTTTTTCGCAATGGTTTTACCTGGGTGATGGGCGGTTTGGCTTTTACCCTGACCATTCTGGCCCTTTTGCCTTTGCTAGCTATTCTGGCCGCCATTATTAAACGGGGTCTGCCCACCCTTTCCTGGGAAGTGTTTATCCATCTACCGGCCCCGGTGGGGATGGAGGGAGAACCCAACGGTTTTGCCAATGCCATTGTGGGAACCCTGACCATGGTGGGTTTAGGCGCTTTATTCAGTATTCCCCTGGGAGTGATGACCGGAGTATTTTTGGCAGAATTTGCGGCCGGTTCGGCGATCGCCAATGGAGTGCGGTTTACCACCGTTATCCTGAGCAGTGTGCCCTCGGTGATTGTGGGGGTATTTGCCTATGGGGTATTGGTCATCACCACTAAACAATTTTCTGCCTATGCCGGAGGTCTGGCTTTGGGGGTAATTATGACGCCGATTATTGCCTTAACCACAGAGGAGGCATTGAAATTGGTCCCGGTTCATTATCGTCTAGGTTCCGCCGCCCTGGGGGCCAGTAAGTGGGAAACCACTGTTAAAACTGTTATTCCCTGTGCCATCCCCGCCATTACCACCGGGGTATTGTTGGCCGTAGCGAGGGCCGCCGGGGAAACTGCGCCCTTAATGTTTACAGCTTTGTTTAGTCAGTTTTGGCAGGAAGGATTGATGGCGCCGACACCATCCCTGCCCGTACTAATTTATAACTATGCCAGTTCCCCTTTTGAAGAGCAGAATGCCATCGCTTGGACTGCTTCCCTAGTATTGCTCATGCTGGTTTTGGCCATTAATTTGCTTTCGCGCTTGCTCATTCGTCGGAATGTCTAGCTTACCCCTCTCCCCTAGTCGATTTCTGCATTTATATCTATGGCTAATTTACATATTCCCATGGCAAATCCCATCGAAGAAGGTTTACCGCCAGCGCTGAAAGTTGATGGTTTGGGATTCCATTACGGTAGCAAAAAAGTGTTGGAGGGGGTCACCATGGCCATTCCCACAGGTAAAGTTACCGCCATGATTGGCCCTTCTGGCTGTGGCAAATCAACTTTACTCAAAGCCCTCAATCGCATTGCCGAATTGGAAGGACGGGTGCAAGTGACTGGGAAAATAGAATTTTTTGGGCAAGATATTTACGATCAAAGGGTAAATATCAACAGCCTGCGTCGGGAAATTGGCATGGTTTTTCAGCGGCCTAACCCTTTTCCCACCAGTGTTTACGAAAATATTGTCTATGGGGTCAAACTCTGTGGCCGTGCCAGTCGTGGAGAACTAGACGAAATAGTGGAACGTTCCCTCACTAGGGCGGTGCTATGGGATGAAGTTAAAGATAGTTTGAAAAAATCCGCTTTGGGCCTATCGGGGGGTCAGCAACAACGACTATGTATTGCCCGGGCATTGGCGGTTAATCCCAAAGTTTTATTAATGGATGAACCCTGTTCTGCTCTCGATCCCATTTCTACGCTGAAAATTGAGGAATTGATTAAAAGTCTGCGGGAAAATGTGACCATCACCATCGTCACCCACAATATGCAACAGGCCCTGAGGGTGTCCGATTACACTGCGTTTTTCAATACCGATGAAAGTCGCATTGGTCAGTTAGTGGAATTCGACACAACGCAAAATATTTTTTCCAGTCCCCAGGAAGTGCAAACTAGGGATTATGTGGCCGGTCGCTTTGGCTAAAAGTCCATTTCAGGGACTTTCAATCAAGATGGCAAGAATGGGGGAATCTCAATGGTATTTCCTGAAAAGTCAATTCCAAGATAGATTTGCTCGATGGAGAAACTCAAATCGATGGATTGTATAGTAGTTTCTAGTAAGACTGAGGCAGTCAAATTCACCAAAAAGCTTGTCAATAAAGACTTAAGCAGTCTCGAAATTATTTGAAATGACTATAATTCGACAATGTCACCCGTTCGATAATTGATGATTTCCCACCGTCCAGTTTCGTTTTTGCGATAGAGATCGATGGCAATGGCTTCGAAATTAACTAATACATAATCTTGCAATTGTGGGTTTTGACGATAGCGAAAGAATTTATTCCCACGGTCATAGGCTTCGGTGCTCTTGGATAAGATTTCAACAATTAAGCAAGGATAGGTAATGTACTGTGTCGTTTTCTTATCCCTAGGATCGCAGGTAATACTAGCATCGGGATAGGTATAGTCTTGGGTGTGCAGAAGATTAATCCGGCAATCGGAGTTATAGTTGATTTAATTCAAAGTAAGACACTGAACGTAGCTAAAAGCCTCTTTGGTAAAGACCTTAGCCATCTCAATTCTACTTTGATTGACTATAAATACCCGACAAGGGCCGTTGGACAAGTGGCTATCAAGTAAAGCGGCTACTTTTAAGCTAATCCGGCTATGGTTTTGAGTGCCACCACCCATGGCATAGACTTCGCCTTTGATATATTCATGGCGGTGGAGTTGTTGCTCTTCCCAAGCAAAATATTCGATGGGTGTTAATTTGGGGGCGCGATTCGGAACCACGAACATGGTTTCATTTTCTGATTGTCTCTATTTAATTTTAAATTACAAAGCCGGGCAATGCAGTACTCAATATTTTCGTACAGTGTTTTCTTCCCATATTTACCAAGGCAAAATATCAGCGGTTTCCGCTAGGGCATCTAGTTCCCTTTGCATTGTTGTGATTATCAACTGATAGCATTCATCTATATAATCTTTGTCCTTAGCCGCATCATTACCATAGCGCTCAAAATAAATCGGCGGACAAATGCGGGTGTGCATGGTTAACGGCAAGGGCAGATGGGGAAGGGGGCCCAAAGCCAGCCCCCAGGGTAAACCTAAATAAATGGGAAATACCACCGGATCAACGTCCAGCAACCAGGGCATGCCAAGATCATGGAGATATTTGACCTGGTCGTAGCAATCCCCCATTACAAAAAGAGTTTCGTGGGAACCGACGGCGATCGCCGGCACAATAGGAATACCCTGTCGTAGGGCAAGTTTGATAAAACCTTTACGGCCGGCAAAATAAACCTGATGTCTTTGCCCAAAGGGGCGAAATACATCCTGGGCACCACCGGGATAGACCAACACGCTGGCTCCGGATTGCAAAGCGGCGATCGCCATTTTGGGATGGGCCTGCACAGCCCCGACTTTAACGGCCAACTCCGCTAGGGGACGGCTCATTTTCCAAACTGTGGGATGCATTAAACCATAAACCGGTCGCTGCAAACCCTGATGGCGAAACCAATCGTAAATCATCATCACCATATCCGGGGAAGAAAGGCCGCCGTTATGGGAACCGACAATCAAAACCTGTTCCTGCGGTAAATTTTCCCAGCCACTGGTTTTCACCCGGAAGTAGTATTTGTAAAACCACTCCCAAAAGGGCATTAGTTGTTTGATGGTTTGGGGATCCCGCCCCGTCAAGGACCAACCGTCGAGGCTCGGGTTGGCAGTAAAAAACGGCAAACTATTACTTTTCACTATGAGTCAAGAACATTAACCGTTTAATAGAGCTTCTACAAATTCGTAGCTAGAGAAGGGGCGCAAATCTTCAATGCCTTCCCCGGCACCGATAAAACGAATGGGCAAATTTAACTGCTGGGCCACCGCCAGGGCCACCCCCCCCTTGGCACTGCCATCCAATTTAGTCAGCACCACCCCACTCAATTTAGCGGCCTCCGCAAATACTTCCGCTTGGCGTAAACCGTTTTGCCCCAGGGTGGCATCCAACACAAGCAGGGATTCCACTGTCGCGTTGGGGGCTTTTTTATCAATAATGCGGCGGATTTTAGCCAGCTCATCCATCAAATTTTTCTTATTTTGTAACCGTCCCGCCGTATCCACTAAAAGCAAATTAACATTGCGGGATTGGGCTGCGCTAATGCCGTCATAGACCACCGCCGCCGGGTCAGTGTTTTGCCCAGGATTAGCAATGACGGGAACGCCACTTCTTTCCCCCCACACTTTTACCTGTTCCACCGCCGCTGCTCGAAAAGTATCCGCCGCCGCAATCACACATTCATAGCCCGATTGCTTGGCCATAAAGGCTAATTTACCGATGGTGGTGGTTTTGCCGGCTCCATTAACCCCCGTCAATAGCCAGATATTCAACCCTTCCGCTTCCGGGGCAAACTCAGGATTGGGCAGGGATAACAAAGGGCGATCGAGGATAGAACGTAAAATTTCTTTCAGAAATTCAATGGCTTGTTCCGGGGGTAGGGCTTCTTCCCTTAACTTTTCCTGCAGGGTGGTGATAATGTAATCGGTGGCTTCAACACCTACATCGGCCTGGAGCAGAATCGCTTCAATTTCCTCCACGGCCGCCTCGTTGAGGGGTCCCTGGCCGACAATGGATTTGAGTTGGTTAACTAGGTTAACTCTGGTTTTGCTCAACCCCTGGCGTAGTTTCCTCAGCCAATCAATTTCTTCCGCTGACACGTCCGCCGCCGATCGCCCTTGGGCTGCCAGAACTTTCGCTGACCAGATGAAATCATCATCCATGGCCATGGATTCAGCAGTCAGGGTTCCGGCCACTGTGGCTTCTTCCACCGCCGTTTCTTTTAATACCTCTAGGCGATCGGATTTTTGCAGCCAAGCGGGACCTGTTGTTGCCTCCGTTGCAGCCGTGGGGAGATCTTCCTTTGTTGGCGTTGCCGATAGTTGGTCGGATTCTGGGGAAACAGATGTTACTTCTGCTGTTTCTTCTTTTTCTGCCTCAACCATTATCTCTGTAGGAGATTCCGGAGGGCTGACAGTTTCCGCTTTACGAGCCTGAATATTTTGGTACGCTGCTTTAGCCCATTGGAGATAATCCTCTGGGTTCGCCGTTACTTTGTTTGGTTCCTCTGAGGCCTCTGAGATTGGAGTACCTAATTCCTTTTCCGGGGAATCTTCTTCGCTAGGAGGTTCAGATTCTTCCTGGATTACCTCCGATGCCAATTCAGGACTAACCTCCGCCCCTTCTGGGGGAGCAGACTCGGGGGCAGTGTTATCTTTGCCAAACTGACGACGGAACCAATTAAACATACATTTGCAAAAAATACGAAGCAGGGCCAGGGTCCAGATTCTCGGCGATCGCCTTGGAACAGAAATCTAACAGACCTAGCGGTTGCCAAATCACCACTCTGCCCAGTGTATCGGTTTTTTTCGCCCCGACGGCGATTAATCAGAAAAAGCCAAGGCAGATTTTCTAAACTTTTCCAGTATGTAATTCGACCTTAAAACAGGGATTCACCGAGCCTGTTCCTTCACGGTGATAGGGACGTCGGTTGCTCCAGCATAGAACACCAGAATTTTAACGGGGCCTTGCCCCACGTTGCGGCCATTGTGCACCGTATTAACTACCTCTGCGATGGCTTCCCCGGTTTTAATTAGCTTTTTTTGGCCATCAGCCAGGGTAACTTCCAATTCCCCTTCCAGCAAAATGCCAAAGGAGGGTACTGGATGGGAATGCCAACCCGTTTCCGCACCGGGAGCAATTTCGATCATCATGCCCGTGATTTCCGCTTGCCCTTCCGGGTAAACCAAAGGTTGACCGTCCCAACTTGTTTCAGTTTTAAGAATAGTTTTGACTTTAATTGCCTCCGCTGGCTCAAAAGCAAAAACGGCGGGCTGACAAACGATAACTGTGGCTAGGGCAAAGAAGCCGGAAATAAATTTCATCGTTACTAAGGGTTTAATTTTGCTGTTATTAACCAATTTTGTGCTATTCATCACAATTTAAGGGCAAATTTTTCCGTTCGCAGTATTCTTCGGCACTGAATTTTTGATGATTGTTGCAGAAAGTCACTATTACCTTTGGGTTGAGGAGTGATGGGCGTAGGTACTGAGTAAGGCCTGATAGTGAGCAAGGGCAATATCTGAGATTAATTTTTGTATCCAATTAGACAGTTTGCTATCTTTTACGAAGATTCACCATTCCATGGTCACGGCCTGAAGCCTGCCGCCTGACCACCGTATAACCGTTTTTGTATTTGCAATGTCTAAGCCTGAACCTGACAGAGTCGGTGTTTCCCACTGGGAGGAAGCCAATCGTACCCTAAGAATGCAACAGCACGATCGCCTATTTCTATTGTTGGCCATGGCCGCAGGGCTAATCTTTCTCCAGGGATATATGATTGCGCCTTTAATTCCCCGTTTGGCAGAAATTTTCGACGTGTCTGCCCAGGAAATCGGTTTCATTGTTCCCGCCTATATGTTGTCCTATGCTCTGGCTGCGTTGTTCTACGGCATTTTGTCCGATCGCTTTGGTCGCTGGCCCGTAATTCAAATATCAATGGTGGCGATCGCCGCTATCCCTCTTTTTGGGCATGAAAAGCCTAAAACGGCAAATTCACTTTCCTGATCCGACCCGCAATTTTTGCAGTAATGTCACAATTTGTGAACTTATTAGGGCAGATCATGCTGACATTACGAAGTTTTGTTAAAGTCGATACAGAAATTATTCTTTTTGTCCCCCTCAACCTTGTCTGAAATAAGACAAGACCGGGAAGTTACCGTGGACTGTATCAGTTTTGTGTCAATAAGTGCCTGTCCACTGGGTGGCCCAACATTATCAATTCAGCCCTAGTTGGTCTGGAGTAAGGGGAGGCATAAACCCTTGTCAGCAATACGGAGGATTTATGATCAATGCCCAATCTCCCATTGACTGGGATGAAATGTTTGAGTATTTGCCCGGAACAATGGTGGAACTCAATGCCCAACCAGGGGTGACATATCAAATCGATTGTTACGAAGCCTGTATGGTACCCCCCATTTGGTTGGTGGGGGATCCACGGCCGCGCTATCCCCACGAAATAAGAATCATGTCACGCCAGCAGGTCAAAGCCTGTGAGTTGGAGCTTGAACCATCCTTGGCTTAGGGAAGATTGAAAAATCTAGCTATCTCAATTAACAACGAGGCACTGTGGCGAACAGAAATGCCTCTTTTACAGACTTTACAGAGGTTATCAGTGTCTCAGTCTTATTATTGACAACTATGGTTATGGGGCGATCGCCGAGGGATCATTAAGCAGGCAGGCTGTGCGGGATCTTCCACTGATTTGCTGTAGTTCACGTGACTTATTTAACTTGGCGACTAGATAAATCGCTCTTCCTGCTCGTCCCAGTAAACTTGGCTGCGAGGAAGGGAAATTCCCATTTTTTTTAGTTAAAACCCTATGCCAATTTTACTTACACCCATGAGGGGTGCTCCGGGGAAAAATAGTAGATTAGGACGTCAGTATGCAATGTAATTGAAGTCGTCTTGAAGTACGTGGTTTTAAACCCTGATTTCTCGATAGGAATTTCGTAACGGCTAATGCAATCAAAGCCTCCAGAAAGGATTATGATCTGCTCCGTGCCGTTTTTTCAATGACAATTTTCTATGTACGAAAAACTTCAGCCCCCCACTGTTGGGTCAAAAATCACCTTTTCCGAAGGTAAGCCTGTTGTGCCCAACGATCCCATTATTCCCTACATCCGGGGGGACGGCACCGGGGTTGATATTTGGCCCGCCACCGAATTAGTCATCAATGGGGCGATCGCCAAGGCCTATGGCGGCGAGAGGAAAATCAACTGGTTTAAAGTTTATGCTGGGGACGAAGCCTGTGAACTGTATGGCACCTATCAGTATTTACCAGAAGATACCCTAACGGCAATTAAGGAGTATGGGGTAGCCATTAAAGGGCCTTTAACAACCCCAGTCGGCGGTGGCATCCGTTCTTTGAACGTGGCCCTGAGACAAATTTTTGATCTTTACACCTGTGTGCGGCCCTGTCGTTACTATCCCGGCACCCCCTCCCCCCATAAAACCCCGGAAAAATTGGACATTATTGTTTATCGGGAAAATACGGAGGATATTTACCTAGGCATTGAATGGGCGGAAGGTACGGAGGGGGCGAAAAGGTTAATAGCCTATCTCAACGATGAACTAATTCCCGCTACCCCAGCTTTGGGTAAAAAACAAATTCGCCTCGATTCCGGCATTGGCATTAAACCAATCAGTAAAACTGGCTCCCAACGTTTAGTGCGCCGGGCCATTCTCCATGCTCTGCGCTTACCGAAGGAAAAACAGATGGTGACGTTGGTCCATAAGGGCAACATTATGAAGTTCACCGAAGGGGCTTTCCGGGATTGGGGTTACGAATTGGCTACGACGGAGTTTCGGGCGGAATGCGTCACGGAAAGGGAATCTTGGATTTTGGGCAATAAAGAAAGTAGTCCCGATCTGACCATTGAAGCCAATGCCCGCATGATTGACCCCGGTTATGACACCTTGACCGAGGAAAAACAAGCGGTAATTAAACAAGAGGTGGAGCAGGTTTTAAATTCCATTTGGGAATCCCATGGTAACGGTCAATGGAAGGAAAAAGTAATGGTCAATGACCGCATTGCCGATAGTATTTTCCAACAAATTCAAACCCGCCCCGATGAGTATTCCATCCTGGCAACCATGAATTTGAATGGGGACTATCTTTCCGATGCGGCCGCCGCTGTGGTCGGGGGGTTAGGCATGGGCCCCGGAGCTAACATTGGTGATAGTGCAGCCATTTTTGAAGCCACCCACGGCACTGCCCCCAAACACGCTGGTTTAGACCGAATTAATCCTGGTTCCGTAATTCTTTCCGGGGTGATGATGCTGGAATTTATGGGCTGGCAGGAGGCCGCTGACCTGATTAAAAAAGGTATTGGGGCGGCGATCGCCAATCGGGAAGTTACCTACGATTTGGCCCGGCTAATGGAACCCAAGGTGGATAAACCCCTAAAATGTTCCGAATTTGCCCAGGCAATTGTCAATCATTTCGATGATTAATTCCCAATAGATAACCCGCCATGCTTGCTCACTCCCAACCTGCCCCATTCCCAAAACTTAGTCCCAGTGAATATTTGCGATGGGAAGAACGGCAGAGGGAGAAGTACAAATATTTGGACGGGCGGCTCTATGCCATGGGTGGCGGCAGTAAAAACCACAGTATTATTAGCGTCCATCTATCAAATTTGTCGACAAAAGACAAAAAGGGTTTTAAACCCCGTCCTTCAGGAGGGTTCTAATTTCCTTGATATATATGCAGACCTGACCCGGCGGAAATACCTGGAAGAATTCCTATTGTCAAATTTTTATTTTCAAGGCAATATCGTCCGTCAAGATTGAAAGGCTAATTATTATTAGTACGTCTTACCTTGTCAGAATCTACCTAATATGCTTTTAGGGGTGATATGCCGAAGGTTTCCACATATAGTTACTGTGGAGAGTGTTATGAATAAAGTCTCCTTATAGTTAATGGTTATGGGGCAATAGCATTATTGAGAAAGACATGAAAGCTACTGTGTACATCGCAACAAGCATTGATGGTTTCATCGCACGTAACAATGGTGATATTGATTGGCTACCTAGTGGGGGAGATTTAGAGGGTAGTGAAGACTACGGATATTAGGAATTCATTGATTCAGTTGATGCGCTTGTCATGGGGCGCAATACCTATGAGTTAGCATTGTCCTTCGATTCATGGCCCTATGGTGAAAAGCCAGTATTTGTTCTAAGTAGTCAGAAAATTGACATCCCTGAAGACATTGCAAAAACAGTCGAGTCCATGGGCGCGGCTCCACGGGAAATAATTTGCCGTCTATCAGAGCGTGGATTTCAGCATTTATACATTGATGGCGGAAAGACAATTCAATAGTTTTTGAGTGAAGGCTTAATTAAGCAATTAATTATTACTAAAGTGCCAGTTCTTATCGGCACGGGGATTCCACTTTTTGGTTCGCTTCTTCATGATGTCAGATTACATCATCTTGAAACACGGCAGTTTGAAAACGGCTTAGTGCAAAGTAGATACAAGGTAATTGAGGATGCCCCATAACAAATCAAATGCAGCGGAAGGCTAAGTTTAGCCTAGGCCGCAACCTCGGGCAAAAAGGCAAACCCCAGCCCTTAAAGATGGAACAACGGTAAGCACCAGAAAAACAGCCGGTTCTGGCCCCTGGCGCCATCTCAGAGAAAGAGTGGAATTGCTCTCCATTTGCTTCTTTCCTCCGTCCCTTAGAGCTCATTTCATCTTGGTTTCATATTCCTATGAAAGACTGAAAGGGTTGCGCTGTCAGAATCCTATGCAAAATCGAGCGATTGCCCAGGGCTGGGCTATCTCCCTGGTATTGGGAGTGCTGGTATTGTCTCCCAAGGCAACCCTGGCGCATGCGGGCCATGGCGATGAATTTCACCAAAGTGAATCAGCTCAATCTGCCCAGGGCATTGCCCTTGATGGGGACACCATTCGTCGTTTGGATATTCAAGTAGAACCTTTACAACCTCGTTATCTAGATACCGGCGTTAGAACAACGGGCCAGATTGAAACCCTGCCGCAACAACGGGTTGAGGTCACAACCCCCGTGGGAGGAAAATTACTCCAACTATTAGTTAATCCAGGGGAAACTGTTAAGGCGGGTCAAGCCGTCGCCATTATGACCAGTGCCGAATTAGCTGAACTCCGCACCACTGCCCAAGACCGTCGTAGCTTGGCGATCGCCGCTGTGGAACAAGCCCAAGCAGACCTACAACTAGCCCAGGAAAATTATCGGCAACAACAACGGTTAGTTAACAGTGAAATCGAAGAAGCCCGCATTGCCAAAGCTTTTGCCCAGGAGCGTTACAACCGTGACCAAGAACTCGAAGCCAATGGGGCCTTACCCCGTCGTCAGCTTTTGGAGTCGGAAGTTGCCTTAGCCACAGCCAATGCTGATTTAGTCAAAGTCCAAAGCCGTTTACCCGTAAGTGAAGCCCAAGCCCAAATTAAGCGGGCCCAAACCGCCTTGAATGTTGCCCAAAAACAGGTCAAATTAAGTGAAGAAACCTATCAGACCCGTTTGCAACAACTGGGAACCAATGCCCGCCCCGACGGCACTATTGTCATTACAGCCCCCATTGCTGGCATAGTCATTGACCCAGCCAGTACCCCAGAGCATGAAATCAAGGTCGGAGAATCCCGAGAAGATGCAGGGGAAGCTATTTTTACCATTATCAATAGTCAGCAAGTTCAAGTTTCAGCCAGTATTTACGAAAAGGATCTGAACAAAATTCGCCAGGGCCAAGCAATTCGGGGCTGGGTTAGCAGTTCCCCCCAAC
Organism: Synechocystis sp. PCC 6714; assembly: GCF_000478825.2. Lineage (NCBI taxonomy): Bacteria > Bacillati > Cyanobacteriota > Cyanophyceae > Synechococcales > Merismopediaceae > Synechocystis > Synechocystis sp. PCC 6714. The sequence continues at coordinate 132,104 of NZ_CP007542.1, read as the reverse complement.
AAACCTTTACGGGACGGATTAATCAAATCGGCTCCGTGGTGGAAGGGGAAAATCGTATCGTTTCTGTGAAAGCAACATTGGATAATCCCGATGGTCAATTGAAACCCGGTCTATTTGTGGAATTGGAAGTGCTAACCGACCGTACCTCTACCCCGGTGTTAGCGGTACCGCAATCGGCCATTGTCAAAACCAACGATCAACAAAATCTGGTTTTTGTGCAGAATGGCAATATTTTTGAACCTGTTTCTGTGACCCTAGGACAAGTTTCTGGGGACTGGGTAGAAATAAAAGAAGGCTTATTTGCAGGGGATTTAGTAGTTAACCAACGGGCCAGTCAACTTTATGCCCAGTCCCTACGAGCAAAACCCCCTGAAGAGACGGAAGAGACCGAAGAATTATTGGAAACAACAGAATCTACCTTGGCTCTGCCCACATCATCAGGGTGGCTTTTACCTCTGGTGGGAACTGTAGTTGCCGCTGGACTATTTTGGGCCGGTAGTCTCTGGGGGAAACGACAACGAAGCCAAGCATTATCAGAGCAGACTTTGACCCCAAACCAGGATGAGCCATCTATACAAGCTGAAAAGGTGCTAGTTGAAACTTCCTCCCACCAAGACTTTTCTTAAATTTCCTGTCCCATCGAAGCTATCCATCAACCCTATTTACCTAGAAAATGCTTAATGCCATCCTCAAATGGTCGATCGCCCAACGTTGGCTAGTGGTTATTGGAGCCATTTTGGTGGCTATTTTAGGAACCTACAACCTCACCCAGATGCCGTTGGATGTGTTTCCCCCCTTTGCACCGCCCCAGGTGGAAATCCAAACCGAGGCTCCCGGTTTAGCGCCGGAGGAAGTGGAAACGTTAATCACTCTGCCTATCGAAAGTGCGGTGAATGGCACCCCAGGAGTAGAAATGGTGCGGTCTTCCTCAGCGGTGGGCATTTCCGTGGTTAAGGCCATTTTTGCCGATAACACAGACATTTACCGAGCCAGACAATTGGTGACGGAACGGCTACAATCCGCCCGGAGTAAATTACCTGCCGGGACTGAGGAACCGCAAATTTCCCCGGTTTCTTCACCTATTAGTACAATTTTAATGTATGCCTTGACGGTGGATCAGTCAGCTGAGCCGTCTGAAGTAAACCTAATGGAAATACGACGACGGGTGGATCGGGAGATTACCAATCAAATCTTGGCAGTATCGGGGGTTTCCCAAGTGGTGGCCTATGGGGGGGATGTTAAGCAATATCAAGTTCTGGTTGATCCGGCCCGCCTCAAAGCTTTTAATATTTCCCTACAACAGGTGACAGAGGCGGTGGAAGAAGCCAATGTCAATGCGGCGGGGGGATTTTTATTGACCGCCGACCAAGAAGACGTGATTCGAGGTTTGGGGCGCATCGAAAATATCTCCCAATTGGCGGATTCTGTGGTGACGGCCAGGGACGGTAAACCCATTCTGCTCCGAGATGTGGCAGATGTGACCATTGGCCCTGCCTTGACTAGGGGAGATGGTAGTGTGGATGGCCAACGGGCAGTGGTGCTGGTGATTGATAAACAACCCCAAGCCGATACCCCCACGGTGAGTAAGGCGGTGGAAAAAGCTATGGCAGAGGTGAAAGCAGCCCTCCCCACCGGGGTTAATCTCCAAGTCACGTTTCGCCAAGAAAGTTTTATCGAAGCGGCGATCGCCAATGTGCGGGACTCTTTGCGGGATGGCATTATCATCGTCGCTGTGGTGATGGTGATGTTTCTGATGAATTGGCGCACTGCGATTATTACCCTCAGTGCCATTCCCCTTTCCATTCTCATTGGCATGATGATTTTGGGTTGGTTTGGCCAGGGTATTAATGCCATGACCCTAGGGGGCTTAGCGGTGGCGATCGGTTCTGTGGTGGACGACTCCATTGTGGACATGGAAAATTGCTACCGGGGTCTGCGCCAAAATCAAGCTTTGGGCAATCCCAAGCATCCTTTCCAAGTGGTTTACGACACCTCTGTGGAAGTTCGTACCAGTGTGATTTTTTCTACAGTGATCATCGTTGTTGTCTTTGCCCCGATTTTTAGTCTGACGGGGGTAGAAGGGCGGATTTTTGCCCCCATGGGGGTGGCCTATTTATTGTCCATTTTGGCTTCGACCCTAGTGGCCATGACCCTTTCCCCAGCCCTCTGTGCCCTCCTATTAGCCCCCTGTCGTTTGCCCAGTAATGAAACTTGGTTAGCTCGCATTAGCCAGAGGATCTACCAACCCTTATTAAAGTTCAGTACCCACCATCCCCGCTGGATTATTGGGGCGGCGATCGCCTTTTTTATCTTTTCCCTTAGTCTAGTACCGAGTATGGGGCGGGTTTTTCTGCCGGAATTCCAAGAACAATCTTTGGTTAATGCCCTACTTCTCTATCCCGGAAGTTCCCTAGAAGCCACCAATCGGGTCGGTTTTGCCCTCCAGGATGCCCTCAAAGAAGACTCCCGCTTTAGCTCCGTACAATTACGTTCTGGCCGGGCCCCAGGGGATGCCGATGCCGGTGGGGTTAATTTAGGACATTTGGACGTAGAACTCAGTGACGCAGGGATGGCCGACCGAGAAGGGAGTATCGAAACCCTACGGGCTGAGTTTGACAAAATACCTGGGGTGGCTCCTAACATTGGCGGTTTTATTTCCCACCGCATGGATGAAGTGTTATCGGGAGTAAGAAGTGCGATCGCCGTTAAAATTTTTGGCCCTGACTTAGAACAACTCCGCACCCTCGGGAAATCAGTGGAAACAGCCATGGCGGAAATTCCTGGGCTGGTGGATTTACAACTAGAACCCCAAGTCCCTGTGCGTCAGGTACAAATTCAGTTTGATCGCCTAGCGGCCGGGCGTTATGGGTTAACCGTTGGTCAACTTTCTGAGTTGGTAGAAACAGCATTGAATGGTAGAGTAGCCTCCCAAGTTTTGCAGGATCAACAATTATTTGATCTGCTGGTTTGGCTGAAAGCAGATGCCCGCAATAATTTAGAAACGATTAGTAATTTACTGGTAGACACCCCCAGCGGCACTAAAATTCCCCTGGCCCAAGTGGCTCAAATTAGTTATGGTAATGGCCCCAACACCATCAATCGAGAAAATGTTTCCCGGTTGATCGTCGTCTCCGCCAATGTTAAGGGTCGAGATCTCCGTTCCGTTGTTAACGATATTCAAAGTCAAGTTAAATCAGAAGTTTCTCTCCCCACCGGTTATTTCATCCAGTATGGCGGCCAATTTGAATCGGAGGAACGGGCCAGTCAAAATCTTTTGGTTTTTGGTTTATTGGCGATAATTGTCATCACTATTTTGATGTATTTCGCCGTTAAATCTTTGCCCGCAACTTTGATGATTATGGTCAATCTTCCCCTAGCTCTAGCAGGAGGTATTTTGGCGATCGCCGTGACGGGGGGAGTTATTTCCGTTGCTTCTTTGGTGGGTTTTATTACCCTATTCGGCGTTGCTGTCCGTAATGGCTTATTGCTGGTAGATAACTACAATCAAAAGTTTGCCTTAGCATTGCCTCTGGCCCAGGTTATCCATGAAGGTTCCAAGGAAAGATTAGTCGCCATTTTGATGACTGCCCTCACTTCCGCCCTGGGTATGCTTCCCCTGGCCATTGGAACCGGAGCCGGTAAGGAAATTCTCCAACCCCTGGCGATCGTTATTTTAGGCGGACTCTTTACCTCCACCGCTTTAACCCTACTGGTATTACCTGCTTTATACGCCCAATTTGGCCGATTTTTGCGCCCATCTATTGCTACTTCATCTACTGTGAAAGCCGTTCATTCCCAAAGCCTAACTAAGGTTTAAATTATTAACTTATTTATGAAATACCGAATCCTAGCCCAACCCATCACCATTTTAGCCACCGTCCTAATCCTCAATGCCTGTGGCAATCAAACCCCCTCAACAGATAATTACGTTACTCCAACCCCAACTCCTAGCATTGCCCCCACAGAAAATGTTGAGGAAAATAAAACCGAATCCCATGGGGGTAAAGGTGGACAAGTAATTGAAATAGGCGATTACCATTTGGAACTACTTGCCGTTAAAGAAGCTGGTGGTTTCCATCTAGATTTTTACCTGCAAAAGGGAGTTGAACATAATCCTCTTCCCGATGCCACTGTGACCGGTAAAATTCAGTTACCCGATGGCACTCAACAAGAAATTGACTTTAAATATAGCGATCAAGACAAGCATTATACCGCTATTCTTTCTACTCAAGTAGCCGGGGATTATAAACTTGCAATTTTAAGTGACATCAACGGTGAAAAAGTTAACGGTAGGTTTAATTTTAAATATTAAAAAAGCTATAGACAATGAATTAATCACTGCCCATAGCCCATAAAATTCTGAAATTATCCAATTAACAAAAACTAATTGGCTTTTAATGTCACTGCTTCTATCCTATAGGACATTAGTGAATCATTAATCTCTCCAGTATTTAATGATGGTTTACCAAAAGAAGAGAATAGCAAACTAACTCCCATCAGAGCCATAATTGCATTCTCGGAAAAACTAATAATTCCTAAGGGAGCTTTTGAATTTCCTCCAATACAGGCGCAATTCAGAGAAAGTTTATCAATGTAAACAGCCTTAAAAACGGACGCTGTGCCACTAATGCCAACTAAAAAAGAAACAATGCCAGTGGCCAATGGTGCTATTCCCGACAAATAACCCAAACCTAGAATTAATTCAATAAAAGGATAGACTCTACCATAAGCTTTGCATTTTTTGGTGATTAAGTCATATTTTTCAAAGCTATTAGCAAAGGACTCAATATCCATTAACTTGAGCGAAGCAAGCATTGATAGAGAAATACCCATTAACCCAGTTAATCCTAGGGATGTTGACAATGTAATCAATCCAGCAGTGGAAAATAAAGCAATTACTGGGGTATAGGAGTAATCCGCTTTTTCTGGCTCAACTGCCAACATTTTAGCCAGGTCAGTATAACCGCCGATCATCGTCTCTCCTCGAAAGATTTGAGGAGTGGTTGCTACCTGATATTTCATCTTAAACGAAGCAACTTCATCCTGAGATGTTAATTTAATATCCTCGAAAGGAATGCCTTGCTCCTGTAACAAATTGATGGCTTTTAGTCCCCAAGGACAGTTATGATCTGGAGTAGACATGCGATACAGTTTCAGAACTGTGGTGTCAGTCAGGTGCTCATGGGTAATTGTCATTGGGATCACCTCAAAAAACATATTGCAGGTTAATAAGCTCACTCTAGAGCCTCTAGTTGACTGTAGAGTCAAGCATTACGAGCATTATTTTTCAAATTTTTTCCTGGTCAAAAGACTTGACCCTCTAGCTAACTAGAGAGTTTATAGTGGATAAATCAGTGGATTTTAAGGAGAGTTAAAATTATGGTCAGTCTCTTAAAAATTGGTGATATAGCCAAACAGACTGGGGTTTCCGTAGGTACTCTAAGATATTACGAAACACTCCAGCTAATCTTTCCTGAAGAACGGGGAGATAACCGCTATCGTTACTATGACAACAATACTATTCAGCAAGTTGGATTTATTAAGAAAGCTCAATCTTTAGGTTTCTCCTTAGAAGAAATTAGGCAGATCTTAGAGGTTACAGATCATGGGGAACCGCCCTGCGATTTGGTAAAAACATTATTAGCTCATAAAATAAAAGAACTTAATCTTAAAATTAAGGATATGATGACATTCAAATCAGAGTTAGAAAGATACTCTGAACAATGGTCAGCTATATCTGAAGATAATAAAATAGATGCCCTTTGTCCCCTCATTGCATCCGTTGAAAGATAGTCAAATTTTTGGCGATCGCCCTTTGGGTGTGGATAAAGTTGATTAGTTATTAGTTGTTGGGATTCGTTGAATTACCAGGCGAGTGCCACTGCCCCCCCAAACTTCCGCATTTCTGCAAAAAACTTGCCCTGTGCCCCCCCCTCTGGCAATGTTGCCAGGTAGACAGCGGTTTCGGCGCCCTCATCGGCAGTGAACGGTGCATTAGAGCCCCCCATATCCGTTTGCATCCAACCCGGAGAGTAGGCATTGATCAAAATATTGGTGCCCTGAAGTTCCTTTGCCCAGAGTGCCGTCAGTCCATTTAATCCAACTTTAGACAAGCGATAGGACGGAGCTAAGGGATAGTAATCGCTACCCATTGAAGTCAGGGAAGCCATTTCAGTCGACACGTTAACAATCCGCCCATAGTTTTGCGCTTTCATCAAGGGCATGAGCGCCTGAGTGATGCGAGCTACAGCTAAAACATTGGTGGTCAAAGTTGCCAGCATCGTTTCTATTTGAGCCGTGAGCAGGCTAGATTCTTCGGTGTGCATGGTGGGATTGACCCCCGCATTATTGACCAGAATATCGACTCTGCCGTAGGTCTGCTGTACCCAGGCTGTAAATCGTTGCACACTGGCATCGCTGGTAACATCTAAAGGATGAAAATCTACTTGGAGGTTTTCCTGGGATAGCCGCTGTTGAGCCCCAAGACCATCCTGCTCACTACGACTGGTCAGCACCACTCGAATGGTTCCTTGCCGTGCCAATTGACGGGCGATCGCATACCCCAATCCTTTGTGGCTACCTGTGATTACGGCAATTTTCTGGGTCAAGCTCATAGGGTTTTTCTGAGTTAACTAGCTGTCCCCCTAGATTAACAATCCCTAAGATATTGAGAAAGAAAATATTTCAGATACTTACTATCAATGAAATCGATAAATTTGGCGGCGATCGATTTAAACCTGTTGGTTGCTTTTGAAGCCCTGTTAGAACAACGCAGTGTGACAAAGGCGGCCCAGCAACTGCAGATGGGTCAGCCTGCCATGAGTTCAGCCCTCAAACGTTTACGGATTCTCTTTGAAGATGAATTGTTTGTCCGGTTAGGACGACAGATGCAACCGACGCTCAAGGCCCAGGCGATCGCCCCAGGTGTTCTGGCCGCATTACAACAGATCCGCCAAGCCGTTACCGTCAACCAAACTTTTGAACCATCGGTCAGTAACCGCACCTTTACAATCGGTAGTTCAGACTACACAAGCTTTGTCGTAATGCCCCCATTACTGGGGTTTAGTTTGCAAAACGCTCCCGCCATCAACATTCAAATGATTGAGTTTGAGAAAGACAGGGTTGGGGATTTGCTCGAACAAGGAGAAATTGATGTGGCATTGGGGGTTTTTCCTAATCCACCCCGACAAACGCAATGGGAACCTATCTTTGAAGAACAATTTGTGGGAATTGCCCGTCGGGGACATCCGGCTGTCCAGCACGGAAAGATAAGTATAAAAGACTTTGCTCAGCTTCCCCACGCTCTCACCACACTACGTCGAGATACAACAGGTGCCATAGACAAGGTGTTGAATGAGCAAAACTTAGAGCGTCGAGTGGCATTCACTACCCCCCATATGATGGTTTTACCTTTTGCGATCGCCTCCAGTGATTTAGTTGCGGCAATTCCCCGACGCATTGCCCTACATTTAGCAACTATCTGCAATTTGACAGTTTTTGAACTGCCAGTTAAAACAAAACCCTGGATGGTTTCTATGCTGTGGAGTACCTTGAATGACCGAGATGAAGCCAATCGTTGGTTACGCGACTTAATCAAAGCGATTTCTCGATAGTCCAATTCAGTGCTATCCAAAAACAAAGGAACAATTGTCCGATTTGTACAATAAGAGCGTTAGAAAAATCACTAGACATTTACGGCATTTGTCCAGCAAAAACAGGATTTTATCCAATGGCAAAGGGTAATTTATCCAACGGATTATAGCAAAAATTTTTGCTAGGGTAGGAAAGTCTCCCCGGGCTAAAGCCAGGCTTTCCGTGGAGTCTATATTTAATACTAATATGCTTTGGACAAACAGATAATAAAGCAAAAATTACTAGGGGTTTACAGGCGATCGCCAAAGATAATCTCTGCAAGATTGTCACACCAAAATGTAAAATTTAGACTTGGTATCACACTATGAATTTGCAGTATATCTACTAGTTAGACAATAAGAGATTTACAAAAATGGCTAAATCAACTGTCACTTACTGGAACCCATTAAATTCGAACAATCAAGACAAGTGGCATTCAATTGAAGGTCTTGAAGGAATGGCCGAAGAACTGACACTTAGTATTGATTCTGAATCAGGCGAATATACCCGCTTAACCCGCTTTTTTCCAAAAGCTGACACAACACCCTTTGGAAGCAAAAGTCATGAATATCCTGAAGAGATATTTATAGTGAGCGGTCGCCTATATGACTATGCTTTTGAAATGTGGTTAGAAACAGGCCATTATGCAAGCAGACCACCTGGCGAAATTCATGGTCCTTTTAAAACAGAGTACGGATGTATAGTCCTTGAAGTGTCTTTCCCAAATAAAATAGGCAATTCACAAAATACCTAGCAAAAACTGTATCTTCCTCTGCACATATAGTTAATTTAATTAATTAAAGTTTCAGGAAGAAGAAAAAACAAAAGATTTAATTGCTCCAATGCTATTTAGCGGAAGCCTAAATGCAGAGAGATTTGAGAGATAACCAAAGTACTATTTACTGCCAGAGCTAAAAATCAAATCAGTATTAATCATGGATAATGCAGCTATTCGTCGTATAGTAGAGGGTGAGTAAGTTAGGACGGCTCCCTCAATGCTATATTCAATGCAGAAATAAGCGATTCTCCATTGCTAATCAACTGATAAATATACCGTTTTAGTCTTGCCCAGAATTTCTCAATTTTGTTCAAGTCCGGTGAATATGGATGATTAATATCTGACCTGGTATTAACCCTGGCAATAACATTTTCTCTATCCAGTTACATACTACTTTGGCATTACAGTTGTGTTACGACCAATATTTAGCGTCCGACACCCATGGCTTTTCTTCTCTCCTTTCTCTACCGCACTCACCGCTTTTTCCCTGGGATCTTTACTGTAGGGAGCTGGCATAACTTTTTCCTCACTTCTATATCATGTTCTAATATATAGTCATTTCTAGTAAGACTGAGGCAGTCAAATTCACCGAAAAGCTTGTCAATAAAGACTTAAGCAGTCTCGAAATTATTTGAAATGACTATATATGGTCTTTGCCATATGTAATTACCAATCACCAACGCACACAAAAAAACTGCCTATGATTAACGTTACAGGCAGTGGAGAGGGATGCCATTGCTAAAAATGGCTATACCCAAGGAAAATCAGTAGGATTGTTAGCGTTTAACCTTAACTTGACGGGCCATTTCTTTGAAACGATTCAAACTGGGGCCTGGGGTGCGGCGGGCTACGTTTTGGGGAATGGGGTCGCCACTGGCGAAGGCCACTTGGCTGGGATCAACTTTGGCTTTGGGCGCAGGAGCCACAGCTACAGGAGCAGGGCTTTCCAATGGGGTTTCAGCTTTTTTGACGGATTTTTTCTTAATGGAAGTTTTCTTGGTAGGGGCAGGAGCAGAGGTTTCCACCGGGGCTACTTCTGCTTGCACCTCCGCCACATCGACTTCCTCCACCTTTGCCGGGGCTTGGGTTTCGTCTAACTGAACGTAAAATTCTTTTTTAGCACCAAACAGTTTTTTTAACATTTAATGGGGTTCTCCTAATTGATGGGAATTTTATGGTGAATTTTGCACAAACTGATTGTGACTGAAATTTTAACAAAAATGGGGGGCGGGAATTTTCTATTGCCAATCGGCTCCAATTTGGATGGTAACGTCGGAGATTAAATAGCCATTGCTGTCGACTAAAACTTCCCCTAAACCAATACTATTCCGCACCTGCCGAGCCCCGGAACGATCGCCTTGCTGGGCAATGACCCTGGTGGTTTGTAAGGGTTGGGAAAGGGCGTTCACTACGTTAATGCGACTGTAACCGGCGGTTTGCAAATCTTCAACCAAGGCCTTCACCGCCTGGGGGCGATCGGTACTGTCTTGGATGGCAATGCGGAGGGCATAGGGGTCCAGGCTGGCTTCTTCTTCTTCCATTTCCATGTCCCATAACCAGGAGTTACGGGCGATCGCCCCGAAATATTCCTCCGTCATTTCCTGAATTTTGCGTTGGTGGGGCAACCAGTAACTGATGCTGGTGCGGCCGGTGCCATTGAAATCTCCCGGTAACATCATCATTTTGACGTCTTCCCTCGGTATTTGGGCCGAAAATCCGGCGATCGCCACTAGCTCTTCCATATTGAGGTTAGTGTCGATGTTGGACTGGAGAATTTTGACAATGTCAGGAATTCTAAGAATGGTTTGGGGTTTGAGAGCTTGCTCCACCACCGCCCGCATAACCAATTGTTGTCGTTGAATACGACCAATATCTCCCAGGGCATCCTGGCGGAACCGCAACATTTGCAGGGCTTTTTCTCCATCTAAACGCTGTTGTCCTTCCTTGAGGTTAATGTATAAACGTTGGCTGTCATCCTGATATTTCATGTCCCGGGGTACATAGACATCCACTCCTCCCAGGGCATCAATTAACTTTTCCACCCCCTGCACGTTAACGCGCATATAACGGTCAATGGGAACATTCCCCAGCAAATCCGTCACCGTCATAGCTGCCAACGCCGGCCCCCCCAAGGCATTGGCCTGATTAATTTTTCTTGCGCCACTGTAACCGGGAATCTCCACCCTCGTATCCCGGGGGATAGATAGCACCACGAGGGATTTTTCTCTGGGATCAAGGCGGATTAATACCATCGTGTCGGTGAGACCTTCCACCGAATTGACCAGGGCATGGTAGCCGGGGTTCGGTTGACTGGGATCCGGCTCTTCGGAAGTTAACACCTTCGTGCCCAACACCAGCACGTTAATGGGCCGACTCAGTTGGGGAATATTGAGATTTTTGTAGGAAATGGCCTTTTCTTGACCAAATACCGCCGCCTGTTCTGGAGTAAGCTTATTTTGTCCCAACGGGGTTGAATACATGGCTAACAAAGACCCTGCCCCCGCCGATACTGCGGCGATCGCCGTCAATGCAAAGCCAGTTAATAGCCATTTCCCACCTTGGAACTTCTTTTTGCGGGGGGATTTTCTGCCGCCATGGCCGCCCATCCCCTTATTTTTAGAATTTTTTGCCGTCACCATCCTGACCCCAAACTAACCATTGATATTTTTCTCCAGCTTGTGGAATGTCCTTTGGTGCTCTTTCGTGGATCCCAAGGTAAATAAGGTAATTGGCTTGGATACTAGCAAATTGGCAGTGATATTGGCAAGAGAAATTTTCTTTGCTTACCACTACAGCCATTAATAAGTAAACAAACTAATCAAAATGCTAAACAATATTAAGTTATTTCCGCAGAACTCACTTCAACATATTTGGGTAACTTAATGGTAAAAGTAGAACCCATACCAATTTCACTGGTCAGGAGAATATCTCCCCCCATCATCTGGCAAAATTTCCGGGTGATAGCCAAACCTAAGCCAGTACCACCATATTTGCGGGTAGTGGAGGAATCGGCCTGGGTAAATGGTTGAAATAATTTCGCCATTTGTTCTTCAGTCATACCAATGCCTGTATCTTTAACTTGAAAAGAAAGCCAGGGTTTTTGCTCCACTTCAAACTCTTTAACCAGCAAACTAATAGTCCCTTGCTTAGTGAATTTACTAGCATTACTGAGTAGATTGAGTATCCCCTGTCTCACCTTTGTCAAATCTGCATGCATCTGCTCCGATTTCAAGGAAATTTCCACCTGTAATTGATTATGGTTATTTTTAATTAAGGGATCGATGGTATCTAAAATTCCTGTAATCAACTCATTAATATTAAAAGTTTCCAAGTAAAGCTCCATTTTGCCTGCTTCAATTTTGGAAAGATCTAATAAGTCATTAATTAATGCCAACAAGGCTTTGCCAGAACGCAAAATTTTATCTAGATCTGGGACAAATTCTTCCGACTCTAAATCTTCCGATTCTTCAATCAACATTTCACTGTAGCCAATAATCGCATTTAAGGGAGTCCTTAGTTCATGGCTCATATTGGCAAGGAATATACTCTTGGTCGCATTGGCGGTTTCAGCTTCCGACCGGGCCAACTCCAAAGCCTTAATTGTATTTTCCAACTCTTCGGTTCTCTGCTGTACTTTTTCTTCCAGACAAGAATTAGCCTCTGCCAATTGTTTTTGGGTTAACTCCAATTCTTGGTTTTTTTTCTGTAAACTAGAATAGGATTCCCGTAACTCAGTGGTCATCATATTAAATGATTTGGCTAGAATCCCTAATTCATCTTCCCCCAACACTGGAGCCCTTGTATCCCGATCGCCGGAAGATATATCGATGGCTGCCTGGGTAATAAGCAAAATTGGCTTAGTTATTTTGATGGATAATAAATAAACTGCAATTAAAAGCAGAGCTGTGCTCAACAGCCCCACCAAAACTAACATATGGGTAAATCTCCGAGCAGATTCTAGGGCTTCATCTTTACCAATTTCAGTAATTAGGGCTAAATTATATTTTTCTATCCATTGATAAACCCCCAGCACCGGTGTGCCAGCATAATTAATATAGCTGCCTTGGCCACTATTGCCAGCCATCACTGAATTTATTCCCAAGGTATTAAAATTAACCTTAGAATTCTTGTTGGAATCATTTTTATTTCCATCTGCTGAAATGAACGAAACTTTACTATCTATTTTTCCCACTAAAAATGTTTCCCCTGTATTGCCCAATCCCGTACGCTTGCGGATTAAGTTGTCAATGGCATTCAAGTTAATATCTATGCTTAAATAACCAAGTCTTTCATTGGTAGTATCATGTCTGATGCTGGTGGCGAACGTCATACTTGGCCGATTATAAATCTTAGAAAAATAAAAATTTGGCACTATTTTTAAGTCTGATTTAACATCTGCAAAATAAGTGGTTTGATTGCCAATACCCTTATAGATACCAATTTCTTCCGGATTAGTGGAAGCCACTACAATGCCACCAGTATTGAGAATATTGATGGTTTCAATATGGGGAAGAAAAAGATCAATTTCTTGCAATTCATCAATTAATACTCTCTGCTCATTTTTATATCCAATATCACTGGGAGATAATTTTTTTAACATTTCAGCTCCCCTTTGAATACTGTTGATATCACTCAGCAAAAAAAGTATGTCTTTCTGACTTTCCATCCATTGCTCTAGTTGATATTCTTTGAGATTATTAGAAATGGTTAACCGATTAAATGTTTGACCTTCTATCCCCTTAGAAGCTCTATAATTTGCAACTAAAAAAATTGATGCCACTACCATACTAGAAAGACAGAAGTAGGAGAGGACAATTTTTAGCAGTAGACTTTTTCGTACTGATTTTACAATTGAAATCATAGTTAAATTTACTAATTTGCAATAACTAACTACTATTGAAGATTTTGTAAGAATGGTGTCTAACTATCCTCCATCGGTTAAATTAACCAGGGATTTTTCTCGATGCAGATACACATTTAGGCAAAGATTCGGTTTAGTGGGGAATAAAAACAATGCTGTAATATTGTTATAATTCTAACAATTGTCCGACGCCAGATAGATGACTAAGATTCTCCTAGTTGAAGATAACGAAATGAACCGTGACATGTTGTCGCGTCGCTTGATCCGCAAAGGGTATGAGGTAACCATTGCGGTGGACGGCCAAGAAGCGGTGGCAATGGCCATCTCAGAATGCCCCCAATTAATCCTCATGGATATGAGCTTGCCAGTTATGGATGGCTGGACTGCCACTAAGGAGATTAAAAGCAATCCCCTGGGGGCTAACATTCCTATTATTGCTTTGACCGCCCATGCCATGGCCAGTGATCGGGAAAAGGCGATCGCCGCGGGTTGCGACGATTATGATACCAAGCCAATCGAGATTAAACGTCTATTGGAAAAAATTGAGGCATTGGTCAACCAGACTGGTTCATCCCAAAACTGATGATAGTTTCTTAGGTTGTTAATCCCACTGCTGGGGCACACTTTTTTAAAGATTTTTAGAAAAAGGTTATGTCGTTTCTGGAGAAAAAAGCTGAAAAAATAGACAATAAAAACAGTTAATAGCCATCAAAACTTTACTTTAATATAGTTTAAATATGCCTTAAATCTAGTTTAAGCTAATGATATTTTGATGTGACAATCAGTAAAAATTGACCGTCAGATTATTTTTTTAAAATTTCAACAAATTCGACTAGCAAAGTATTCAACCATTAATAATTCATCAATGAATAATTCAGTCAAATCAGTTGATATAGAAAACGCCACTGCTTTTATTCGCCATGAGCTGAGAACTCCCATTAATGCCATCGTAGGCTACGGGGAAATGGTCCAGGAAGAATTAGATGCAGAGGATTCTCCCCTGCTGACAAAAGTGGATATCCTGTTGGTGGAGGCCAAAAAGTTATTAGAAACTATTAATTTATTTGTCAAATATTCCGACGGAGAAGATGCCTCTGATTTTCAGAAGCTTTTTTCTGCTATTACCCACACCACTAACCCTTCCATTACTAAGATTATTATTGCCTGCGATGACTTGCTTGTGGCAAAAGAATGTACGGATAGGGTTGAAATCATTGAGGATATTAAGAAAATCAGACTAGCCGGTCTGCGATTGCAGGGATTAGTAAATAATATTGAATCAATTTTTACTAATTTCTTAGATTCTTTGAATCTTAATTTACAATCCGATCCATCCGTGGATACATCACCGGAATCTTCTTCCGATCAGACTGAAATTATTCTTAGTAATATTCGGACTAATCGCATCGACCGAAGAGAATTGTTAACCGGCAATATTTTAGTGGTAGACGATAATCCCAGTAACTTGGATTTGTTCTTTCAGCATTTAACCCGAAAAGGTCATACTGTTACCACTAGCTTAAGTGCTAAAGATGCCCTGGTTCTGCTTAAAAATCAAAGCTATGATCTGATTTTATTAGATCTCCTCATGCCGGAAACTAATGGAGACCAGTTTCTAGAATATTTAAAAACTAGTTCAGAATTTCAGCACATTCCAGTAATTATTGTTTCAGCTCTGGATGAATTTGAGAGTATTATTCGTTGCATTGAAATCGGAGCGGAGGACTTTTTGCCCAAACCCTTCGATCCAGTCCTGCTCAAAGCTCGCATCGGTTCTTCTTTAGAAAAAAAGCGTTTACGGGACCAAGAAAAGTTATATACCCAGCAGGTGGAAGCTCTTTCAGAAATGATGGCTAAAGAGTTGGAAAAGGGGAGACAAATGCAAAAGAACTTTTTGCCTGCCCGTTTACTAACCAGGGCTGGTTGGGAATTTTCTGCCTATTTTAGCCCCGCTCGACAATTAGCTGGGGATTTTTATGACCTCTTTGAACTTCCCGGCGATCGCCTCGGGCTAGTGGTGGCCGATGTTTGTGATAAGGGGGTGGGGGCGGCATTATTTATGGGACTATTTCGTAGTTTAATTCGTATCTTTTCTGGCCAAGCAGCATTAGATGGACTGATTAATCCTTCCCTTAATTTACCCGGCGATCGCCAAGATTCAGAAATTGAATTGGATGACCTCGTCAATGGGATTAATTTTGAACCATTGGAGTCCATTAAATTAATTAATAACTATGTGGCCATCAACCACGGCGAAGCAAGTATGTTTGCCACAATTTTCTTTGGCATTTTAGAACCTAGTACGGGAAAATTATCCTACATTAATGGTGGCCATGAGCCGGTTTTTATTGTTGATAGCAACCACCAACTAAAAAGCAAGCTAACCTCTACAGGGCCAGCGGTGGGAATGCTGCCGGATTTGGATTTTAAAGTGGGAGAAATTATTTTACAACCAGGGGATTTACTCCTCTCCTATACCGATGGAGTAACGGAGGCCAAGTCCCCCACAGGTAAATTTTTCGGCAAAGAAAAATTATTAGAAGCTTTGGGCAATAATTTCAACTCAGTTGAGCAACTCATGGGTGATCTAAAAACTTCCCTCGCAGAACATATGGGGGAAGCGGAGCAGTTTGATGACATCACTTTATTAGCAGTCAAGTTCCAAGCAAACTAATTTTTTTCTAGGGTAATTTCCCGTGTCAATTCTCCTTCGCAAAGGGTAAAAATACGTTGGCAAAAATCTTCTAGGTATTCCGGTGTATGGTTGACCATCACCATGGTAGTGCCATTTTCTCGATTGATTAATTTCAACTGAGCTAAAACCCTTTGAGCTAGGGCCGGATCGAGGGCAGACGTGGGTTCATCCAAAAGCAGCACCCGGGGACTTAGCATCATTGCCCGCACCAGGGTGACCAGTTGCCGTTGGCCGACGGAAAGCTGTAGCTCATTGCGGTCTAGCCAATCACTGGGGATTTCCCAAATGTCACAGGCCCGAATCCGCCGCCGTTGACATTCTGTTTTACCAACTTTTTGTAATTCCAAGGGATAAACTAAGCTTTCTTCCACCGTCATACCTAATAATTTTGGCTCTTGGGGAACCAACACGATTTCCTGTCGCAGTTGCTGAATTGGATATTTACTAAGGGCTTGTTTGTCATAGAAAATATTGCCTCCGCTAACTTCCTGAAGCCGATTGAGTAGCCGTAAAAGGGTGCTTTTTCCTGCCCCCGATCGCCCTTGGAGGCCAATAGTTTGCCCATGGTCAATGTGGAGAGAAATATTATTTAATAAAACAGTGGATCCAGTTATATCGGTGGTGCTGACTCCGATTAATTTAATGAGAGACGTCATGGCTGACTATTCAACCCCTGTTGACGGATTAATTGTTGTACCTTAGCTAGGGCGGGATTTACTTCCACATTTTGGCGCTCAGAATTTTGCTCAAAAGCTTCCTGCTCCTGGGCAATCATGCGAACATCTTGTGCAATTAAACCTTCTAGTAAAGGCCGGGCTGTTCCCGATAACCAATTTTTTAAAAAACTTCTGAAAGCAATGGGTAATTTATGCAATTTAGGAAAGGCTTCCAAGGAAGTAAAATGAACCAAGTAGGCTTTGGTTTTAGTGGGGGAAACGGGACAAAATAAACAGTAAATCCTAAAATCCTCCCCCAATCTGGAAGACCAATGGGGATAGATATAACTCACCCGTAAGTTTTCTGGATGCAAACGCCGTAGAGCAGGAAAAAATAGCTGGGAAATAGACCAAATTTTATCAATTTTGTAATAGCTTTGGGCATCATAATCCACCACCACCCGATCGCCATTGACTTCAATTTCCCTTAGGGAAGCGGAAGCCCAAGCCTGGTAATTATCATGCAAATGTCCATGGTACATATCCATTAAATTTTCAATTAAATAGGAAAAATGTCCGGGACAATCAAAGGGGGCAAAACTACCAATGTAGTTCAAATGATGCCATTCTGGTAAAGCCAAGGGTTGAGGTTTGTGGGTAGCGAGATAATCCAAATCCCCTGGGTAAAGCCAGATAAAACCATCTTTTTCCTGCACAGGGTAAGTACGCAAACGGCAGGGGGGAAGTTTTTGCGAATCATTAAAATAGGGAATTTTCGCGCAAAAGCCCTGGGCATCAAATTGCCAACCGTGGTAAGCACACTCCAAGTTGTTGCCCAACACCCGACCTTCACTCAGTTTCACCTGACGATGGGGACAGCGATCTTCCACCGCCTGCACCTTACCTACCTGGTCCCGATAAATGGCGATCGGTTGCTCCCATAAAGTAATTCCGAGGGGTTTCTGCCCTAATTCCTGGGTCTGGGCTACCACATACCAATGGTTCAAATTGATCGGGATAGTACGAAGCAGAGATAATGCTTGGCTATGGGGGGAAATAACGCTCATTGGCAAGCCAACAACGGTGGTAAAGGTAAAGGGAAAAAACTAATCCTATCCTCGCTAGGGGCGCCCAAAGCTGAAACTAGCCGGTCACAAAAGTCCTAAGCAATCCTGCTAGAATAAGGCATTCAAACTGATTTTTCAATCTGTCTTCGTATGCCTTCTCCCCCCAACAGTGCGGCCTTTTCCCTCGATGAATTTGCTAAGGCCCTAGATAAACACGATTACCATGCTGAAAAGGGCCAAACCGTCCACGGCAAGGTCTGTCAGCATGCCAATGAAGGTGTTTATGTGGATTTCGGCGGTAAATCCCCCGGCTTTGTCCCTGTGCAGGAATTAGGCTTACGGCCCCACGCAGAAATTGAAGAAAGCTTCCCCCTCGAAAGTGCCTGGGATTTTCTCGTCACCAGTGATCAGAACGACGAAGGTCAGGTGCGGCTTTCCCGTCGTCAATTACAAATTCAGCAATCCTGGGAAAACATAGCGGAGCTCGAAGACACTGGCAAAACCCTGGAAATGGTGGTCACCGGCACCAATAAAGGGGGCGTAGTCGGCGACGTGGAAGGACTGCGGGGCTTCATTCCCCGATCGCACCTAATACACAAAGATGACATGGAAGCTTTGGTGGGACAAGTGCTAAAAGCCCACATCCTTGAGGCCAACCAGGATAACAATAAATTGGTGCTGACTCAGCGGCGTATTCAACAGGCGGAGTCCATGGGCAAAATTGCGGCGGGCAATATCTACGAGGGCAAAGTGGCTAAAATCCAACCCTATGGAGTGTTTGTGGAAATCGAAGGGGTAACGGGTTTACTCCATGTCAGCCAAGTGAGCGGCACCAGGGTTGATTACCTTAACACTCTCTTCACCTTTGGCCAAACCATTAGTGTCTATGTCCAAGAAATTGATGAGTACAAAAACCGCATTTCCCTTTCCACCCGTATTTTGGAAACCTATCCAGGGGAATTGGTGGAAAAATTTGATGAAATGATGGCCGATGCCCCCAATCGGTTACCCCTGGTGCAGTCTAAGCAAAATCTCAGCGATAAACAGGAGCAGTTGGAGAAAAACTAAGGGTATAGTCAATCACAGTAAGATTGAGACGACTAAAGTCTTTCCCAAAGACGCTTTTAGCCCTGGTCAGTGTCTTACTTTCAATTAAATCAACTGTAATTTCAAACAATTTTCTCAAGTTTGGACAATGACCTAGATTGCGGAGGCAAGCTCCCCACTACTACATTTGAGGGGTTAATCCGCTGGTATTTTCCAAACTTGGGCTGGGGGTCCAAAAACCAAAAAGAGTCAGAGAAACACTCCCTGACCCCACCAAATGTTGTTGTTGCTTGAGGAAATCTCAGTGGCGGTTTCCCAACTCGCGCAGTCCTTGATTTCTATATCAAAAATTGTAACATGGAACACGATTTTTGTAACAAAAAATAAAGGTTTACCCAGCTACGGTTTCTTTTTTGGCGAAAATCTCTTATGTTGGAGTGCTGTGAAAATTTCTCCAGTCCCTTAAATAACCGGTTTTGTTCGCTAGATTTTGGGCCCATTAATCCGGTTGATTGAGCCTTTGACTATCTAGCCGTTGGATTTCTTGACGAGCTCTTTGCCACTGTTGTTGGTAGTAACGAAAATCTTCCGCCTGGGTGCGGGGATCCAATTGCTGTAATTTGCTAAAGCAATGTTGCTGGTAGGTTTCCCAAGGAGCCTTTTCCATAATGGCGATCGCCTCTGGGATGCGGACGTTAGCCCGAAATAATTCTTCCGCACTGGTTTCCGTCAGTTGAAAAAGAGACTCAACCCCAGTAAAGTTTTCCTCCTGTTCCAGATAAGCTAGCTGAACCAACAGGGGCAATTGGTTATCAGGGTCAGTGGCCAGATTGAAATGCTCCCGCACCTGGTCAATTTTTTGCCAGAGTAGACGGTGGTGAGCAAAACTAAACAGGAGATCATTTTCTAACAGAATTTGATCAATAGTTACCCGTTCTTGGGGACAGTGGAGATAAATTCTTAACAGGAGAGCCTCTGCTTTTTCCAATAAACTGCTAGCGGGATCTTTAACTTGCCAATTTCTCGGTTTGCTCTGATCAGAAGCATCACCATACTTTAGCTGGCTCAACAAATTATTAACTTGTAAACTGATCAATTGGCTGTTCCCCTGGCTCAAAATTTCTCCACAAAACTGTAGATAATAAGCCCGTTTATTTTGATCAGTTAAGCGCTTTAAAATGGCCACCATCCCCCTCGCTACTTGTTCAAAGTCTAGGGGATTTTTCAGTTTTTTTTGTTTAGTCAATTGTTGAATTTGCCAATCTATCCACAGGGGAGCTTCTTTGACTAAAGTTTGGTAAATTTCTCTGTTTTCAGGGCTACTATGGATAAATTCATCCGCATCTTTTCCCGCCGGCAAATTCAAGATACGCAAATTAACTTGGCCGCTGTACACTAACGGTTCAATCTCCTGGATTGCCCTCTGGGTAGCATTAACTCCTGCTTTATCCGCATCAAAATTAAAAATAATTTGCTTAGATTGACTAAACCTCATCAGGCTTTGTATCTGGTCTCGACTTAGGGCTGTGCCCAGGGCCGCCACAGTTTGTTTAATACCGCTTTCGTGCAGAGCAATAACGTCAAAATAACCTTCCACTAAAATCGCTTCATCGACTTTCTGAATTGCACTTTTAGCTTGGTCTAAACCAAACAAATTTTTGCTTTTATGGAATAGGGGTGTTTCAGGAGAGTTGAGATATTTTGGCTCATCGTTGCCCAAGGTTCTGCTACCAAAAGCAATGGCTCTTCCCTGGACGTCCCGAATGGGAATCATTAAACGGTGGCGAAATTGATCATAATATCCAGTGCCAGATTGCCTAACCTTAATTAATCCCGCCTGCTCCACCGCTGCTACGGGGTAACGTTTTTGTTCGACTAAATAACGGTAAAGGGTTTCCCAGCTATCGGGGGCATAACCCAACTGAAATTGCTGAATTGTCGCTGGCGATAAATGACGTTTTTGGTGTAAATAATCCAATGCTTCCTGGCCTTGGGGTTGAAAAAGAGTATGGTGATAAAAACCAGCGGCCACCGCCATAATTTCGTAAAGTTGTTCCCGCAAAGATAGTTGTCGTTGCAGTTCTTGTTTTTGCTCCGGCTCCAGGGTTTGAATCGGAACTTGATACCGGCGGGCTAAATCCAGAGCTACATCCGTAAAAGAGCGTTTGCCCAATTCCATCAGAAAGTTGAATGCATTGCCCCCGGCCCCGCAGCCAAAACAGTAATACATTTGCTTGGCTGGACTCACACTAAAGCTGGGGGATTTTTCGTCGTGGAAAGGACACAGACCAATGTAATCCCGCCCTCTTTTCTTGAGCACCACATAATCGCCGATGATTTCAACAATATCTATTTTTTGCTTAATTTCTTGGATGGTATCTGGGTGGAGGCGGGGGTTATCCATGGCAGCAAAAGAAGAAAGCACGGGCATTGATTCTAAGACAATCAAAGGTTACATAGAACCATCGGCATTGAGACAGTGTTTTAGCTCCCCAAGGTTGGGGAGAACCATAGAATAAGTCAGATAGGTCCCCCAGTATTGTGGTCGCCTTAGTGGGGAAATTTAGAGGGCAAGCCAAAACTTTGCAAACAGGCTCTGATAGTGGACTGTTAAACGAGTGTCAAAACTGGGGTATCTTTGGGAGATTCCCCCGGACAAGCTATCCTGTGATGGAATTGGTGTAATTGGAAACGACCATGCGAATTTTGCCAGTGGTTCTGACGGGGCTAGCAATCATTTTTCTTTCCTTTAGTGGCGGTGGGGTCATGGCCCAGACGTTGGCGTCCCATGGTCAACCGACATCTAGTTTGATAGCCCAGGCAAATATTCCCCAAAACTTGCCTCCGGCTATCCCTGAAAATTCCCGTTCCGTTGACCCAATTCCCACCCGCTATTATCCCGGCTTTGAATCCTACATTGAAACTTGTACAGGCTGTCACATTGCTTTGCCGCCAGAGGTGTTGCCCCTGGATTCTTGGCAGGAAATTCTGCGCCGCCCGGATGTCCATTATGGGGTTAGTATTCCCAACATCAATCGTCTGACCCAGTTATTAATTTGGGACTATGTCAGCACTTTCTCTCGCCCCTTACCGCCCAACAATCCAGTGCCTCTTTATGCAGAGAAGTCTCGCTTTTTCAGAGCTCTCCATCCCAGGGTGCCAATGCCGGAGGAAGTAACTAGCAACACCTGCATTACCTGTCACCCCGGAGCTAACGTTTTCGATTTTATTACCCTAAGCCCAGAATGGCAGGATGCCCCTTGATAGGGGCTAGGTTAGTGAGTCCGGGCTTTTAACTTTGCTTCAATTTTAGAGATTCTTGGGCAAGATATTGTTGGCTCTCCGATCGCCCTAATCGGTCAATGTACCTGTTAAATTGCCAGCTTGCCAATCCAATGGCCAGGGTTTGACTGATGAGCGCCAGGAAAAAGAGGGGAGTTTGCCAATGGGCCGCTTCCACCAGGGCAATGGCCGGCATGGGGGTGAACCACATAACCGTACTTTCTTTGATCCCAGCACCGATGGCGATCGCCAAAGGAAGAACCACCATTAACATTAGGGCCAGAATTAACACTAATAGGCGGGGGAAACCCATCCGCACAAGACCCCACTGCATCAGGGTCGTGAGGGTAAAACTCCACAGCAGACCCATGGCCAAAGCCGTTACTATGCTTCCTAGGGGAATACCAATGCCTGGAGGTACTGGGGCCACCCAGGGCATCAATAACACCATGGGTAAAGTCAAAAGGGCAGTAAAAGCAAGATTAATGGCGATCGTCCCTTGGGGAGGACTATCATCAGCCACTAGATTTTGCCAACCCCAGGTGCGGTATTGCCGGGGAGACTCGTGACGGTAACGGCTCCAGTCCCGTAAATAGTTAATTTGAGGACAGAGGGCAAGGGTTAACCCCAAAAAGAAGCAACAAAGGGTCAACTGCCAGCTACCCAAGTTTAAGAGCAGAAAATCCCAGTGGTCCCGTCCTCCATAGTTCTGTAACAAAAAGCCATTGGCGATCACCACTAGGGACAAGGTAACCCCCAGGCTTTGGCCTTTGCTCCAGGCAGTGCTGAAGGGACGACGGAAACGACGGCACAATACCTGTTGAATCCAATAGGTGCCCACCGCAAAGTTAGCCGCCATAAAACCCAAGCCCAGGGGCGCAGAGCGAAATAAATCCCAGCCATACCAGCGCAATTGGTCTAGCTCATTGGGGCCCAGGTAGCCGACAGTGCTGGTGGGTAAAAAGGTGGAACGGGCCAAGTAAATCAATGCTTTAGCAGGGTAAAACAGAGTAAACCAAGACAGAAAAACTGGCTCCCAACTATTATTCTGCAAAGTCAATGAAGTTAAAACCAATATACCCAACACAAATAAACCGGCGATCGCCGCACTTTTAGACAAGGAATAACTTTTGGCACTACTACTCAAACCAATCCAAAGGGCAATGTGAAAAAAGAAAATTGCCCCCGCCAGTACCACCCCGTAGTAACCTGCCAATAGGGTCAGGGGAATACCAGCCCCCCCAGCGGCCATCCCATGTAGGGGTAAAAGAGTAAGCAAAAATCCATAGAGTAAACTAGGAACCCCCAGCATTTTGCCCCAGATAAAACTTCCCTCCCCTTGGGGACTAAGGCGAATAAAATTTAACGTGCCCCGTTGACATTCCTTCTGCAAATCCGCCACTAGCAAATAAACACCCACCACTAGCAACAGAGTTAATCCTGCGATGGTCAAGAAAGTAAAGCCATCCAGCCACCAAAGTCGCCAATTAATCTGCAACTGCCCCAGCATATCCTGGGTACAAACAAAAGTGGCTCGACTATATTCCCCATTGGGCGGGGTGCCCAAGCAGTAGCGATTATACTGCTGACCGATGGGAGTAAGGGGATCCAGTACCGGAATTTCCCCCCCACGGAAAAATAACACCATTGCCTGGCAAATAAAACTTGCCAACAGTAACCAGCGCACCCTAGGGGCAGTAAAACGGCTTTTAAGTTCCCGATAAAGTTGGGGATTCCAATCCCCCAGGCGATCGACATAGGCGGAGAAAAAGTTAATCATGGCGGCGTAAAAAAGGGGAGGAATCAATGTCGAAATTAACTGTTAAAGCATGGGCAAATTAGTCGTTGACAGTAATAAAAGAGTAATAAAATTGAAAAGTATTAAAATCCAGTGATAGCAATGGTAATGGTCAAGAAACCTGTTGATGTCCTAGTTTGAGGAAAATACTCTCCAAATCCTCCTGTTGGCAATGGAATTGGCTCACTTGACAACCAGCATAAACCAAGTTTTTGAGCAGATTAGCACTCTCTTGGGGGGAACCGGAAAAAATAACTGAACAGTGAATGCCTTGGCTAGACTTTGCCTGCTCTCCCTGGTCATAGTTTATCTGCCAATCCTCCACACCGGGTTGACTGCGGAGGCAATCCTGCAATTGTTCTGTGCCCCCTAGTAACGTAATAGTGATGGTACGTTGTCCCAGGCGGCTGTATAAGTCTTCCAGGGTAGTGCTTTCCACCAAACAACCCAGTTCCATTACTCCGATCGCCGTGCAGAGTTCCGCTAAATCGCTGAGCACATGGGAAGAAATGAGAATGGTCATACCCGCCGATTGCAGTACCCGAATAATGTCCCGGAATTGTTGGCGAGCCAGGGGATCGAGCCCAGAAACCGGTTCATCCAGAAGCAGTAAAATCGGTTCATGGATGATGGTGCGGGCTAAACTCAGCCGTTGTTTCATGCCCCGGGAAAGGCTGTCAATGCGACTGTGGCGTTTGCTGGTCAGTTGCACCAACTCCAACACTTCCTGAATGCGGCGACGACGGCTAGGATTTTTGAGGTGATAGAGCCGGGCAAAATAGTCCAAATAATCCTCTACGCTCAGGTCTTCGTAAAGGGGATAATCGTCCGGTAAATAACCCAAATATTGCTTAATTCTCAGGTTGTCCGACCCTGCCATCAGGCGATCGCCAAACAAATAAATTTCTCCCCTAGTGGGTTCCTCCGCCGTAGCTAACATACGAATGAGGGTGGTTTTACCCGCACCGTTGGGGCCAATCAACCCGTACACCGCCCCCTCTGGAATGGTTAAATCCACATTGGTCACCGCCCCCTGGCGATCGAAGTGTTTAGTCAAACCTTGGGTAACCACAGCGGCCTTGATTTCCGGTGCTAATTCCATGGGGATACTTGAAAAATTCAATCAATTTTAGCCATTCGGCCAATATTCACAGTTAATTCGATTTTGACCTCGTTTAACTGTCCCGGAGGATGGGGTTTTAAATTTTCTTTTTCGAGCAACAAATATCCAATATATTTGCAGTTGGATAGAAGCTGTGCCGATCTTTTGACTTGCAAGCATCCCTCAAAATCAGATTTTCGCACCAAATTGTCCCATGACTGAACTGAAACGATAGGAATGGGCTGAAATTGATAGATAGACCCCCAAGGACAAACCCCGGTTGATTTATCATTGCGGGAATGAGAGTCTCGGTTAGCAATTGCCACAACAAGTCAAACTTTGGTGAACGTTTCTAACAATTTACAAGTATTTTTTTCTTTCTGAGGAATAATGGAGTAAAAGAGGAGAAAAATCCCGCCCTCCCGCAACTTTTACCTTTATGAGTCTATTTCCCATCAAGCAAGGCCTGTTTAGTTATGACGTAGTTGACCACCACGCCATTCTGGGCTGTCCTCTAGATGCGACCCCCCAGGAAATTCGTAAAAGTTACCTCAATATCGCCTTTCAATTACATCCTGACACATCAAAGGCAAGCAATGACGAAGAGCGGGCCTTGGCAGCCAAACTTTTTTCCAAATTTGTTAATCCTGCCTACGAAGTTCTGACCAGGGACAATGACCGCAAAGAACATTTACTCGTTCTTCAGCAGACCGTGAGCAACCTTGCTGGCATAGGGGAGCCAACTTTTAGCAGTGGGGAGTCCCAGCAACTCCGGGGGGCAAAACAAAATTTGGAGCTGGTTTATCGTAAAGTAGTTACCCCTTTGGGCAAGGGGCTTTACGGAGATTTCAAAACGGTTTTTCCCAAGATTGCCCAACTGAGTGAATATAATCTAATTTTTTTAATGGTCAAAGGAGAAATCGGCTCTTCCCCACCGGTCTATCAAAAAAGTGTTTCCCCCAAAGAAACATTGACCCCCGTGGCGTTGGAACGATCACCCCAGGCCCAGAATATTGGTTCAGCTCCAAATGCCACAGCCTCCCCCCCGGAAGCCATCTCCCCCTTTGAAAAAAGTTTACGGCGGGCCCAGGAGAACTTCGATCGCCGTCAGTATGACAAAGCCATTGCTGAGTTGAAATCGGCCCTAAAAACCGACCCGAAAAATGCCCAGGCCCATTGTTTACTGGGCATGGCTTATCTAAAAAATAATATGATGACCATGGCCAAGGTACACATTGGTTCAGCGGTCAAGCTAGCCCCCGATGACCCCAAAGTTATGGCGGCTAAAAAAGAATTGGCTAAGCACACCAGTGTCGGCGGTAGTCAAGGGGGCGCTAAGTCAAGCCAAGGCGGTTTATTCGGTGGTTTATTCGGCGGCAAGAAGAAATAATCGAACCGACTGACCTGAACTAAATGGTAGTCAAGTGTTGACAGGTGGAGGGGTTTTGCTCAACCCCAGCCAGCCATTAACGCCGGGGACGAATCACTAACCGGCGATGGGGTTCGTAACCTTGACTCTCCGTTTCCAAATCCTGGGAACCTTCGAAAAAGCTATGCACCTGACGGCGATCGGCCGCAGTCATATCAGCCATTTCCACTGGCTCATGGGTTTCCCTCACCCTCTGGGCGGCCGTTTCTGACAGGGAAATCAGCTCCAACTGTCGGCGGGATCTAAATTCCGCCAGCTCCACCGTAATGGGGGTGAAGTTCACACTACTTTCCACCACAGCGGGGCGCAGGGAAGCATTGAGTAGATACTGGATGGCGTCAAGGGCCAAGCCATTCTCTGCCAGCAATCGCTCAATCTGCTCGGGAGATAGACCTTTTTCGTCAATCACCAACCAAGGACCCATGGTTAAGGTATTTTCCTTACCCGCCGCTATGGCAACGGAACTGGGAAAGCCCATCAAATTGAGTAGTTGTTCGAGCCAGACCTGAGCTTGGGTGACTATCTTTTCCATCGTCTAAATGTCAAATCGCAATTGAGTTTCCACAATAACCAACAACAGTACCGTCTCTCCCCCCCTAGGCAATGTCTACCCTAGGAAAATTTAAGATGTTTTTTCCTTCTTTTTGCTGCTTTTTTTCTCAAAAGGTAAGGACTCCCGACCCTGGTTAGCCTTTTGCTGTTCATCCAACAATTTTTGCAAATTTTCCGGTAACGGCTCCCGCATCAAAATGAGGGTTTGCACTGTCTGGAAAACATTGGCCATGACAATGTACATTAAAACTCCAGCGGGCAAGGGGAAGAACAGAAACATTCCACTGAACAAAATGGGGGTAATTTTGTTGATGGTCTGTTGCTGTTGGGCCTGGGCGTTGGCGGCCCCTCCCCCGGAGGCACCGGATAATTCCTGGTTCAGGTAAATGCTGAAACCAAAGAAAATAATCATGCCCAAGATATCCCAGTTGACCTCTCCGTTTTCACCCGTTACCCCTACCTGGCCCAGGGCTTTGATGAAGAGAAAACCGGTACGGGCAGCAATGCCGGGGATAGTTACTTGAACGGTGGCATCACCAGGTACGAGGGCTTCAATGGTGCCATCGGGGTTAACGCTAACGCGGTCTTCGCCTTTAGTAACGCTATAGGTAGGATTTAAAACTTGGCTATTTTTTTCCGGAATTACTTGACTAAAGGTTTTGCCTTCGGTGCTTTGGATTTCCAACTGGGCTTTTTCCCCTACCCCAAGCATTTTACCTCCGGGGAGAAAAACAGCAATGGGGTAATGGAGGGCTTCATCGACGTAGATATTTTGGGGCTTGGTGGAGAAAGTTTGGGGAACGATGCGCTCCACCTGTTCTTGGGGCAATATTTGCAGGTCAACGGTGTAGTTAATGTCGGAAAAGGGTGAGCCCCGTAGGGTAGCAAAGAGGGCAAACAAAATGGGCATTTGCAGGAGCAGAGGCAGACACCCAGCCAGGGGGTTGCCAAATTCCTTCATAACTTTGGCCATTTCTTCCTGCTGTTTGGCTGGATCGTCTTTGTAGCGTTTTTGGATTTCTTCCTGGCGCTCTTTCATCAAAGGTTGGGTGATTCGCATTTTCCGCATATTGCGAATTTGGCCCGCGCTGAGGGGATAAAGTGCTAAACGAATTACCAATGTGAGGGCAATAATAGCAAAACCATAGCTGTGCACAATCCCAAAGAAAAAATCTAGGATCGGCAGCATGATATTTGTCGAAATAAAACCGATACCAAAATCCATTGCTAACAAGCTCTCTAGATAAATATTGCCAAGTTTAGCGGGAAGACTAGGGTGTTTTGCAGCCCCAGACAGCCATCAATACCATCGATGACCAGATAAATTTCAGTACCTCTGGTACTACTGCTGGGTGATTGCTTCCAGGGGACGGCCGGTTTTGTCGGCAACCCGTTCTGCCATATAGTCGTATACCTCGCGGAAGTTGGGCATAGCCCGCAGTTCCAACCGGGAACGGTCATTGAGGGTAACAACAATGTCTCCCCAAATGCCGATGCCCCTGGGCATTTTAATCATTTTGGCTACTTCACCGTAAACGATGTCGGTGCGGTCTTTCCCCATCCAACCGCCGGTGACGGAAATACGGCGATCGGTAATTTTGTAGCGGAGCCAGATAGCCCGGACGATCGCCCCGATGGTCAAAGGGAGAAAGATGACGGTGAACCCTAATAGGATGTTAACTATTAGGTCCCCGATGTGGGGGCCGCCCTCATAGTAGGTGGTTTCTCGAATGCCCATGGTTAATGATCCCGGCTTGGCTAAATAACTGCTCTAATTCTCGCAAAAAACGTTCATAATTGCACCCAATGCCTTGGGGCAAGACGATGATCACCACATCGAAGCCCGGCTGAATTTGGGGCCGGAGATGGTGGATGACGGCGCGGATCTTACGTTTAAGGCGATTTCTGGCCGTGGCCTTCTTACTGACTTTTTGGCTAACGGTGATGCCAAAGCGGCTCTGGTCCCCCGGGCGATCGCCTAGGACCCGCATTAGTAAGTTGCTGTGGCGATACCGCCTACCTTGTTGATAAACGGTCTGGAAATCTTGCCAGTGTTTTAGGCGCAGCGATTTGGGTAGTCCCACAGAAATGAATTATACGGCCAAGCGATGGCGACCCTTGCTCCGGCGAGCCTGAATAACTTTCCGGCCGTTATGGGTACGCATTCTGGCCCGGAAACCGGAAGTACGTTTTTGTTTGCGGTTAGTTCCGCCGAGGGTTCGTTGGGTCATGGCCCGTTACTCCACAAAAAAAGACACAGTCTTCAATTGTATCATTGCTCATCGATTAAGCTAAGTCCAAAATCCGCTTGGCGATCGCCGTTGATACCGGCAACACCGAAAGACGGTTACCCTTTTTGAGCACTGCCAATTCGTCTGGTTGGAAATGGGCTTTGAGGGTTGGTAGGGTAATCATCTGGGAAAACTCCTCGGTAAACTGGGCTTTAACGGTGAACCAACGGGGCTTGGTGATGGTTGCTTTGGGATCAAAGTAGGGGCTACCGGGGTCAAACTGGCTCGGATCTACTACTTGCACAGCGGTGACGGTCATTAGCCCCACAATGCCTGGGGGCTTGCAGTTGGAATGGTAAAAAAAAGCCTGATCCCCCACGGCCATAGCTTGTAAAAAGTTGCGGGCTTGGTAATTTCTCACCCCATCCCACAGGGTTTCTCCTTCTTCCTTGAGATGGTGGATACCGTAGGTGACGGGTTCAGATTTGATTAACCAAAAAGCCATAGTTTTAGGGGTCACAGAAAAGTTTAGAGAAATTAGGCCAAAGAATTGAATCGCAATTAATTGGCATGGGCCCTTTGCTCATAGGCCTGCCAAGCTAAATCTACCAAAGCAGTGATGATGGCCACCGCCACCTCCGTCCCCCCTTTTCTGTCCTGGACAATAATGTGCGGAATGTTAGTTTTTTGCAAATCCAGGGCCCTATCCTGGCGATCGCCAAAATTGGTGGCCGTGGCAATGACCATCGCCGGTTGAATGCGTTGGACTTGGGCCAATTCCATTAGGGCATCCAGGGCGGTTTGAGCCTGGCCGACAACAAAAATCCCGTCTGGGTAACGGTGGGCAAGGTTGAGCATACCCCAGGCTTCCTCTGTTCTCTCCCTTTGGGGCCTAGTGATGCTCTGGGTGGCACAGTAAACCGGGTTAGCAAAGGTTTTTTGGAGAGTGGGAACAATGCCGACTTGCACCATGGGCACATCGACTAAAATTGTGGTGCGGGAAGCTAAAGCTGCGGCCCCAATGGTCAAGACCCGTTCTGAAAAGTGCAATAGGTTAAGGTACTCAAAATCCCCCGTGGCATAGATAACCCGGCGCAAAATTTCATACTGGGCTGGACTATGGCCATGGTCGCCGATTTCACGGTCGATGGTAGTCAGATTTTGGGCGTCGCTGATATGCCAATTCATGGGTCTGGGGGATTGTAGGGGCAAGAATTTCCTCTTCTCCAATACCATCTTCCCCCATTTCTAGAACTCCAAGGCGCTGGGATTACAAGTTGGGGCATTCTTTGCCCTGGAGCGCCATTAAAATTGTGAGACAAAGTCCATTTCCTTCCCTTGCCCATGCTTAATTTTCGTCGTCGGGCTCTCCAACGCCGTCTGCAAAGCGATCCCTATTACCGCTTTCAATCTTGGGAGGAATTGATGATCGCCGGGGAGTTGGGGCTACGCATCGAAGTGAATCAAGCCACAGTGGACGAATGGCTACGTTTGCCAGGGTTATCCATCCACCAAGCCCGACAATTGAAAGAGTTGAGCACCATGGGAATACAGTTTTTAGCCCTAGAGGATTTGGCCGCGGCTCTGAATGTGACTGTGCAGCAAATTAAGCCCTGGGAACCCATACTTTCCTTTGCTTATTGGGACCCGGATAGCCTATTAGCTCCCCCCAAAGTTTCCGTTAACCAAGCTACCGTCGAACAATTGCTCGGCATACCGCACCTCACCCCGGCGATCGCCACGGACCTAGTCCAAGAAAGAGACAGTGGGGGCAATTACCACAATCTCGGAGATTTGCAAAAGCGTCTGGGATTACCAGTGCCATTGATCAGCCAACTGCTCCACTACCTGGAGTTTTAAGTTGCATTCAGTTGTTCTAGCTTTTACTTTGCCAGACAAAATCAATCAGATGAAATTGACTAAAAGTTTGCTTGATTTTTAACTTTGCTTCAACTCTAGGGATTCTTCCGTAGCTGTGCCGTGGACTGTTTTCACCCACTTGAGTCGTTTGGGGCGAAAGGCCATGCGGGCGGTGACCGAGGGCATAATGATCAGCCAATGGAACATATAAATGGTGCCACCAATGGTGCGGGCCAGCAGGGACGGTATTTCTTGCCAAGGAGGCTTGCCCTCACTAGGGGTTAAACGCCGCAGTCCATGGTACATGCCCCAGCAGGAAAAACCGATCGCCAAATAACTGAGGGGAGTTAGCAGAGGGAAACGCCGTTGCCACAGGGCCATGAGCAGATCTGGTACCGCGGCGGTGGGCAACAAGTATTGCATTAATAGGAACGAAAACAAATCCAACTTTTTCTTCCAGCCCATGGGTTGGGTACAAATCCAGCGCCAATAATCGAGGTAACGTTGGTAACCGCCCTCCGCCCAGCGATTGCGTTGATGCCAAAGGGCGATCGCCGTGGTGACCCCTTCTTCTTCCACCGGGGGATTGAGCAAAATGCCCACTTTCCACTGATGGAGGTGTAGGCGAATGGTTAAGTCCAAATCATCGGTGATAGTCTGTTCGTTCCAACCGCCCACCGCATCTAACGCTTGACGGGCCACAAACTGCCCATTGCCCCGCAGCTCCCCAATGCCGCCGGTGACAATCCTCTGCTGTTGAAAATAGGCATCTAAGGCCATTTCTGCCCCCTGGCCCCTGGTCCAAAAATTCACATCTTCGTTGGCGATCGCCTTGCGTACCTGTAGAGCCCCAAAGGTGGGGGAAGCAAAATAGGGCACCACCCGCCGCAATAAATCTTTAGGCACATCGGCATCGGCGTCAAATACGCCAATGATTTCCCCCTGGGTTTGGGCTAACACTTCATTTAAGGCCCCCGATTTACCTCCACTGGCCCCAGCGCCCCTCCGCAAAACTTTTAGCTGGGGATATTGCTGACGGAGTTGCTCCAAGATGGCTGGAGTCCGGTCGGTACTGTTGTCGTCCACAATCCAAACTTCATGGCGATCGCCAGGATAGTCCAAAGAGCATAACTGCCGCACAATTTTGCTAATTACCGCTTCCTCATTTTTGGCGGCCACCATTAGGCAAACCCGGGGATAATCCGCTGTCGATACATCCCCAGTGACCATGGGGGGGGCTTCTTCTGGGATTGCTTTCATTAACCTGAGAGCTTGCAAAGAGAGGGCACCGGTCAGGGCCCACACCAGCCAACTCCCCCAGGCCCAGTAGTGGAGGGTGATAACAATGGTCCAAATGGCCATGAGCGTTACCGCCGCTTTTTTGCGCCGCCCCTCCGTTCCCCGGAAAAAATCGTTACGAAAATCCTCCTCCTCCGCTTCAGGATCATCCCATTCGGCTAGGAAGGCTTCTAGGGGGGACAAATCGGCATCGTTATCTTTCCACGGAAATTGGGGCATAGGTACCTAGGATGTGGTCAGGAAAACTAGACATTGCCCTCCATTCTAGCCATTGCTTGCAATATTTTTGGCTAGGGGTATCCAACCGGAGAAAATTTCCGTCCTCAATTTGAATATCTAGGGTTCAGAGTCGTTGCAAAATATGGTTTATTCTTTAGATTTTTTCCCATGGACTTTCGTCGCTGGATTGCCCGCCGTGACCAAGATTGGCAGACCCTTGACCAAATTTTGACCCGCATGGAAACCGAGGGTATCAAGGCCCTTTCCACCGAGGAAATCCAACGGCTGGCCGGATTATATCGAGCCACTTCCGCTGACCTGGCCCGGGCCAAAACCCATAACCTCAATCCCCGCCTGAGGCAAAATCTACAAGCTTTAATTACTAGGGCCTACAGCCAGATCTACCAAGGCGATCGCCGACAGGAATGGGGCAAAGTCAAGGAATTTTACCTGTGGCAGTTGCCGTTGGTTTTGCGACAAACGGGGAGTTACACTATGGCGGCCTTTGGCATTTTTGGCCTGGCCAGTGGCATTGCCTGGTGGTATAGCTGGAACGACCCCGCTTTTTGGGAATTGGTGGTACCGGGGGATTTAATTAGGACTGTCCGGGACGAAGGTCAGCTCTGGATGGGATCAATTTTAACCATGAAGCCAGTGGCGGCCAGTGGCATTATGATCAACAACCTTTCCGTTGCCTTTGGTATGGTGGCCGGGGGAGTTGTGGTGGGACTATGGACCATTTACGCCCTGTTTTTCAACGGTTTACTGCTGGGGGCGGTGGGGGCATTGGTGGCCCAACACAATTTGGCAATTCCCTTTTGGGGTTTTGTTTTTCCCCACGGTTCCTTGGAATTACCAGCAATTTTTCTGGCAGGGGCGGCGGGGTTGCTCATTGCCAAGGGCCTCGTTTGGCCTGGGCCCTACCGCCGCAGTTACGCCATCAAACAACAGGCGATCGCCGCCGCTCAATTGGTGTTTGGAATTGTGCCCCTGTTAATCATCGCCGGTATCATTGAAGGTTTTATTTCCCCAGCCCCTTGGATTCCCGATGGCTTGAAATACCTTTTGGGAAGCGCATTCTTTTTACTTTTACTCAGCTATGCATCCCGGCAAAGGTCATAACATCAACTAAGACTTTTTGCTGAAGCAACGGAAATAAAGGGAGACAAATAATTCCTTGATGGGAAAAGCGATAAATGTGATGGGGTTAATGGTGACGATGATATTGCGGCTATCCCGTTTTACGCCGTTAACCACCTGGCGAGCAACCCACGCTGCACCCATAACACCCACCGGATTGAGTTTGCTTTTGAACGGTCCCAAAATTAGTTTACGGATCACACAGGGAGAATCCAAGCGCTTGAGGGTAATTACATCCCCCAACGCCCGTTTACTCAGTTCATACAAAGGGCTAAAGGCCGGATTTACTTCCGCCTCGGAGGTATTCACCCAAATCTCCTTGGTGGCAATGTCCCGATTAGTTTTCACTGTGGCTAGGAATAATTCCATCAGGCGCAGGGCGGAAAAAGTATTAACTTCGTAGGCTTCTTGAATGGCTTGGCCGTCCCGCCGTTGATGAACATTCACCCCATGGTTAATAACTAAAATATCAATTTCCACCAGCAAATCCTTGAGTTGTTCTTCCTGGCCAATGCACCATTGTTCCGTTCTGATGGGAATGGTTTGCCCTGCCCCGGCGACAGTGATTTCTTGGCCACAGGACGTAATGGCGATCGCCTTAGCTCCTTGCTGATGGAGTTCCTGCAAAAGGGCCTGGCCAAAACCACCAGAAGCCCCGGTCACTGCAATTTTTTTACCTTTTAGGGACAAAGCGGTGCCCAACATTTTATCTACCAAAGTTAAAGTTCCACAGAAGTAGGCATTGGGATCGTCAAAATGGTGTCGCCAATGGTAAGTCCGGTTCACCCTCCAAGGGGCCGGCGGCGCTAAAAATGGCCCAGGGCGGTGGGTCAAATCCGTAATTTCATCTGCCTGGGGAATACCTAAACCCCTGGCGATCGCCGACAGCAAAAAGCCTAGGGTATAAATCATTCCAGCACTGGCGGCTAGGATAAAGGGCCAATGGTCAATGCCTTGCCACACCCAGGTCAACAGTGGGGGCCAAATACCCAAGGTCAACATCACCAATGCTTCCGGCACATCATTGTACCAGTGGGCCTTCTGATAAATTTCTGTGCTCACCACCGATAAATCCGAGCGAAATACCCGATGATGCCAACCATGGAGACGGTACAACGGCGTCCAAACATGGGCTAAGGCATGGTAGTAGTCCCGCACCAGTTCGACCCAGACCACCGAAGCTAAGGCTAAACCCAACCCCATTAACCAAGCCATTGCCATATGTTAAAAATTTTTACTGCTGTGTTAAGTTTTGTTCTATCGATGGTAACGGTTTACGGCCCAGAGTAGCTCCCTCCCCTAGCGGATTTTTTCAGAGACTCCCGCAAATTTTGCTCCCTTGCTCCATGTTAGAATTGCGGGGATTTTTTCCAATTGATTTCCGTCCCAGTCCAGAGTTAGTAATTTTCCCATGAAGCTCATTGATTCCCGTGGCAGAATTTTCGGCATAGTCAGCCTGTTGGATCTGGGGGCCGCCTTGATCATTCTCATGGTGGCCGTGGGGATTTTCATTTTGCCGGGTAGTTCGGGGAAAAGCATTCTGGCCCAAGCCAATGCCGCCTCCATTGAGCTAACTGCCATTGTCCGGGGCTTAAACGTACTCGATCCCCAAGTGGTGCTAGATGAATTTAAAGCAGAGAAAACCAACATCATCATCCGTAATCAACCGGCTGGCCAGGTGGAAGTGGTTAATGTGCAGGAACTCCCTCGCAATTTGGCGGTGCCCCAGCCCGATGGTTCCGTCAAATCATTGCCAGATCCTCGGCCGGAGTCAAACTACAGCCGGGATATGCTCCTGACCCTCAAAGGTAGGGGGGATCTAACCTCCACCGGTATGGTGTTAGGGGGACAAAAGGTGAAAATTGGCACGGTTTTGGAATTGGAAGGTAAAAACTATAACTTTAATGCCAGTGTGGTGGGCATCAAACAACCCAATTAGCACCCGTCATTCCTATGAGAATTTTTATTAGTACGGGAGAGGTGTCCGGGGATCTCCAGGGTTCTCTGTTGGTTGAAGCATTAAAACAGCAGGCCGAAGAGAAAAATTTGGAGCTAGAACTGGTGGGTTTGGGGGGAGAAAAAATGGCGGCCGCAGGTTTGACCTTACTGGCTAATACGGCGGCGATCGGTTCGGTCGGTTTAACGGAGTCCCTCCGGTTTATTATCCCCACTTGGCGTATCCAACAAAAGGTTAAACATTATTTAAAAACTAATCCCATTGATTTGTTGGTTTTGATTGATTACATGGGACCTAATTTAACCATTGCTAATTACTTGCGGAAAACCTATCCTAATCTGCCAATTTTGTACTATATTGCCCCCCAGGCCTGGGTGTGGTCCCCCACTAAAAGGGAAACGGCCCAGATCATGGCAGTAACCGATCGCCTGTTGGCTATTTTTCCAGGGGAAGCGGAATTTTTCCAAAAGCAGGGTTTAGATGTGACCTGGGTGGGACATCCCCTACTAGACCGCATTGCCAAGGAAGCTCCCAGCCGACAGGAGGCCCGCCAACGGTTGGGCATAGACCAAGCTCAAACGGTGATTACCCTCCTACCCGCTTCCCGCATTCAGGAATTGCGTTACCTGTTGCCAGCCATTTGTGGGGCCGCCCAGCAATTGCAGAGTAAACTGCCGAACGCCAAATTTCTTTTGCCCGTTTCCCTGCAGGATTACCGGGGACAAATTGAACAGACCCTAGGGGAATTTAATCTCAATGTTGAACTCTTAATGGGGAAAGAAACCCTAACGGCGATCGCCGCCGCTGATTTGGCTATTACGAAGTCGGGAACGGTGAACCTAGAAATTGCTTTATTAAATGTGCCCCAGGTCATTCTTTATCGGGTTAGTCCTTTGACCATGGCGATCGCCCGGCGAATTTTTAAGTTTGATTTACCGTTTGTTTCCCCCACTAATATTGTGCTCAATCGGGGCATTATGCCAGAACTACTCCAGGAACAGGCCATCCCCAGTAACATTGCCCAAGCTGGATTGGAATTACTCCTAAACGGCGATCGCCGGACAAAAATTGCCCAGGATTATCGAGAATTGAGGGAAGCCTTAGGAGCGCCGGGGGTTTGTGAACGGGCCGCCCGGGCTGTATTGGAATTCGCCACCGAGGCTAGTCAATCAAATTAAGATTAAGACGACTAAAGTCTTTACCAAAGAGGCTTTTAGCTCTGGTCAGTGTCTTACTTTCAATAGATCAACTAAGGCAAAAAAAAGCAGGGCCTAAACCCCGCCTTGGACAATTATGAAACTATCAAATTCACTAGCCCATGGCCAGCGTACTAAACCTTAGTAGAGGTCTTCTTCTTTATGGGTTTCAATGGTGCAATCAGAAGTGGGATAGGCCACACAGGTCAGAACATAACCAGCTTCAATTTGGTCGTCATCCAAGAAAGACTGATCAGATTGGTCAACACTACCGGCGGTGATCTTACCAGCACAGGTGGAGCAAGCCCCAGCACGGCAAGAATAGGGCAGGTCTAGGCCAGCTTCTTCCGCAGCGTCGAGGATATAGGTATCGTCAGAGCATTCGATGGAATTTTCCCCATCGGGGGTGATCAGTTTAACGGTATAGGATGCCATAAATGTTTCCTCTTCTCAAAAAAACAGTAGAGATATTGCCTCATGAAGTCTCCATCGGGACAACTATAAATCCAGATCGAGCCACTTCAGAAAACTTAACTGTTCTGATACTACGGGAAAATCTTGAATTGACAAGGAAGCATTAGCAATGAAATGGCTAGGCCTTAATTAGATAATCTCTACTTATGTTTTTCCCTAGAGTATTTTTGCCCGTTAACCCGGGGATTGCACCGATGACCAAAAGCTAGAATCCTAGTGGTTAAGGGACTTTTAAGGACTAGGGAAGCAAAGATGGAAAGAATTAATCTTCCCCAGGTTTGACGATAAGCTTGTCTAATCATTGACTAGGGGCAGGGAGCTTCCCCCGCCGGAGAGCCAAATTATTGCTGGGGTGGGTGCTTGCTCAACAAAATGCCAAAATGGACTGCAACGGCTCAGTCCCCAATTGTACCGGTTTTGATAGTTTTGACCCCGGTATGAAACTGCCCCTTGCCCCATCAGCAAAGCTTGATTTATGTACGACGACGACCAACCCCGTGATCGCCGCTTACCTTTGGCCCCATTGGAGCGGCGGGGCTATGGCTACTTGTTGGACTTTGTAGTCATTTGGTTATTTAGTAGTTTGGCCGCCGGTTGGGTGCGGTTACTAATTTTTATCATCGGTTGGTTTGCCCTCCGGGTAGTCCTTGTATCTGCCAACCAAGGGCAAAGTTTGGGCGGCTGGGCCTTCGACATCAGGGTCGTGCATCTGAAAATGAAGCGTTTGCCGGGCATTTTGGAATTGAGCCAACGGGAAGGAATTTTGGGCACTGCTTCTTACCTAGCCATGGTGGGTTTGGATATTAACTTCACCAATGGGGTTAGCTTTTTGCTCCTGGTGGCGCCCCTGTTTGGAGATTTAATTTGGGCGATCGCCGAAGATAGTTTGGGACAAGCTTTCCATGACCGCATTGCCGGGACGGTGGTGCTGACTAGTCGGCGGGGTTTTTCCCTCGATTTAAGGCTGAAAAGATTTTGGTATGACCTCAAAAAACAATGGGATAATCGGCAACGAAGGCGTTAGGAACTTGGTGAACACCCTGATTTTGCGAAATTAAGTTAAAGTTTTACTGGGCCATTGCCCTATAACCTTAACCCCCGCCAGGATTATGGAAGACTTATTGGGTTTGCTACTTTCTGAAACCGGTTTGTTGGCGATGATTTACCTAGGCCTGAGCCTAGCTTATCTATTGGTTTTTCCCGCCCTACTTTATTTGTACTTACAAAAGCGCTGGTATGTGGCTAGCTCTGTGGAGCGACTAATCATGTACTTTTTCGTTTTCCTATTTTTCCCTGGGCTATTGCTCCTCAGTCCAGTGTTGAATCTGCGGCCCCGTCGTCAAGCGGCTTAAGACTCAATTTCCCCTCCAAGTTTTGGGTCTGTTCTAGGCCAGCAATAACTAACAGTTCCGACTTTCCCCTCCTTCACCACTAGCTAACCTAGGGAGATTTCCACTATGCGACGCATTGATGCTTTGGGCATTGCCCTAGGTTTTTTCCTTTTGGGGGGATTGGTCTATGTTGGCTTGCAAGCCTTTGGCATTGAAGGTCAACAGGCGGGTATTTGGACCCAGGCGGTGCTGGTGGGAGGATTGTTGATTTGGTTGCTGTCCTATGTCACCAGGGTGTTTACCCATGACATGACCTATCACCAACAGATCAAGGAGTACGAAGATAAAATGATTGAACTGCGCTGGGCAAATATGACCCCAGAAGAACGGGAAAAACTCCAAGCGGAAGTGTCAGAAGAAAAGCAAAAGGATGCTCTTAATTCCTAGAATCTTTGTCTGTGCGGGATTTTGTTGTTGATCCAAATAATATTTGCCGATTTTTGCCATGGTTCTACAGCCCATTTATCTCCCCCATCTCCTTAAACAACCCCGCTCTACCCAGGTTTTTCAAGTTGACCAGGCGATCGCCGACTTGGCCACTTTAACGCCGGTGCGGGGAGCGGTGACGGTGCGCCATGGGGGAACTTTTTTGGAAGTAACGGCCCAAGCGGAAACCATTGTGACCCTCCATTGTGACCGTTGCGCCCAGGGCTATAACCAAAAGCTGGAGTTGGACACCCAGGAAATACTTTGGTTGGACCGCCAGGGGGAAAATCCGGCCCTAGCTTCGGAAAGGGAATTAAGTTGGGATGACTTGTCAGAAGTGTTGCCCCCCGATGGCCACTTTGATCTGGAAACTTGGTTGTATGAGCAATTTAACTTGGCTTTGCCCCTGAAAAATTTGTGCGGCAAAGACTGCCAGGCCCCGGAAGTGCCTAACAATGGAGCCGACAATGGCTTTGATCACCGCTGGGCTGCGTTGGCGGATTTAAAACGACAATTGAATTGACCATTGGCCTAGCTGGTACAAGGCTCTGCCAAACAGTGGGAAACTGGAAAGGTTGATTTTAACCGCTACCGTTTTTGCTTGCGTTTTCCATGACCAGCGACTACCTCGAAAGAATTCTTAAGGCCAGGGTTTACGATGTGGCGATCGAAACTCCGTTGGATTTGGCTGCCAATTTATCGAAGCGTCTGGGCAATCGGGTTTACTTTAAGCGGGAGGACCTACAGCCGGTATTCTCGTTTAAGTTGCGGGGGGCCTATAACAAAATGGCCCAGTTGTCACCAGAGTTGCTGCAGCGGGGCGTAATTGCCGCTTCGGCGGGAAACCATGCCCAGGGGGTGGCCCTAGGGGCTTCTAAATTGGGCACCAGAGCGATTATTGTCATGCCGGAAACTACCCCCCAGGTGAAGGTGGAAGCAGTCAAAGCTCGGGGGGGCGTGGTGGTGCTCTATGGGGAAACCTATGACGATGCCTACGGCCATGCACGGCAATTGGAGCAAGAAAAAGGACTAACGTTTATCCATCCTTTCAATGATCCCGATGTAATTGCGGGGCAAGGTACCATTGGCATGGAGATTTTACGTCAGTATCAACAGCCCATTGATGCTATTTTTGTGGCGATCGGTGGTGGCGGACTAATTGCCGGGGTAGCGGCCTATGTGAAACGGCTCTACCCAGAAATTAAGATCATCGGTGTGGAACCGAAGGATGCCGATGCCATGCGTCAGTCTTTGGCCGCGGGAAAGCGGATTAAGCTCGATCAAGTGGGACTCTTTGCCGATGGCGTGGCGGTGCGGGAAGTGGGGGATTTAACTTTTCCCCTCTGTCAGCAGTATGTGGATGAAATTTTACTGGTGGACACCGACGATACCTGTGCAGCCATTAAGGATTGTTTTGAAGACACCCGCTCCATTTTGGAACCGGCCGGGGCGTTAGCCATTGCAGGGCTAAAACAGTATGTGCAGAGGGAAGGTTGCCAGAATAAAACCCTAGTGGCGATCGCCTGTGGGGCCAATATGAACTTTGACCGGTTGCGGTTTGTGGCGGAGCGGGCCGAGTATGGAGAACAGCGGGAAGCCATTTTCGCAGTGACTATCCCCGAAGAACGGGGAAGTTTGAAGAATTTTTGTGAGGCGTTAGGAAAACATAACATCACTGAATTTAGCTACCGCATTGCCGAAGGGCCTAATGCCCATATTTTTGTTGGCATTCAGATCCAAAATCGTAGTGATGCATCCCAGCTAGCCGTCAACTTTACCCACCAAGGTTTTAAAACTTTAGATCTAACCGACGATGAACTGACTAAGCTTCATTTGCGCCATATGGTGGGGGGGCGCCCTCCCCAGATAACCCAATTGGAAAATCAGCGGGAATTGCTCTACCGATTTGAATTTCCTGAACGGCCAGGGGCATTAATGAAATTTTTAGGCTGTATGGATCCCGCTTGGAATATTAGTCTGTTCCATTACCGTAACCACGGGGCCGACTATGGCAGAATCATTGTAGGTATGCAAGTTCCCTTAGTAGAAACGGCACAATGGCAACAATTTTTGGCTAATTTGGGCTACCGTTATTGGGACGAAAGTGAGAATCCCGTTTATCGTCTCTTTCTCCGCTAATTTTTTGCCCCATTCGTGCTAGTAATGGGAGGTATATTTGCTAGTTGCCTTAATTTCTGTCTCCGGTTACGGCTCTGGCCTGTGCCTGGGAAACAGCGAGAAATTATCGGTAAAATATCGGCGAAAGCCTACAAAAGTTAGGAACATTTTGGTAAATTGTCACGACAGGGGTAGGAAAACTTAAACTCGGTCATTTTGACTGAAAAAGAAAGGGCCTGACCTTAGTAGCTCCTCGCCACTGAGTTGCCGCTCCTTTCCTCCCTGAACCGATGAACTTGCCAATCTAGCAAGAATATTTGCGAGTGATGCCGTTTGCTCTAGCCCTGGTCAATGTTCGCCCTGGTCTTGCCTGCAACGATAGTTCATCCCATTAACCCCTTTCATTTTACCCAGGAAATACGGACGGTAAACTATGATTTTGACTAAGTTAAAAGACTTCGTCGGCATCAGTGAACATGATGAGTACGAAGAAGATTATGACGAAGAAATGGAGTTACCCCAATCGGTGGCCTCTCCGCCGCCGACCGAAGAAGTTGCCCCCCACCCTCGCATTAGCCGCGAGCCTCTAAGCTTAAATAATGACACCCCTATTGGTACAGGAGTAAGAAATAACGTGATTGGTATGCCCGGCATCAACAACAGTGTGGCAGAGGTCGTTGTGGTGGAACCCCATTCCTTCGATGAAATGCCCCAGGTCATTCAAACCCTACGGGAACGGAAGTCGGTGGTTTTAAACCTAAATGTGATGGACCCCGATGAAGCCCAACGGGCAGTGGATTTTGTGGCCGGTGGTACTTTTGCCATGGATGGCCACCAAGAGCGCATTGGTGAGAGTATTTTCCTATTTACGCCCAACTGTGTAAAGGTCAGTTCTTTGGCCGGCCGCAGTCAGGAAACCAATGACGCTCCCCCCGTTAATTCCAACGATTCTTTTCCCAGCTGGGGTTATGAGTCTAGCCGTTTGGCCCAATAATTACTGGGCAAATATTTTTGCACTGTTGCCAATTGTTGTTTCAACAGCCATGCCAGATATTTGAATATTTAAAAGCTCTGACCTTGGCGATCGGGGCTTTTTTCTTGTCCCTTAATTCTCGACAAATTCCCCAGCAGTTTAAAATTGGGGCAAGTCCTTGGTATTTTTCACCGTTTGGCTTAGTATTCCCACCATGAATGACTCCCCCGAAGTGCCTACTCCAGGCCCCACTCCCCATCCTGAAACCACCCGCACTCCTCCCTGGGGCATGGTTACCATGTTGGAAGAAGGTCCCCGCTATCGGATTAATCGCATTGTGGTCAAACCTGGACAACATATGAGCACCCAAATGCATTACCACCGCAGTGAACATTGGGTGGTAGTATCTGGTACGGCCAAGGTTACCTGTAACGGTGAAGAAAAATTGCTAAATCAGAAGGAATCCACCTATGTGCCTATGAATACGCCCCATCGAGTGGAAAATCCAGGGGTCATTGATTTGGTGATGATTGAGGTACAAAACGGCGAGTATCTGGGGGATGATGATATTGTCCGCTTTTCTGAAGAACTGCCAAAGTCCTAAATAAAAATTTTCGATGATTTGTATTGCCGAAAAATGTCCCAATCTTTTTTATCATATCGCTGACAATTTTTCTTGAAGAATATTTCGTAGAGCAGTTTCATTGAACATAGCCAGTTAGAATAAGTCTGAAATATACTCATTTCTAGTAAGACTAAGGCAGTCAAATTCACTGAAAAGCTTGTCAATAAAGACTTAAGCAGTTTCGAAATTATAGCCAACTGAAATAAGAGTGGGGCGGACGGTATGTATAATGCTATATTATGAATAATGACTAAACTAATAAGCAACTCATGGCATACGATCTAGATTTACGACTAAGAGTAATAAGTTTTCTAGAAGAAGGGAATGGTGTAACGAAGGCATCAAAAATATTTAAGGTAGGTAGAGAGACAATTTATAGATGGTTAAGCCGGGAAAATCTGGAACCAACGAAGGTAAAGAACCGGCGTCGGAAGATAGATATAAAAGAGCTGGAGAAAGATGTGATGGAAAATCCAGATATGCCGATGAAAGAGAGAGCAAAGAAATTCGGTGTAACTGCTAGCGCACTGTCATATAGATTTAAAGAAATGGGAATTACCAGAAAAAAAAACAGTTACTATATAAAGAAAGAGATGAAGAAAAAAGAGCAGAATATCAAAAAATCCTGAAAGAGCTAATTCTAATTTATGGGGTTGCAAGCCTTGTATTCATAGATGAGGCTGGTTTTGAGGAGTTTGCCTCTTCAGTGTACGGATAGTCAAAAAGAGGAGAGAGAGTATATGGGGAAAGGCAAGGAAAAAGAGGAAAGAAAGAAAACCTTGTGGCAGGTAGAAGAAAGAATAAAAAAGATTTAATAGCACCGATGCTATTTAGTGGAAGTTTAAATGCCGAAGGTTTTGAAGGATGGCTTGAATTATACCTGATACCTGCATTAACAATTCCATCGGTATTAATTATGGATAATGCGCCTATTCATAGAAAGAGTAGGATTAGAAAA
The DNA here is from genome assembly GCF_000478825.2 of Synechocystis sp. PCC 6714. NCBI lineage: Bacteria > Bacillati > Cyanobacteriota > Cyanophyceae > Synechococcales > Merismopediaceae > Synechocystis > Synechocystis sp. PCC 6714. The sequence goes on along the minus strand of NZ_CP007542.1, from coordinate 88,338 downwards.
ATAGTAGAAGAGGCAGGACATACAGTTTTATTTTTACCTACCTACTCGCCAGATCTTAATGACATAGAGCATGATTTTAGTGCATTGAAAAGAGCAAGAACATACGCCTCTCCAGATGTAAGCATAGATGAAATTATTCGTAACTACTGTGTAGCATGGTGTCCCATATTTAATTTAACTAGCTATAGTCGTAAATCTAGATCGTATGCCATGAGTTGCTTATTAGTTTAGTCATTATTCATAATATAGCATTATACATACCGTCCGCCCCACTCTTATTTCAGTTAGCTATACATCAGAGGAAATTTCTTGGACATCAATGCCCCGTTCTCGAAATAATCGCACCGCCGCTGGCCGCACCTAGGATTCCACAAATTCCCCGAGGCTGTTGCCCAATTTTCCTATTTGTTCATCTACCCGTTGACTTTGTTCCTTTAGTAAACGCTCTGTTTCTCGAAATCTTCGCTCTGACTCCTCCCGCTGTGCCTGGAATCGGCGATCCATTTCCTGGGAACGGCGCTCTGCTTCTTGACGCATCCGCTCCGATTCCTCTCGTTGTTCCTTCTGGGCTTGGACTAATTCACCAAGGAATTGCCATACTTCATCCGCTGTTGTCGCCATAGTTACTTAGGGTTTATCCTGCCTATTCCTTAATTTTAAGAGATTACTGTTTGGGACAGGACGTGTATCTGTTCAACCTAACGCTTTGTTAAGAAGTCATACAAAAGTTGACGATGCTAACCAAATTTTAATTCTGGCCCGACACTATAGGGAAAAGCACACCATCAACGGAGCACTTTCCCATGGCTTTTAACACCACCAATCCCCTCATTCAGGTGGAAGACGACCGCACTGGTCTAAGCGTGGAAACCCTCAAGCGGGCTTTGGCCGATAATCTGTTTTATCTACAGGGGAAGTTTCCCGGCATTGCCACCAAGCACGATGTTTATATGGCCCTGGCCTACACCATCCGCGATCGCCTCTTGCAACGGTGGCTAAATACATTTCAAACCTATCTCAACTGTGACAATCGAGTGGTGTGTTACCTGTCGGCGGAATATTTGCTGGGGCCCCATTTGGGCAATAACCTGATCAATTTAGGGCTATGGGAGCCGGTGCAACAGGCGGTGGAAGAATCGGGGCTGAGCTTGGAGGAGTTGATTAACATTGAAGAAGAACCGGGGTTGGGCAACGGTGGTTTAGGTCGTTTGGCCGCCTGCTTTATGGATTCCCTGGCTACGTTGGAAATTCCGGCGATCGGCTACGGTATCCGCTACGAATTCGGCATTTTTGACCAGGAAATTAAAGACGGTTGGCAGGTGGAAATCACCGATAAATGGCTACAACTGGGCAATCCTTGGGAAATTGCTCGCCCTGAATCCGCTGTGCTAGTCAAACTGGGGGGCCATACGGAACCCTACACCGATGACCAAGGTAATTACCGGGTGCGCTGGATTGCCGGCAGTTTAGTCAAGGGCATTCCCTATGACACGCCCATTTTGGGCTACAAAGTTAGCACCGCCAATAATTTACGCCTGTGGAAATCGGAAGCGGCGGAATCCTTTGATTTTCAACGGTTCAACGTGGGAGATTACTACGGAGCGGTCCAGGACAAAATGTCCTCGGAAAATCTCACCAAAGTGCTCTATCCCAACGACGAACAGATTCAGGGCAAAGAGTTACGGCTGGCGCAACAATACTTTTTTGTTTCCTGTTCTTTGCAGGATATGATTCGCATTCACCTTTCGGACAATGGCAGCCTTGACAATTTCCATGAACATTTTGCGATGCAGATGAATGACACCCATCCTTCCATTGCGGTGGCGGAATTGATGCGTCTGTTGGTGGATGAGCATCGCTATGAATGGCAACGGGCTTGGGTCATTACCGAAGCCACCTTTGGTTTCACTAACCATACTCTGCTACCGGAGGCGTTGGAAAAATGGTCATTGCCCCTGTTTGGGCAAATGTTACCCCGGCATTTAGAAATTATTTACGAAATTAACCGACGTTTCCTGGACCAAGTACGGATGAAATATCCCAACGACGGCGATCGCCTAGCTCGACTATCCATCATTGACGAAGCCGGGGAAAAATCGGTGCGTATGGCCTATCTAGCCACGGTGGGTTCCCATGCCATTAACGGGGTGGCGGCATTGCACAGCGAACTGGTCAAAGAAACCATTCTGAAGGATTTTTATGAACTCTGGCCAGAAAAATTCAGCAATAAAACCAACGGAGTTACCCCCCGCCGCTGGATGGTGCTCAGTAATCCCCGCCTGAGTAATTTAATTTCCTCCCGCATTGGTGATGGCTGGATTAAAAATTTAGATGAGCTAAAACAATTGGAACCCTTCGCTGATTTGGCCGGATTCCGACAGGATTGGCAGCGGGTAAAACGAGAAGTAAAACAGGATTTAGCCCGCTATATTCAGGAAAAAAATAATTTAACTGTTAATCCCGATTCCCTGTTTGATGTGCAAGTAAAACGTATCCATGAATATAAACGGCAACATTTGAATATTCTTCATGTTATCCATCTTTATTTGCAGATTAAAAACAATCCCAACCTTGATGTCACTCCCCGCACTTTTATCTATGGTGGTAAAGCCGCCCCCGGTTATTTCATCGCTAAGTTAATCATTAAGCTGATCAACTCCGTGGCTGATGTGGTTAATAATGACCCCACCATTGGCGATCGCCTCAAAGTAATCTTTCTACCAGACTACAACGTTAAATTTGGCCAACGGGTCTATCCTGCCGCTGACCTATCGGAACAAATTTCCACCGCTGGTAAAGAAGCTTCCGGCACCGGCAATATGAAATTTTCCATGAATGGAGCTTTAACCATTGGTACGCTGGACGGGGCTAACATTGAAATTCGGGAAGAGGTGGGGGTAGAAAACTTTTTTCTCTTTGGCCTCACCACTCCAGAAGTGGAAAAAACTTTAGCAGATGGCTATCAACCTTGGGAATACTATAACAATAATGCCAACTTAAAGGCGGTGGTAGATCTGATTAATTCAGGCTTTTTCTCCCACGGCGACACGGCATTATTTCGCCCCTTAATGGATTCCCTGTTGGGTTATGATCCCTACCTCGTATTTGCCGATTTCCAAGCCTATGTGGATTGCCAAAATCAAGTGGGAGAAGCCTACAAAGACCAAGAAAACTGGGCCCGCATGGCCATTCTAAATGTGGCTCGCATGGGTAAGTTTTCCTCGGATCGTACCATCCGGGAATATGCAGACGATATTTGGTCCATTAAACCAGTAGTAATTGAGTTGGAAGACCTCTGCCCCGATGGCCAATGTTTGTTAATTTCCCCTAATAAATAATTACCTAAACATAGCTCTATTTCATCGTCAAAACCCTTCCCCTTGCCATCAGTTACATTTTGTTAAGGGGTTGTTACCGCTCCCACAATCCTCGTTTATTTTTCAGATAAAGATAATTTTTATCACTGGATTGTGATCATTCCAGTATCACCATGGTTAACTCGATGATGGGATGGTTGAGACGGCGGTTTTTACTGGTGGGATTGAGTGTTTTACTGATAACTTTTCTGGGAGTTTTTACTCCGACCATCGCCCAAAGTGAACAATGGCGATCGCTTTCCAATGTGGTTTGGGGTAAAGATTTACCAGCTTTTACCTATGCTTTTAGCAAAACGCCCCTAGTGCTTTACGACGGTGGCACCACTAAGCAGGTGGGTACCTATAACTTTCCTGTCAGTAAGGGTATGGCGGGGGTTTATATGAGTTTAGAACCGGGGGCTATTCGGGAGCTACACTGGCACGCCAACGCTGCGGAATGGGCCTATGTGATGGAAGGCAGAACCCGCATTACTCTCACCAGTCCCGAAGGAAAAGTGGAAATTGCGGACGTGGATAAGGGAGGGCTTTGGTATTTTCCCCGGGGTTGGGGCCACAGCATTGAGGGCATTGGTCCCGGTACCGCCAAATTTTTGCTGGTGTTCAATGATGGTACTTTTTCCGAAGGGGCGACTTTTAGTGTTACCGATTGGCTTTCCCACACTCCGATCGCCTGGGTGGAAGAAAATTTAGGTTGGACAGCGGCCCAGGTGGCACAATTGCCCAAAAAACAGGTTTACATTTCCTCCTACGGCCCGGCTTCTGGCCCCTTAGCCAGCGCGACCCCCAGGGGTCAAACAGCCAAAATTGAAGTGCCCCACACCCATAATCTACTGGGGCAACAACCCCTAGTTTCTGTGGGTGGCAACGAATTGAGATTAGCCAGCGCCAAGGAATTCCCCGGCAGCTTTAATATGGCCGGTGGTTTAATTCATTTGGAACCGGGGGCCATGCGTCGACTCCATTGGCACCCCAATGCGGACGAGTGGCAATATGTCCTCGACGGTGAAATGGACTTAACAGTTTTTGCTTCGGAAGGTAAAGCCAGCGTTAGTCGTCTGCAACAGGGGGATGTGGGTTATGTGCCCAAGGGTTATGGCCACGCCCTCCGCAATGGTTCTCAAAAACCAGTGGACATTTTGGTGGTCTTTAATGATGGGGATTACCAAAGTATTGATTTAAATAGTTGGATCACCAGTAACCCCAATTCGGTGCTGGGTAATACTTTCCAAATTTCACCACAATTAACCCAGCAATTGCCGGTTGAAGATGTGATTTTTTCTCCGTCAAAGTAACTACAATTACCTATCAATACTAGAGGGAAAGCACCGTGAAAATAGTAAAAATTATGGCCTATGCCCTGGTTGTTATTATTTTTGTGGTGTTTTCTTCCTTTCTAACTTCCGTTAATGCTAAGACCGTTAGCACTATTCGTTTGCCCGCTGTTTGCAATGCCAAATTATCTCCCCTGGCCCTGACTTGGCAATTACCGCAGGATGTGGAAGGGGAACTTAAACAAACTAATTTCAATGTTGTGCAACGGGCGGTGGATAGCTTTGCCTGGCAGGAATTCATTGCCCTGAACTGGCCGGCCCTAGACGGCGATCGGGGAGCCCCAGATAAAAATTTAACTATCAATGCTCCCGGGCCAAGGGTATGGGAAACCTGGAAAGAAACCAGCGAAGTTTACTTACCCAATGGTGCAGTGCCAAAACCATGGAATAACAATGAATCGTTACCCAATAGTTTAAAAGGGGATGGAAAAACCAAAATTCTATTTCGCCAAAGCAAAGTAGACGAAGTGCTCAACGACGACTTTCAACCCACCAAAGCTGATGGGGCATTGCCAGGGACTTTGACCGATCAGTGGGGCAATGTTGTGCGCTACGAAATTCGCATGAATAAGGTCTTATTTGATTATGTGGTGGAAAATAAACTTTATAACCCGGAACAACAGGCCCTTTTGCCTGAAATTGATGCCCCCGATGGCTCTATTTTGATCAAGGCCGCTTGGCGGGAAATTAACCCCGAAGAATCCGGTCGTTTCCACAATGTACCGGCCTACGTGCAGGATTTAACTACGGGGGAATATCAACTGCGCCAGGTGGGTTTGGTAGGTTTTCACATTATGTATAAAACCCCCAGCGCTCCCCAGTGGATTTGGTCCACCTATGAGCAGGTCGATAATGTTCCCGGTTTAAGCCACAGTGGTTATCCCAATACAGTCTTTTCTTTCCATGGCGATCGGTGTGTTAATTGTTTGACCAACCAACAAACGGTTCCTGGCATTCCCAACCAAGTTACCCGCCGAATCCCCATCCCCGACCAAGACCCCGATTGTAGTCAACCCACTAGGGCGGTGGATAACATTGCCGAGCTCAACCGCCTTGTGCAAAGAGGACTGGAGGATTCCGTTTGGAGCCATTACCAATTAATTAATGCCCAATGGGCCACTCCTAAACCGCCAACGGATAAAAGCCCCGATACTGTGTTTAAGGTTCTGCCGGCTTTGCTGGGTAATACCACCATGGAAACCTATATTCAGGAAACTTCCTCCTGTATGGGCTGTCACTCCATTGCCCGGAGCAGCAACGTGAAAAAATTTGCCTCGGCGGATTTTAGTTTTACCTTTGCCGATGCCCTCCCAACCCAAATTGATCCGCAAATCATTTCCCCTCCTAGTCAACCCATTACTACTTGGGATAATCAGCATTGGAACAGTATTCTGCGGGGTTACCAATTAGCAACCCAAACCTATGAGGAAATGCCAGAATTCGTTCCCACTGCCCAGCTCCATTGCGCCAGTTGCCATCTCAGTGCCGGAGCTAATCCAAAAGCATCTTCCTGGTTTGGCATGATGAAAAAATATCAATACCCAGAAACCATAAATCTCCAAAAACGGATCAATCTTTGTTTCGAGCATAGCCTCAACGGCAAACCATTGCCCATCACTGCTGATAGTCCCAATTTCCAAGCTTTTATCAGCTATATGCAGTGGTTGGATGAACAAGCGGAGGTGCTGAACATAGATTTACCCAAAACCCCCTATCCTCCCATTGCAAAACTGACGGGAAATCCAAATCAGGGCAAGGCGATCTTTGAGCAAAAATGTGCCTTTTGCCATGGTGCATCGGGACAGGGTCGCTATGGCAGTGGCACCTATTATCGGCCAGCCCTATGGGGGAACCATTCTTTTAACCGCAGGGCGGGGATGGCCAGAATTAGCACGTTGGCGGAATTCATTCACGGCAATATGCCCTATCAATTTGACGGGGTTTTGACTGACCAAGAAGCTTGGGATTTAGCCAGCTACATTGACGCCCAGGTTAGGCCAGACTGAAACAACTATCAAATCAAAAACAGCAAACTCATAGGATCTTGAAGACCAAGTTTCCCAGGACACTATCCCCAATTATTCCGATGCAGCATCAGCCATGGCAGATTTAGAGTCCTCCTCCTCTGTTCCCTCTACAGATTTTGATGGGGACTCAGGCTCAACTGTAGTTTCGGACGGCGTAAACTGGGGCGGTTCCCCGTCATCCCCCGTATTAACTTTCGGAATAAAACTGGGCCTTCTGGAACGTTCCCATCCCACCGGCCGCTTGGAGTTATACCAGGCCACCAAACCAATGGACACCGCTGCTACCAGCCCCACAACATACACTGCCACAAAATAAGTGGGAAACTTGCCGGCAACCGCCAGGAGGGATAGGACAAACATATTTTTAAGAAAATAACCGTGGGGGGGATAACGACCCCAATCTTAACAAAAATTGTTATCTGGGTAATGGCTGACTCTGGGGGGATTTCAAGCTTGCCATAGCAGATTTTTGTCGTTTGGTAGCCAATTTAGCAATATGGTTCCCGGGGGAGTGACCTATGATAAAGTGCCAGATGTGGAGTAAGATTAACGTCGGCTACACCATATCTGTGGCTGGATTTGTCTGAATCTCTGACCCTGGGCCCTTGACCCCCCTGGTTTGTTCCGCTACCCTACGAAGTCTCCCTGCCAGTCTTTTTTTATGCACCCCACCCTCATCAGCGCTCCCGATCGCCCCGCCGCCAACGATACAAATACTGCCATCAGTCAGGGTTCACACCAGGGACATCGCATACAAGTGATCCGTCGGGATGGTTCCTCTACCCCCCTCAACATCGGCAAAATTCGGGCAGTGGTGGATTGGGCCTGCCTTGGCTTGGAAGTAAATTCCATTGCCCTGGAAGCGGGGCTAACGACTCGGCTAAGGGAGGGTATTAGCACCAGGGAGATTCAGGATAATTTGATAAGTTGTGCCCTGGAAATGTGTAGCCCCAATGAACCAGATTGGCGTTATGTTGCTGGTCGCTTACACATTTGGAGTCTGTGGAAAGATACCTTGGTGCGTCGGGGATATCAGTATGGTCAATATCTCCGCACCGTACAAACCAAAGTGGCCAATGGGGAATATGACTCCCGCATCTTGACCTACAGTGAAGCGGAACTACACGAAGCGGGTTGTTGGATTAATTCCGACTGGGACACAGACTATGACTATGCGGGGGCAGTTTTATTAACTAGCCGTTATCTATTACCCAACGAATTACCCCAGGAAGCGCTATTGACCTGTGCGTTGCTATTGGCTTCGGTGGAAGCCCCCGATCGCCGTTTGCAATGGGCCCGCAGATTTTACGAGGCGATCGCCGCCCGCCGGATTTCTTTGGCTACTCCCATCCTGGCCAATTTGCGGGTTCCTGGAGGTTCCCTTACTTCCTGTTTCATTGTGGCCATGGAAGATAACCTGGAAAGCATTTTTGGTGAGATTACCAATGCCGCTAGAATTTCCAAAAATGGTGGCGGGGTAGGGGTAAACGTTTCCCGCATTCGGGCCACCGGCAGTTGGGTAATGGGCAAACCCAATGCTTCCGGGGGAGTAATTCCCTGGACGAAATTGCTTAACGATACGGCGATCGCCGTCAACCAGGGGGGACGCAGGGCCGGAGCCGTAACCGTGGGGTTAGATGTGTGGCACTTAGATGTGCCGGAATTCTTGGAAATGCAGGCGGAAAACGGCGATCAACGGCGCAAAGCCTATGATATTTTCCCCCAGTTGATCCTGCCTGATGAATTTATGCGACGGGTGATTAACAAGGAAGATTGGACGTTGCTTGACCCCTACGAAGTCAGGGAAAAAATGGGCATTGAATTAGCTGAACTCTGGGGTGAACAATTTGAGAATGCTTACCGGGAAATTGAATCCAAACTAGATATAACTATCACGCTCTACAAGCGCATTAACGCCCGGGAATTGTTTAAACAGATAATGCGTACCCAGGTGGAAACAGGGATGCCCTACCTTTCATTTAAAGACACCATCAATAAGGCTAATCCCAATAAGCATTTGGGTTATATCCCCGGTACCAATCTTTGTTGCGAATCATTCTCCAACGTTACCCCCGGTCAAGATGCCCATTGCTGCAACCTTGTTTCCCTCAACCTTGCCAACCTAGACTTGCAGGACATCGCTGGGGTCAGCCAAATAGCAGTGCGGATGCTGGACAACACCATTGAGTTAACCGCCCCTCCCTTTGCCGATGCCAAAAGCCATAACAATAAATACCGCACCATCGGGGTGGGAGCCATGGGGTTAGCTGACTGGCTAGCTAAACGTCGCCTTAGTTACGACCAGTTAGCAGACATTAATCGCTTGTTCGAGGAAATTGGCTATTGGTGTACCCAATCATCCATGGAATTAGCCAAGGAACGGGGAGCTTATCCTGCTTTCCCCGGTAGTGATTGGCAAAAAGGCTTGTTAATTGGCTCCAAGCCCGTTAGTTGGTTCCAGGCCAATGCGGCTAAACCGGAACGGTGGGAAAAGCTTGCCAACGATATTCAAACCCATGGTATTCGCAACTCCCACATCACAGCGATCGCCCCTAACACATCATCTTCCCTAGTCCAGGGTTGCACCGCTAGTATTTTGCCCGTCTATAGCCGCTTCTTTTACGACAAATGGGCCAAGGGTACCGTCCCCATTGCTCCCCCCTTCATTGGCAATTGTTTCTGGTTCTATCCCGAAAATAAAACCATGGATCAGCGCAAGGTAGTAAAAGCCGTTGCCGCCATCCAACAATGGACAGATACGGGCATTTCCATGGAGTTGCTATTTAACCTCAATGCCGGGGTCTACTTTCCTGAGGAACCGGAAAGAAGCCTTAATGCCAAGGATATTTTTGACACCCTAGTTATGGCGTGGGAAGCGGGTTGTAAAGCCATTTACTATATCCGCACAGTACAGAAGGATGATTTTAAAGATTCCTCCGATGGCTGCGTAGCATGTGCTAATTAAGCGGCTTATCTGCTGGCAATCATCTAAATATTGAACGGGAAAATACGAAGTGTTATCATGTGCTTCTATAAGGAGAGCACCATGAAACACATTATTGACAAGTCGTTTTTGAATGGGCTGGCACGGACACTCGACATCTCCGGGGTCTATTTTGCCACTTCGCCTATCCGTCGAAAGTATATTTCAGAATCAGGAAATTTGAGGAGTTCTCGCCTATTGTCTCGTCGTCCTGACTTAGTGGATTCTCGTAGTATTCGTTCCGACTTTGAGGCCATTGGTAATGATTTTAAGTCGGTCATTCATCAATATAAAAAAGATAGGCAAACTATTTAAGTTTGTGAGGCTTAAACCATGCCAGATGATAATGATATGCCTTCTCAAATAGAGGTGTCTAATGCATCTAATAAATCAAATATAACTGAACAAATAGACTCAAAAATAATTCAGGAACTAATTGAAGATGTTAGTGAACTTAAAGAAATATTGAGACAGGAAGTAGTTGAAATAAAAAGCATTGAAAGGAGATTTTATTCTGGTCCTATCCCTCCGCCCGAAATAATTAGAGGATATGAAGAAGTTGTACAAGGCAGTGCAGATAGAATACTAAAAATGACGGAAAAGCAACTCGAACACAGAATTGCGACCGAAAATAAACAGCTAGACCACAGCATTAAAAGTGAGACTAAGCTCATTAATAACGAAGCTTCATTGAGCTATCTTGGTTTAGTTGCCGGTTTTATGATTGCTATGTTTGGATTGTCCGGTGCCATTTATTTGGGCATAAAAGACAAGCCTGTCGCTTCTGCAAGTATGACTGGATTTGCATTGGTTAGCTTAGTTAGTGTTTTTATTAGTGGTAAATCCATAATTAAAAAACAGTCCCCAAAAGACAATGATTTAAAGGAAAATCAAGACAACTAAATTAGAGTTAGAATATTAATAATCATCTGAATTTTATGTAGAATTTTCATGATGATTACTCACAAAACTGTGGACTTTATTTTTCCCAAAAGTCCGCTAGGGTGTAACCTAACCGTTGTAGTAATGACCGCAGGATAGGCAAGCTCAAACCAATGACATTGCTGGAACAACCATCCAGTTTGTTGACCAACATTCCTCCCTTTCCTTCCAGGGCAAAAGCTCCGGCACATTGCAGGGGTTCCCCACTTTGGACATAGGCGTGAATGGTGGCGTCATCGGCATCGGCAAAATGGACTTTGGTTAATCCCGTTTGACAAAGACAACGATTTTGGATGCGGTCAATTAGCGCATGGCCCGTGTACAGTTCCCCCACCTGACCCCGCATTGCTTGCCACCGGGCGATCGCCACTGAGGGGGACTCCGGTTTACCGTAGGTTTGGCCATTGACCGATAATAGGGAATCACAGCCGAGGATGAGGGCATCGGCAAATTTGCTAGCCACCGTTTCTGCTTTGGCTTTGGCTAGGGCTTCCACCAACTCCACCGTATTGTCAGCGTTGAGGGAAGATTCATCAAAATTGCTCACAGCCACCACGGGGGAAATGCCGGCCATTTCCAGCAGACGTTTGCGGGCAGGGGAAGCGGAAGCAAGGACAAAGGTTGGGGGCATAATTGTTCAATGATTAAATTGACTTCCACTGTACTATAAAGACCATTGGCCACTGAAGGCGATCGCCAACCAAGTCAAAAGGAGGCGATGGGTTATGGTACCTTGATTAACACAGCCGTCCCTCAGCCAAGGACGGGGTTTCAGACCCATTTTTTTCAATGAAGCGAATTATCCTCGCCCTGTTGACGGTTATTTCCCTCGTACCTTTTTTACTTTCCTTGGTGGGAAGTTTGGAAGAACCCCAAGTACAATCCCAACTGCAACTTTCCCAAACTAATTTATTGTTGCAAGCTTCTGCTTGGCAGGGGAAAGAAACATCGGGGGCATGGGGAGAAACATTGCAAAAGGCTCTTCTGGAAAGTCAGCCCCAGCAAGCGGGGTTAAAGCAGTATGAAACAGCCTCCCAGGAATTAACCACCTATTTAGACCGGCTAAAAATTGAAAGCACGACTCTGGGATCGCCTGACACCAGCAATGGACAGTCGTCGCCACTGCAAACGGTTATTGCTAAAAATCAAATAACCCTAGACCAAATTAAAATTAACTTAGGACTGCTACAGCAGCAGCAAAATCAGATGGACCAAGCCCTAGACACTTGGCGATCGGTATTAACCCATGGCCAGTCCAATGGGCAGAAAATCGCTGCAGTGCTCATTGCCCTGGGGCAAGGTGAAACCATTTCCCCTGATGCGGAAAAGATTATTGATACTCAGTTAAAAGGATGGTTTCGGTGGCAAGCGTTGGCCGAGCTTTATCGTCGCCAAGGCAATGTCCAAGCCCCCGATCAGGTTTGTCAAACCCCCGCCTGTGTTGATTTAGAAGCAGAAGTGGAAAGGGCAAGTCAACAGGCCTTGGTAAAATTGGCCCTACTCAACAGTTTGCCTCTGTTGGGTGGTGGTGTGGGCGTTTTGTTGGTGATTGGATTGTTATTGCAATGGGCCTTAGGGCGGGAAAATGCCGTTTTGGCCACCAATGCCACAACAAAATGGAATACGCCTTGGCATTGGGAAACCACTTGGCAAGTCTTGGTGGTGGGTTTCTTTTTCCCTAGCCAAATTGTTTTACCCCTAGTGGTGGGGGTGTTGCCTTTGCCCCTAGCGAACTTATCTCTATTGGGTAAGGCTTTTTATGTGCTGGGTACCTATGGGGCGATCGCCACGGTGGGATTAGGGGTGTTGTTCCTTTCCCTGAAGGATTTTCGCCCTTTGCCTCAGGATTGGTTTACCTTCCGACCCAATCTGCAAGCGCTCCTTTGGGGTTTGGGAGGTTACCTGGTGGCTTTGCCCTTGGTGGTGGTGGTATCCCTGGTAAATCAAGAAATTTGGCAGGGCCAAGGGGGTAGTAATCCTCTGCTTTCCTTAGCGTTGGACTCGCAAAATTGGTTAGTGCTAGCAATTTTCTTTTTCACCGCCGCTGTCCTAGCCCCAGTGTTTGAAGAAATTATCTTCCGGGGTTTTCTTCTGCCGGCCTTAACCCGCTACTTTCCCGTTAGCGTTGCCATTATCCTCAGCAGTTTACTGTTTGCCATCGCCCATTTAAACGTTTCGGAAATTTTACCCTTATTCGTCTTAGGGTCAGTTCTGGGTTTGGTTTATACCCGTTCCCGCAACCTTTTATCTTCCATCATCCTCCATAGCCTATGGAACAGCGGCACTTTACTCAGTCTATTTATTTTAGGCGGCGGTTGAAACCCAATTATGGTCTGATTTTGAAAGTAGAATTTTAGAATATTGTTTGTATTGTTAATTCTCCTTTAGCCCGTTAACCTTTGGTTAGTCGCCAGTGAATTGGTGAATTTTTATGGACTGGCTTTTCTATTTATTCCTAACAGCTATTTTTTACGTTTATCGTTTAGTTAGTCTGAAATCGAGAACAGAACAGGAACGCATTGGTTCAACGCCAGTGTTTTTTTCTACCCTCGCCTTCTTTGCTATCTTTGAATTTGTTTTTGTTGATTCTCTATTTAGACTGCCCGTATTCCATATTTTGGGACTAATTCTTTCCTTTATTTATGCTTTTACCATTTATATTTATCTCCGCAATCTAAAAAAAGATGTAGATGTAATTTTTGAAAAGCTGGTTAAGCAAAGTCAGGGAAAAGTAAGCGTCCTGACCTTCATGCAGCGTACTAACATGACTAAAGATGAAGCCATGGATTACCTAGATGGTAAATTACGTCAACTTCCCGGCATTACCTACGAAACCCTAGGCAATATCTACTATGAATTTGACCGTTGGTAAGCCGAACCAAGGCCAGAATTCAATATCCACAACCTTTAAGTAAATTATTCAGCCTTAGCCCAGGAGCCATGGAGAGGATAGGGGATATGGTGTTTTAAATTCAAAGTGGCGATCGCCGGTTGGACAATGTCCTGAGCGTCGAGAATTACTAACTGGGAACGGTGCAGTTCGGCGTTGTAAACCAAACAGAGTAGCCAGCCATCATCTTCAGCGGTGCCCTGGGGACGGGGCACAAAAATAGGCTCCCCCGCAAAGCCATGGGGCGCAAAGGAACGGAGAGTTTCAGCGCCGGACCCTAGGTCGAATTTAAGAATGGCCTGGAGAGGGGCGTTGCCGCTATCGTTGTGGGCAGCCCCCATGTAGACGTAACGGTAGGGACGGCCAGCCTGTTGGGGATGGATAACAGGAAATTCACAACAACGACTAACAATTAAATCCTTCTGCACCGTTTCTGCTTCTGGATCAATGGTAAAACGCCATAATTGACCTGGATCTAAATCGTCAAAATTCGTACTACGAAAATCCACATCAGGGCCCACCTGGGGTAGGGAACTGTAACAAATGGAATCAAGAATTATTTTTCCCTCTACTTCAAAGGCATTGGCATGGTGAAAAACAAAACCCGCCTGCACCGGAATTCTTTTTATTTCTCCACCGGCTCGGGGAACGAGAATAATTTGTGAATCTTTATCCGGATGAAATTGCACACATTCCCCCGCTCCCTTCAAACCGAAAACGTAGGGCAAAGGGTTGAGGGTAACGTTATTTTGTAGAAAAATAGCGTAATGGGGAGTGATAGCAAAATCATGGATAAAGGCAAAACCGGGAAAAGTCTCAGTTTTTTGCCGCAACAGTCTGCCCCGGGGATCTAGCTCCAACAAAGTTAGAGTACTGCTCAAGCCGGATTTAATCGAGAAAGTGACGTAGCAAGGTTTTTCCCCATCAAAAACACAGGCTGGATCAACGCGGGGGTGGGCTGATAGGGGTTGTCCTTCTGCAAGAATGCCCCCCAGGTCATCTAAGCCAATGGTTTCTAAACTTGAGGGTTCTAACCGATGGGGTTGCCCCCCTTCCCATAGGGCCAGCAGGCGATCGCCCCAGTAGGTAATGTTGGTGTTGGCAATGTTTTTGAGGCGTAAATCAAAAATATTTTTTAGCCAGCCCCCTGGTTGGGAGCCAAACACGCCCCGATAGAGCATTTTTCCTGCTTGTTGCTCTTCCACGTAACCTTGGGTGCGGACAAATCTACTTTGGAAATGTACCCGACCGTCCCCCGGAAATTTAAATGCTGTAACCAATCCGTCCCCGTCAAAGGGATGTTTCAAAGGGCGATCGCCAATTTCCAGTAGCCCTGGCCCATTGCGGTAGAGGGTGCCTTGGAGGTCTGGGGGAACGGTGCCTTCTATATCTTCAATCCAGTAATCCCACTCCTGGGGTTGGGATTCGTAACCCCTTAACCAATCCTGCGGACTGTAGGAACGCTGAGATGGATGGCCGGTGGTGGAGGAAGTAACCATGGGGAATGCGCTGGAAAAGTTTGTTACATTTCTTTACTTTTTCCATTGTGACATAAGAACCCACTGAACTTGAGCCAGAAAGTTTACGGCAAAGTTTGCGAGCCGCCGGAGTGTTACGGCTCAATGGTGACCTGAAAATTTACCCAGGCGGAACGGGAGGAATAGGGTTCTACCCAAGCCAATTGTTCTCCGCTATTTAGGGCATTGCGGGGGCCGCTCCAGGGTTCCAAACAGAGGTAATTTTTCCCCGCCACAGTCCACAACACTAGGGTCTGATATAAATCACTAAAGCTGACTTGTACTTTTAATTTGCGGTCTGGGTCAATAAAATGGGCTTGGGGTTGGGCAATTGTGGTGAAAGCTAAATCCAATTCCGGGGCAGTAAGGTCTAGTTGACCTCTGTAAATATGGCTTTGGCCAGTTTTCTGGTCTAGATAGCTATCGGCAGGGATAGATAATTCAATCGAACTTTTCTCCCGGCAGAAGAAGTAGGGATGTAGCCCCAGGGAAAAAGGCATCGGGCGATCGCCAAGGTTGGCAATGCGTTGTTCCAGGCGGAGGCTATGGCCCCGGAGATAATAGCTAAAGACCAGCTCAAACTCAAAGGGAAAAACTTGCCGCGTGGCATCAGAATGGCCCAAGCGTAGGTCCAGTCGGGCACTGTTCTGGGTTTGCTGACCAATTACTTCCCAGGGCAAATCCCGGGCGAAACCATGTTGCTTAAGCTGATAGGTCTTACCCTCGTAATTGAACTGGTCATTGGGTAAATTACCGCAAATGGGAAACAAAATGGGCATGCCCCCCCGCACGGACAGGGATGGGTCCTGAAATCTTTCTCGATCAAAGTAAAGAATCGGCTGACCTTGGATTGTCCATTCCGTCACCAAGCCACCCCGCTCCGGCACCAAAGCAAGACGGGCCAAACTTTGATCGTCCTCCAGATGATAGGTCAACGGGCGATCGGGGTTAAAACTAATTTGGTACATAGTTAATTAACAAAGCACTTTGCCATAGGCTTCCACTTCACTGCACACCTCATAGATATTGGTGACCGGGGGCACATTGAACAGGGGCCCCATTTCATCCAGAATTTTCCGGTGTACTTCCGTTTGATTGGCTTCCATGTCCTCGATGGTGTTCCAAAGAATAACAGCAATGCCCTCATCGGAGTTCGGTTTTCTCAGTAAGAACGCCCCTTTAAAACCATGTTTGTAGGTGGAAATTGCTTTCTCATAGAGCCGTTGGGCTTCGGCAAACCGACCAGGTTTAAATTCTCCGATCGCCACGTAGGCGCACTTGTGTTGTAGACAGTCAAAAAATTCGGCGGACATGGTGCTCTTCTCCAGCATTCAAGGGGCTTTAACTTACTTATACTTCCCGGCTTTGGGGATAACAACAAGTTAGTCACGTTTCTTAACGTGGCCCTGGCCGGGGTAAATTTCGATCACAATCATGGCGATCGCCCCCGAAAATTTAAGCAAGCCTTTGCCAAAGTTGAATTTCATAGCATAAATGATCTCGAAAAATATTCCCTGCCTGCAATCCCTCCTTCACTAGGGCTTTGGCCTGTTTACCTAAAAAGTAGTCGAAAATTTTATACAGGGGAGGCACTGCAATCCTCACCAAATTAGCCAAATAAGTTAAAGTTGAGACACCAAAGGTTTGAAAATTTTGTACACAAAGATCTAGAGTAGGAACAATTTGTTGAGAAATGTCATCACTGGTAAGCAGAACAAAGCCAGCTTTTTCCATGGCCCCTTGCAATTCATTTTTAATCAAACAATTGGAAAACATTCCCTCCTGGTAATCGGAATTTTTACGCAACATATCTGCCAATAATACGTATCCTTCTGGCTTCACTAACAATTTTGCCCCGTTAGCAATGGTTTCTGAAGACATATATTGGGTACTTTCACTAAAAAGTAGTAAATCGTAATTTTTGGTGGATTTAATTTGTTGAAAATTTTCTATAAATCCCTGGAAAGTATTACTGTTAAAGCGAGCTTTCCCCCGGGTCTTTTGCAAAAAATTCGATTCTTGGATGGGATCCGGAGCCAAACCTTCCACTTCTAAGCCTTTGTCAATTAGCTGGCTGGCATTATCTCCATTGCCACAACCTACATCTAATACAGTGCTAATGCCCTGCGGCAAAAATGATAGTAAATGCTGAGTATATTGCTCCTGGGCCTGGCGCAGTTGGGCCATGGTTAGATCAGCTTCCGTTTCTGGAACTGGTTGCCAATAACCATAGTGGAGATGGGAAGAACCCGTCAAATCTCGATAGTACTGAAGGGCGGCGTTTTGATAGCGAGTGACATTATCCATTTGCATACATTACCACGGGAACCCAAACAGCTAGCTAGTTATCGACTTCCCCGGCCAATCTTGGGCAATGGCCATAGAACCAATCTTAAAAATTTTCCCTCTGGCCCTAAACCGTTACCGAAGCTCCATTCACAATGACCGATGGGGTGGAGCAGGAACCCTGCCAACGGTGGTCTGATCCCAAAGTGACGATCTGATTTAATAGTTCATAAACATTGCCGGAAACCATGGTATCTTTAACCCGACCGGTAATTTGGCCATTTTGTACACGGTAACCTAAATCAACATTGATGGAAAAATCACCGGAAATATCTGCCCCGCCCCCAAGAATCTGGTCGATAATTAAACCATTACCCAATTCTTTAAGTAACTGGTCAAAGCTAATGGTTCCCGGAGTAATTAACATATTGACCAAACCCGGCTGGGGCGCACTGCCCAGACCAGGACGAAAGCCATTGCCAGTGGTGGTTGTACCTAATTTTTCCGCTGTTTCATGGTCAGTATAAAATTGGGCAATTTCTCCGTTTTGAATCAAAGCCAGTGTTTGCGTTAGGCTTCCCTCATCATCAAAGGGAGAATCAAAGGGAATGGCAGTGGGATCTTGACTCAGATTCAATGCTTCAATAGCCACTGATTGGCCTAACTTATCCGCCCAGGGAGATGAGCCTTCCGCCACCCGCTGACCATTGAGGGCTTCCGCCACCGTATCCCAGAGTAAACTGGCTGCTCCACTGGTGAGGAGAATGGGCATTTTTCCCCCTTGGATTTGTTGATTTTCCTCGGCCCAAAGTAATCGTTGCCGTAAATTTTGTATTACTTGTTTGATATTGGCTTTTTCCCGGCATTGTTCCCCGTCATAAATAGCTAAAAAATCTTCTCCCCGAATCCATTCCACACCGAAATAGTAACTCAAACTTCTTTCTGTCCAAGCGCAATCTAGCCCTTCACTGTTAAGTAAACGGCTGCTGTCGGTACTACAGGCCAATTCCCCGTTACAGAGCACTTCTGGAAATTGATCCCTTATATCGGCGATCGCCGTTTTACCCCAATCGATTAGTTGTTCAACGGAGAAATCTTCCCCCAAACTTTCTCGATAATCCTGACGGGGAGCAGTGAAGCGGGGCGGATTGGGGGGATTCAACGCCGCTAGGGCCAGGGCTTTTTCCACCAATATATCCGGCTCTACCGGGCCATAGGCAACAGCTAAACCCGATTGACCATTTTTCCACAATCGCAGGGCCAACCCTTCCGATTCGGAACTTTCCAACTGCTTTAACCGATTAGCTTCAAAAAAAACTGGTCGGGAAAAGGAACGGGAGTAATAAACTTCAGCGCTTTCCGCTCCGGCTCGTTGGGCTTGATCAAGGTAAACCGATAGATCGGTGGTCATGGTAAAAAATCAAACTCAATTCTTCCCCCATTATCAACCCCCATTGCTAAATCGATGGCGATCGCCGCTCCTGACTCTAAAAGTTAAACCTGGAAGATTTGAGACGATGTTGATTCGCGTTAGTTTTTGTATACTGACTAACCGAAGGGTTTCCGTGGGGATCAATTACCCCACTAGCGGTCTGCCAAAGGCTATGGGGGGCAGGGATGACAACGTAGATATTATCTTGTTTGCGGACATAGTACCATTGTCTGTTCTGACACTCCGGACACCAAAACTGCTCTAACCATTCCCCAGTAAGACTTACGGTTTGGCGATCGCCAAACACAAGACTAGCTTTTTTGTGAGTATAGCCCCGACTCCGCAGTTGGGCCACTTGATCAGCATAGAGCCCATATTTTTGGCTGACGCTATCTAGGTAACAACCATGGATAGGACAGTGGATAGGGCGGCGTTTAGGTCTTTTACGGTGTCGAGCTTGTCTGGTCGAAAGAAAAGCTATATTGGCGGTAAATTCTGGACAACTCATGGATTCAATGAGCGAGAATAATGGTTTATGAGTAGGAGGTTACCACAATTTAAGTGGGGCGCCATGATAAAAACTTTTATACGGGTGAGTATCGTTTAGGGGTACACAGCCTAAGAATTTGAGCCCAAGAATTTAATTGTTGGAGAAGTCGGATTAGAAAAGGGGGAAGGGAACTTTTGTTATCCCTTGATGTATCTATAGGCCCAGCTTGGCAACCTGCCCTTGGGCGATTTGTAAACCGAATGTTACAAATTGACTTATCCGGTATAGGATGTTAAGCATAATTGCCTAGACAATGGGTTTTAACAGTTATTGCTGCACAACCCCATCCGATGCTAAAAACACATTGGTTCATAAACATAAGTTTGTTGATCTTGTCTGGGTTGTCCTGAGGTGGACGTTGGTGGGGTATGGGCAACAAACAGTTGGCAATTCTCCCAATGGCGAAACCAAAGGACTTGCGTTAATTTTTTCCCTTTTTGTTGGAGGTTGTGAAAACCAGTGCTTCAAGTTGCTACTCCCACTGCTACCGAAGAAACCCAGACGGTCATTGAAATCGAAGGCCGGGCCTCCCTAAAAGGTGAAGTTCGCATCAGTGGGGCCAAGAACTCGGCTTTGGCCATCATGGCCGGCACCATTCTTTGCTCCGATGATTGTCGCCTCAGTAATCTGCCCGCCCTGGCGGATATTGACAAAATGTGCCAAATTTTAGCCGCCATCGGGGTCAAGTTAGAACGGGACGGCGATCGCCTAGTGGTGGATGCCAACGGTGTGGGCCATGAACCGGCCCCCTATGAATTGGTTTCCCAGTTGCGGGCCAGCTTTTTTGTCATTGGTCCCTTGCTATCCCGCTTAGGCATGACTAAGGTGCCTCTACCCGGGGGCTGTGCCATTGGCACCCGACCAGTGGATCTCCATGTGCGGGGGCTTCAGGCCATGGGCGCCGACGTGCAAATTGAACATGGGGTGGTCAACGCCAGTGTTAAGGGGAATCGCCGTCGTTTAACCGGAGCAAAAATTTACCTCGACTATCCCAGTGTGGGAGCCACGGAAACTATTTTGATGGCCGCTACCCTGGCCGACGGAGAAACAGTTATTGATAACGCCGCCCGAGAGCCGGAAATTGTTGACTTGGCCAACTTCTGTCGTTCCATGGGGGCCCAAATCCGGGGGGATGGTTCTAGTCGTATTGTCATCAACGGGGTGGAAAAACTCCACAGCACTGACTTCCCCATTATTCCCGACCGCATTGAAGCGGCCACGTTTCTCTGTGCTGGGGCCATTACCCATTCCGAAATTAGCCTTTTCCCTGTGGTGCCAGACCACCTGGCTTCCGCCATTGCCAAGTTACGGGAGATTGGTCCTGAGGTGGCGATCGATGCCCCGGACCGGGTGCGTTTAATTCCCAGGGATTTGCGCGGTACAGACATCGAAACCTTGCCCTACCCCGGCTTTCCCACCGATATGCAAGCCCAATTCATGGCCCTATTGGCGGTGAGTGAAGGCAACAGTGTGGTTACGGAAACCGTATTTGAAAACCGTCTTCAACACGTGGCGGAGTTGCAACGGATGGGAGCCAATATCAAGCTCAAAGGCAATGCGGCCTTTATCCAAGGAGTACCTTTTCTCTCCGGTGCGCCGGTGATGTCCACGGATTTACGAGCTTCGGCCGCTTTGGTGATTGCCGGGTTGGCAGCCGAAGGTAAGACCATTGTCCAAGGTTTGCACCATTTAGACCGGGGTTATGAAGATATTGTTGGCAAACTGAGTCAATTAGGAGCAAAGTTGACCAGGATTGAACAGCCGGTAAGTCTTTAAAAATTCCGTTGATTTGCTTGGGGGACTAATGGGCGATCGCCTGTTGGTCCTTTTTGTTGATGATTTGTCACAGCATTGCCGCTAGAAAAATATTTGCAAATTTCACCATGGTCAATCCTCACCGCCTTGAAACTGACAGTATGGGCTCCCTAGAAGTACCGATTGATCGCCTTTGGGGGGCCCAGACCCAACGTTCTTTGATGTTTTTCGACATTGGTGCTGATGTGATGCCACCGGATTTAATTCGGGCCTTTGCCATCCTCAAAAAGGCGGCGGCCATTACTAACCGGGATTTGGGTAAATTACCAGCGGAAAAGGCAGAGTTAATTATTGCCGCGGCGGACGAAATCATTGTAGGGCAGTGGCTAGACCATTTCCCTTTACGCATTTGGCAAACGGGCAGTGGCACCCAAACCAATATGAACGTCAACGAAGTGATTGCCAATCGGGCGATCGCCATTTTCGGGGGGGAGTTGGGTAGTAAGAACCCCATCCATCCCAATGATCACGTTAATATGTCCCAGTCGTCCAATGATACGTTTCCCACGGCCATGCACATTGCCGCAGTGGAGGGTTTGCACACTAGACTGATTCCCAGCCTCCAAGCCCTGCGGGATAGCCTCAAAGAAAAAGCCAATGATTTTGCTGGCATCACCAAAATTGGTCGTACCCATTTGATGGACGCAGTGCCCCTCACGTTGGGTCAGGAATTTTCCGGCTACGTTGCCCAATTGGACTACGGCTTAGCCCAATTACAGCATTGTTTACCAGGGTTATTAGAGTTGGCCCTAGGGGGAACAGCTGTGGGTACAGGGTTAAATAGTCATCCCCAATTTGCCGAAAAAGTAGCCCAGGAAATTGCCCAATTAACTGGTTATCCCTTCGTTTCCGCCCCCAATAAATTTGCCGCCCTAGCCGGCCACGAGGCGATCGCCTTCACCAGTGGAGTGCTGAAAAGTATTGCCGCTTCTTTAATGAAAATTGCCAATGATCTGCGCTGGTTGGGCTCGGGGCCCCGTTGTGGTTTGGGGGAATTAATCCTGCCGGCCAATGAACCGGGATCATCGATCATGCCGGGAAAAGTTAACCCCACCCAATGCGAAGCTCTGACCATGGTTTGCGTGCAGGTGATGGGCAATGATGCCACCATTGGTTTTGCCGCTAGCCAAGGTAATTTTGAATTGAATGTGTTTAAACCGGTGATCATCCATAATTTTCTCCATTCGTTGCATTTACTCAGTGATGGCTGTGATAGTTTCCGCCAAAATTTGGTGGCCGGGCTAGAGGTAAACAAAAGCAGAGTTAAGGACTTTTTGGACAACTCGTTGATGTTGGTCACTGCCCTCAACCCCCACATCGGTTACGACAATGCGGCCCTAGTGGCTAAAACAGCCTTCACCCAGGGCATTACCCTCAAACAAGCGGCGGTGGATTTGGGTTTGCTCACCCCAGAACAATTTGACGCTTGGGTAATTCCTGAGCAAATGATTACGGCGATCGCCGACTAGCCCATTCATTCATCTAACTCAAAATTTCCTGAAGTTCTAAATTGTCATGGGGCGGCTCTGGATTTCCATGCTGGCGATCGATGATAAATTACTGTCATGTTTGACAACGTCTGTAAATATCTCGCCGAGACCTTTTCCCAGGACTATGCCACCTGGCTTCTCGGAAAACCCGTCACCCTCACTGCCCTCAGTCCCAAGGAATTATCATTGGAACCCATCCGGGCCGACGCGTTAATTTTGGAGCAATCCGAGGATCTAGTGTTGCACCTCGAATTTCAGACCGAACCGGATGAAACCATGGGCTTTCGGATGCTGAATTACCGGGTGCGGGTACATCGGCGATTTCCCCATAAAACCATGCATCAGGTGGTTATTTACTTAAAAGAAACCGGATCATCTTTGGTCTATCAGGATACATTTCAGTTAGGAGAAACCCGCCATTGTTATCGCGCAATCAGGTTATGGGAAGAGTCACCAGAGCCATTTTTGACCCATCCGGGACTCTTACCCCTAGCGGTACTGACCCAGAGTCAGAATGCCACAGAAGGATTACGGAAAGTCGCCTTAGCTCTGGATACAATTGAAGACAAAAGCACGAAAGCTAACCTAACCACCGCCGCCGCTGTGTTTGGGGGCTTATTAGTTAAGCCAGACTTAATCAGAACTATTTTACGGAGCGAAATCATGAAGGAATCCACCGTTTATCAAGAAATCCTACAGGAAGGAGAACAACGAGGACTGCTTAAAGGAAAGCTAGAAGGGGAACAACAAGGGCTTATTAAAGGCAAGTTGGAAGGTAAATTGGAGGGGAAGTTGGAGGTGGCCCAAAAATTACTGGAAAAAGGTTTATCCCTTGCAGAGGTTATGAGCTTAACTGGATTAAGTGCTGATGCTTTCAAAGATATCTCGGACTCCCAAGATTAATAGTTGTGTTATGGGTTTAGAGGCGATCGCCAATAAATCCGGGGTCTAGTCAAGTGCGAATGCAGAGCGGCCCTGGAATTGGCGAAAACAGAATAAAGTAGGGGCGATCACTTAACGCTGGATTCACTCAGATTAAACTATAGCTTCATTAATATTTGTTACGGAATGATCTGGAGTAGAAAATTAAAGCTAACATCCTTGGCAACATCGTTTATCGATACTGAAAAATAATTGTTTTTATCGCTTTTTGACGTATCCTAAATCTGGCCAACACATTTGTGGGAATGATAGACAGAAATTTTCTGGCGATCATGCCTAAACGTTTTGATATACCAAAGTTTTTTGTATATTGTCACGGTGGAGAGTATTATACGGAAATTTTCTGCATAATCAATAGTTAGGCATCGCAAAGTTATCGATTAACCTAGAACTGAGTATCTTGGAAAATTCAACAATGAAGATTGGTTTTTGGGGCAGTGGAAACATGGCGCGAGTACTTGGAGGTGCTTGGTCAGTAGCAGGGCATCAAGTAGTTTTTGGTTCACGCGATGCGGCAAAGTCTGGTGACGTAGCTGAGCAGATTGGTACAGGTGCCATTGGTGGAACAAACGACGAGATTGCCGAATCTTGTGAGGTCATTGTCAGTTCTGTACGCGCTGTGCCTTCCAGCTTCCTAACATCAACCTCAGCATTGGCAGGCAAAGTAATCATAGATTTAAATAATCGAGATTTTCCTCGTGAATACAAGCCTGAAGAATTCCTCAATTCTCTAGCAGAAGCAACTCAAAAAGATGTTCCCTCTGCCAAAGTCGTGAAAGCATTAAATAACCAAGCAATGGAGGTTTTTAACTGCGATGCCGCAGCACTCAGAGAGGCAGGTGTACAAGCCTTCATTGCTGGAGATGATGATAAGGCTAAACAGATTGTTGTCGAATTACTCAACGATATTGGGCTTAAGCCAGTCGA
Source organism: Synechocystis sp. PCC 6714 (assembly GCF_000478825.2). Classification (NCBI taxonomy): domain Bacteria; kingdom Bacillati; phylum Cyanobacteriota; class Cyanophyceae; order Synechococcales; family Merismopediaceae; genus Synechocystis; species Synechocystis sp. PCC 6714. The sequence continues at coordinate 63,829 of NZ_CP007542.1, read as the reverse complement.
TTTCGGTTTGTTGTCCAATGCATGGTTGCTGGAACTACAAGCAGACATTCTGAGAACATACATGTTTGCAACTGGAAACGCTTTGGTAACACCAGGTTTTATTGAAGCTCCTCGTGCTGAACCAAGATTTGGAGAACGTCGTAAAGGTACATACTAAAATGCCTAACAACCCGATTGGAGCGGACTGAATAAAGTTGGTTGGTGGTGTGGCAAAAGTTCTTGGCAGCCGCTTAGTCGGAACGTTAGGAACGAAAATTTTATCCGTAGCCGATCGCCATCAAACAGACCAGCAGGGCTAACTACGAAGTTCCCAACTATCACCAGGATTTTACTAGGGGTTGGCAGGCGATCGCCTGTTGTTATGGCCGTATCTATATTTGTCGGTAAGATGAAAAAATGAACAACATGAGGATATCTGATTGCCCAGTCCAGAGCAAGTTTTACGCTGTTTTCAACTTTGCCAAAATCTAACCAATATGTATTTATCGATAGACTTGGTGCGTTTTGATCAAAGAACTGAGAATGTTGTCATTATTGCTGGCGAAGAGACTCTTATCGAAATTTATTCCAATGGAAACTGGAGGTTCATCAATGAAAACTAAGTTTCAAGCAATGACCATTAAACAGCTAAAACAATATGTTTTGGAACATCGTGAAGATCAGGATGCCTTTGAGGTTTTCATGGATCGCTTGGATAGTCAGCCCGCGGCCAAAATCTATGATGGCGATGATGTAGCGCAATTTGCGGAAATCTTAAAGCAACACCATAACTCCTAAAGCCAAGGGAGGGATGGGATAAGCAACGCATTCTCGATCTGTTTGGCATTATTGACTCTGGAGTGACAATGTGGCCAAAGTGGCAAAAACCGCCTTTGCCAAAGGTATTACTCTTAAACAAGCTCTTGTGGATTTGGGTTTGCTCACCCCAGCCGAGTTTGATGCTTGGGTAGTTCCTGAGCAAATGATTACGCCGATCGCCAATTAGCCCATTGCCCAGGGAACCATGGGTGCAGAGCCAGAAGTTTCCTGCCAAAAATTGCTTAGATTCGTTAGGCTAGAGGGAGACAAAAAAAGTACTTTTATTTCAAATAGCTTAAATAGCTAGGAGAATTGGCATCACCATGGGGGAAATGAACACCGCAGAATTATTGGTTCAATGTCTGGAAAATGAAGACGTTGAATATATTTTTGGCGTACCAGGGGAAGAAAATCTCCACATCCTCGAAGCGCTAAAAAACTCGCCCATTCGCTTTATTACCACCCGCCACGAACAGGGAGCGGCTTTTATGGCCGACGTTTACGGTCGTTTAACTGGTAAAGCAGGGGTTTGTCTTTCCACCCTTGGGCCCGGAGCTACTAACCTGATGACCGGGGTAGCCGATGCCAATTTGGACGGTGCTCCCCTAGTGGCCATCACAGGACAGGTGGGCACAGACCGGATGCACATCGAATCCCATCAATATTTAGACCTGGTGGCCATGTTCGACCCGGTGACTAAATGGACCAGGCAAATTGTCCGCCCCAGCATTACCCCGGAAGTGGTCCGTAAAGCCTTTAAATTGGCCCAGAGTGAGAAGCCCGGAGCCACCCACATTGATTTACCGGAAAATATTGCCGCTATGCCGGTGGATGGTAAACCCCTACGGCGGGACAGTCGGGAAAAAGTTTATGCCGCCTTTCGTACTTTGGGCACAGCGGCCAACGCTATTTCTAAGGCCAAAAACCCCATTATTCTGGCCGGCAATGGCACTATCCGAGCCGAAGCCAGTGAAGCCCTGACGGAATTTGCCACCAGTTTAAATATTCCCGTGGCCAACACCTTTATGGGCAAAGGCACCATCCCCTACACCCATCCCCTTTCCCTCTGGACGGTGGGGCTACAACAACGGGATCACATTACCTGTGCCTTTGAAAAAAGTGATCTTGTGATTGCGGTGGGCTACGACCTGATTGAGTATTCCCCAAAAAAATGGAATCCCAGCGGCGAGTTGCCCATTATTCACATCGGCAGTACCCCGGCGGAAATTGACAGCAGTTACATTCCCCAGGTGGAAGTGGTGGGGGATATTACCGATTCCCTGATGGATTTGCTCAAACGGTGCGATCGCCAGGGTAAACCGACTCCCTACGGGGCTTCTCTCCGGGCCGATATCCGGGCAGAGTATGAATGTTATGCCAACGACACGGGTTTTCCCGTTAAGCCCCAGAAAATTATTTATGATCTACGCCAGGTGATGGGCCCCGATGATGTGGTGATTTCCGATGTGGGGGCCCATAAAATGTGGATGGCCCGCCATTATCACTGTGATAGTCCCAACACCTGTTTAATTTCTAACGGTTTTGCCGCCATGGGCATTGCCATTCCCGGGGCGATCGCCGCTAAGTTAGTCTATCCTGACCGAAATATTGTAGCGGTGACGGGGGACGGCGGTTTTATGATGAACTGCCAAGAATTGGAAACAGCTATGCGGGTGGGTACGCCCTTTGTCACCCTAATTTTTAACGACAATGGCTATGGGTTGATTGAGTGGAAACAAATTAACCAGTTTGGCGAAGCTAGCTTTATTAAATTTGGCAATCCGGACTTTGTGAAATTTGCCGAAAGTATGGGGCTAAAAGGCTATCGGGTGGAAGCGGCAGCAGATTTAATTCCCATTTTGAAGGAAGCTTTGGCCCAACCAGTACCCACCGTCATTGACTGTCCAGTGGACTATCGGGAAAATATCCGCTTCTCCCAAAAAGCAGGGGAATTGGCCTGCGAAATTTGGGAATAACTGACCCTTAGCGACATCATAAAGATCCACAAACATCTACCAAATCGGCGCTAATTCTAAAACAAATTCTGGCAATACAGCCTCACCACTGAGGCTTTCAGGATTTTCCACAACTTCCACAGCCTGACTAGGACGATAAATTTCCACAGTGCGAGTTTGGCGATCAATTAACCAACCCAATCGAGCACCATTTTCCTGATACTCTTGCATTTTTTCCCGCAGGGGTTTTAGGTCATCACTGGGCGATCTTAATTCAATAACAAAATCCGGGCAGAGGGGAACAAATCTCTGTTGTTGTTCTGGGATTAAGCTTTCCCATCGTTCCCGTCTGAGCCAGGCCACATCTGGCGATCGGTCGGCGCCATTAGGTAACCTGAAGCCCCCGGAAGAATCAAAAAAAATTCCAGTGCCATCCCGTTCTGCCCAAAGACCTAGCCGTAGTATCAAAATGCCATTACGGTTACTAGTTTCCCCTCCGGTGGGTGACATGATCACTAAATCTCCGTTGGAATTACGCTCAAATCGCAACTCTCGATTGGTTAAACAGAGTTGATAAAACTGCTCATCGGAAAGGGATAGACTGTCAAGTTTGACGGTTAGGGCGGCTGACATTGGCTTTACCCCAGAGGCATTGATGTGACGTTGGCTTCCATTCTAGCTGGTGTTATCTATGTGGTGAAACGCCTAAAAAAGATAAGAGAACGTTTTGAACAATTTGGATAGAATAAGCAGTTTTTACGCAGAAGCCTACGACAATTCTCTTACTACATCCCTCAGAAACACTTACAAAACCTACTACTAAACCGAGCACTTAATACTTTTGACATACAGCACCGGAGTTAATGATCATACTTGACCTCTGCAACTCAAAAAGATGTTTACGGTGACAGAATACCCAAATCTAGCGGTTGTCTAACGTTCCTTTTGTACCATGTTGTCTACACACTCACCCTTCACGTTCACTTTCATACTGAAAAGGCAGCGCAACTCTACCGTGAAAGCTATAATACCGCCTAGAAAAATGTTCTAAATATGGGCTGGCTAAAATTGCTCTGCGTTTGACCATACCAAGTTCGATTTGACGATACAAAGTTGCTGCATCTATGCCGAAAACCCTTTTGAAATCAGCAGCAATTTCAGGCAAACCTTCCTGCTCAACCTCGTATTCAGGGGGAATTTTTTCAAAAAAATAAAATCTTTCATGCCGATGGGCAACAACTAATTCCCACTCCTTCCGATTGATTCCGTCTGTAGTTCTAATTAATTCCGCTGTTCCTATTTCACACAAAATGATGGAATTCAAGAGCTTAGCTGGTTGACTATTTTCAGCTTGCCTAGCTCTATAGTCCCAATCAAGATCACAGTCTTGAGTGACTACAATCGCATAAGGATGAAGAATGGCATCAAAAGATAACTCCTGCTCCCCTTGTAACAGCTCATTAACAACAGGTTTATATTGGATCACGCCTGTCAGAATTTCTCCCTGTCTCAGAGAGGAGCCTTTATCTGATGCTTGGTAGATAGCCCGTTCTTCCATGCAGTAACTTACCAAACAACTTAAGGTTCTAAAACAATAGGTGGTCTAACTTGTGTAGATCTCAATTTACCTCTGATACTAATGGCAGGAATCTTAGGTAGGTTGACTTGAGAAAGACGATTGCTGTAGAAGCGATAGATTCCTTCTAATTCCTCAGAAGCTTCTTCTAGAGCAGCTTCTGGCAGAGTTTGAATAAGAAGCAAGCATTTTAGCAGTAGCATTAACTTGTCTGGTGACAAACGATATGAATCAGTTCGAAAAGATAAAGATGAGTCAGACATCATCAAATCAAAAGAAGGATACTGAATTACAATAGCTTTACCATTCTCTCTATCAAAAATTACATTGTTTAGGGCAGCACCTGATGAAGTTTGACTATACTTCTGATTCAAGTGGTTGAGGTTGCATGGCATTGTGGAGGGTATCTGTGATACTCCACCTAAAGAGCCTCCCGGCAGACTGGTTGAATTGATTGAGTACGTTCCAGACATCTCTCTTTCCCCCTATCTTTTGTTCTGTATAAAAATCAGAATCAAACAAGTAAGCGATCTCATCATTGTTTTTTTGTGGCTCTTTAACATTAACTAATCCATGATTTAAATTGATCTGTCCACCTTCTGTTTTCAAAACTAAACTCTTCACTATTGTTTGAATTGAGGAGGAAAGATTTGGCTCATATAATTCCGAAGCGATATGCTTAGCAATTAATTCTGACCAATCCTTATCTTCAATTCCAAGTTTTGAGCGGATAATTAAATCTTGATAACGGAGCCCAATTCTTGTGTACAAAGATGGTTTATAAATACTTTCAAAAATCTCCAAAACTTCCTCTAAGCGCTGTTTGAACTGCTCGTACCGCTCATATGAGACAGTAGTTATAGCAATGAAATCTTTAGTGATAGAAATGCTCCATCTCTGATCTTCTGATTTAAAGCTATATGCAGTGTCACTTTGCAGAGGTAGTCCCAGTTGTTGTACAACTTGTGAGATCTCTGGTGGTAGTTGTGCTCTGGTTGTTTCAAAAAGTGGGTATTTAAACCTAATCATATCTTGAAACTCAACTGGCTCTTGATGAGAAATTTTGAGTATGGTAGGAAAGCGCAATTGACACACAACCTCCACAAGAGGGTTGTGCTTGTAAATTACACGCTCAAACTCAGGCAAGTTCATCAAAATATGCTGTACGCCCTAAAATAACTGCTATAGATCTAGTTTAAATTAATAAGCTACCTCTCTACCAGTAGCTTCAATTGCTTTTTGCTGAGTATCATGATCTTAAAGATAGCTGTCCTGCCAATAGACTTTTAGTTGCTGTCCGTAGTTTAAGCGGTACAACTAAGGATTATACGAAAAATTTCCGTATGTCAGGCCAAATACGCATTTTTTTAAGAAAATCTGCATATATCACTGCGATAAAGAGCGATCGCCAGAAGTTTTCCATACATCATTCCGAAAGGTGCGTTATGTCAATTAACGTACCCTTAAATGAACTATGCCCCCTCGAAAGCTATTGGATGTAGTGCGAGAAGCCATTCACCTCAAGCACTACTCTTACCGCACTGTATAGAATCAACCTCTCCCAAAAAACAGGGAATTAGCCTAAACAATTTGGGAGTGACCAATGGGTTTCTCTTGGGAGGGGAGGCTAAGTAAAAGTTTACCAATATTGGGTGATTTAAGAAGCGAACTAAAACTTTGCAAATAGAAGCTAAGGAGCAATGACCTTTTTGCTTTTTTGTTCTGCCTTTTTGCCGGCTTGTTTAGCTCGTTTTTCCGCCTGTTTTTTAGCGGCTTGTTCGGCGGCCAGGCGACGTTTTTCTTCCGCTTTTTCCGCTTCTAATTTTTCCAAATAGTAGTGATAATCACCGTTGTACACCACCAGTTCTCCATCCCGAATTTCTACTATTTTATTAGCCACCCGGGAAATAAAATAACGGTCGTGGGAAACTAGCACCACGGTGCCTTCATATTCTTGTAATGCTTCCTCCAACATTTCTTTGGCGGGAATATCTAAGTGATTAGTTGGCTCATCCAGGATTAAAAAGTTGGCCGGTGTGAGCAACATTTTTGCCAGGGCTAAACGGGCCTTTTCTCCACCACTGAGGGCGGCCACTTTTTTAAACACCGTTTCCCCAGAAAAAAGAAATCGTCCCAATAGAGTCCGCACTTCTTCATTTTTCCAATCAGGCACTTCGTCATGGATTGTCTCCATAACAGTTTTTTGTAAATCCAAAGCTTCCGCTTGGTTTTGCTCAAAGTAACCGGGCAAAATGTTATGGTCCCCCAGTTTAATCTGCCCTTCGTCCGGCAATTCCATGCCCATAATCATCCGTAATAAAGTCGATTTACCGCAACCGTTGGGGCCAAGAAAAGCAATGCGATCGCCCCGTTCAATTTCTAAATTAGCACCGAGAAACAGTAGCTTATCGTTGTAGGAATGGGAGATGTCTTCAATTAACGCCACTTGCCGGCCACTGCGGGGGGCGGAGGGAAAATGAAATTTAAGGGTCTTTACTCCACCTAGAGGGGCTTCTACCCGTTCAATCTTTTCCAGTTGTTTTTCCCGGCTTTTAGCTTGGGTGCTACGGGTGGCACTGGCCCGGAATTTATCCACAAAAGCCTGTTGTTTGGCCAGGGCCTTTTGTTGATGTTCGTAGGCGCTGGCCAGGGCGAGGTTACCTTCCTCTTTTTGCACTAGGTAACTGGAATAATTGCCCAAATAGGTGGTGGATATCCCCCGTTCGGTTTCCACAATTTTGGTACAAAGGCGGTCTAAAAATTCCCGGTCATGGGAAATAATCACCATGGGGGTTTTTAAGCCCTTGAGATAAATTTCTAACCATTCAATGGTTTCCAAATCTAAATGATTTGTTGGTTCGTCCAGCAGTAATAAATCCGGCTCCTGCAGTAGAATTTTGCCCAAACTGATCCGCATCTGCCAACCGCCACTAAAAGAACTCACCAGGCGATCGCCGTCCTCCGGTTCAAAACCAATTTCTGGCAAAATTCGCTCAATTTGCGACTCTAAACGGTAACCATCCAGGGCTTCAAATTGCCGCTGTAATTTATCTAATTTGTGAATTAAATCTTCAAGGGTTTCCGCATCGGCCACTTCCATTTGCTGATGTACATGGTGCATGGCATCCTGAACCTGGTTCGCTTCAGTGAATACCGTCCACATTTCCTCCCGCAAAGTACGGCTGGGGGTAACGTCAAATTCCTGGGTTAAATGGGCAATTTTCAGGGCAGATGGGCGAATAATTTCCCCCGCAGTGGCCTCCACTTCCCCCATAATGATCTTGAGTTGGGTGGATTTTCCGGCCCCGTTGACCCCCACCAGGCCTACCCGTTCCTCTGGTTTAACTTCCCAGTTCACATCTTTAAGAACTTCGCCGGTGGGATAAATTTTGCGGATGTGTTCGAGTCGGAGCATAGGAATGGCCTGGGGGAAAACTGAGTTTCCAGTTTATCGAAAAATTGACTTTAAAAACCTGTTCCCCACCATTACATCAGCGGAAATATTAACAAATTATTAACAAGGACTAGAATCACCATGGTTATTACCCCGGATTGGGTTAAAAAAGCTGTTTTCTATCAAATTTTTCCGGATCGTTTCGCCATCGGCCAACAACAGGCGATCGCCGTCGCTCAACAACCAAAGCTAGAACCATGGGATACACCACCAACGGTGGAGGGCTATAAAGGGGGGAACCTCTGGGGCGTGATCGAACATTTAGATTATCTGCAGGATTTGGGCATTACTGCTCTGTATTTGACCCCCATTTTCCAGTCCGCCTGTAACCACCGTTACCACACCCATGACTATTACCAAGTGGATCCCCTGCTGGGGGGCAACGAAGCGCTCCAAGCCCTACTGGCCGCCGCCCATGGCCGGGGGATGAAAGTGGTACTGGATGGAGTATTTAACCATGCCAGCCGGGGTTTCTTCTTTTTCAACGATATTTTGGAAAATGGTCCCCATTCTCCCTGGTTAGATTGGTTTTACATCGAAGATTGGCCCCTATCAGCCTACGACGGTTCCCTACCGGCCAATTACCGGGGTTGGGTAGATTTGCGGGCATTGCCGCAGTTTAACCACGATAATCCCGACGTGCGGGAATATATTATGCGAGTGGGGGAATATTGGATTGCCCAAGGCATTGATGGTTGGCGCTTGGATGTGCCCGATTGTGTCAAAGCGGCAGGATTTTGGCAGGAATTTCGCCGCCGGGTCAAGGCCATTAATCCCGAAGCCTACATTGTCGGAGAAATTTGGCGCGATGCTAGCCCCTGGTTAGGTGGAGACCAATTTGATGGCGTGATGAATTATCGATTCACCGAACCTACCGTGGCTTTCACCATTGGCGATCGCCTGCAAAAAGAGTATCTACGAGGGGAAGAATACCGCCCCTACCCGGCCTTAACCGCCGAAGCCTATGGGGAAAAAATTAGCCAACTGCTGCAACGGCATCCCTGGGAAATCCAGTTAACCCAATTGAATTTGCTCAATAGCCATGACACGGCCCGACTATTAACCCTGGCCAATGGTGATCGCCGGAGCGTTGACCTAGCCCTCCTGTTGATGTTTACCTTTCCCGGGGCTCCCTGTGTTTACTACGCTGACGAAGTGGGCTTAGCAGGGGGAGCCGATCCCGATTGCCGCCGTGTTTTTCCTGCAAAAACTGATTGGGATTTGAATTGCCGAGAATTCTATCAACAACTGACTGCCCTGCGCCATCGTTATCAATGTTTACAACTGGGGGATTACAAAATTCTCGCCATGGAAGGTATGGGCTATGTTTTTCAGCGACAATATGGCGATGAAATCTTAATTGTCGCAGTTAACCCAGGGGATAAGGATGTGGCAATCTCTCTGCCTCTCGAAGTTCTAGATTCACAGTTAATTGAAACTGTCTTTACTATTAACGTTGCCACAGAATTCCAAAGTCATCCGTCGGGTTTGCTTTTAAATCTTTCCCCTCAATCGGGGATGATTTTAGGTTTATCGGTATAGTTGTTATCCTTAAAATGATGATGAGGAAGTGAAAGAATTAACCAACTATTTAATCCTAATTAAGTACAACTACAGGAATTATTTAACATAAGTTAATTCCAATAATAAATAGTAAATTGATAAGATCAAATCAAATTCGAACAACTAGTTTTTGGAGCGCATCAACGGCATCTTTCCTATATGATTCTCTGACTTGTACACGCCGACCACTAATGTTGTGGCGTCCTGCTGTTAAATCCTGGAAAGACTGACCACGGGCAAATGCAACTACACCGGTTGTTCCAAAATCTCTCATGTCCTCTATCATTGCACCGATTGAATTAAATTCAAACAATCTGGGATTGCTAACCATTAATTGGCTAACTTGTGTATCAATTGTATTAAGTACGGCAGAATAGGCTGAAGCTGGCCCCATATATTGAGTGAGTCTATTTTTTACAATTGTATGAATTTTGGGTAATTCTCTTTCTGCTCTCTCAAGTTTGTCAGAAAAAGAATGTTGTGCATAAATGGGTGAAGGGAGCCGTAGACCGTAGACTAGTGAAAATGCATTTTGGAGTGCTCTTCTAGATGAATCATCAGCCATAACAGGCAAAATTAAATAATCAGCGACCGAAAGTGCAATCTGAGTATAAATTGAAAAACTAGGATTACAATCAATAAAAACAGTATCAAACGTTTGTGAAATTGGTGACAAAAAATCTCTTAGCCAATCAATTACAGCCAGCCATGAATTTGATCCAGGAATTTGAGTGTTTGCTAAAGTGGAAATTGCTGTTGCTTGAAGTTCAAGTAAGGGATCTCCTGCCAGTAAAGAAACATTCACTTCGACATTTGAGTTCAGTGTCTGCGGACTAATAATAAAATCTAGCGGATTAAAATTTGGTGGTGAATATGGCTGTGGAAGCCTCATTTGGAAGTATCCACCAACTGTTGCACGAGGTGTTTGCCCTTGAATTTGTAATAGTCTTTGGCTCCCTCCACCAACAAGCCCTCCTAGCATCAGCTCAGAGAGATTTGCTTGTGGACAAAGGTCAAGAACCAGTATTTGTTTGTCAGGGTGTATTTTTGCGTAGGCGAGAATGGTTTGGAAAATGAGTGATGTTTTTCCCGTACCACCTTTATTGTTCCAAAAAGCATAAGACCGCATAGACATATATCCGTCACATTTGGTACACAGTGTACCTTACAATGGGATACTGTCGCAAGGGCTGTGACTAAAATCTTTTTTCCCTAATGATTAGAACGCCAAAAACCTTGTCAGTGGCATTGATCGCCTTCAGCCATAAGTTCCTAAGTTTTATTTGTCTTTGTGGTTTTTAGCGGTAGTTTTTCTAGGTTAAGCTGGGTTAGGGTCTATTTGTTAGAGCAACCCTTGTCAATTTGGAGCGCAGAGTAAATCAGCAATGACGCAGAAAGTAGTGGTGGGACTATCCGGTGGGGTAGATAGTTCGGTGGCGGCGGCCCTGTTGCACCGTCAGGGTTATGCCGTGGTAGGGGTGACCCTCTGGTTAATGAAGGGTAAGGGTCAATGCTGTTCGGAAGGGCTAGTGGATGCGGCTTCCATTTGTGAGCAGTTGGGGGTACCCCACGAAATTGTGGACACCAGGGATTTATTTCAAAATCACATTATTGATTATCTGGTGCAAGGCTACGGCGAGGGAGTGACCCCATTACCCTGTTCCCAATGCAATAAGGCGGTTAAATTTGGCCCCATGCTGCAATATGCTCAGCAGTCCCTCGGCATCGATAAAATTGCCACGGGGCACTATGCCCGCATTTGCTTAAACCAAGAAAGTCAACGCTATGAGTTGTTAAGGGCGGTCGATCGCCAGAAGGATCAATCCTACTTTCTCTATGACCTGTCCCAGGAAATTTTAGCGGCCACCCTCTTCCCCCTGGGGGAGCAAACGAAGACTGTGACCAGACAGTTGGCGGCGGAATTTGACCTCAGCACGGCGGAAAAAAAAGATAGCCAGGATTTATGCCTGATTGAGGCCCATGGCTCCATGCGGGACTTTTTGGACAAATACATTGCCCCCAAAGCGGGGGAAATTGTTGACCTGTCCGGAGCGGTGTTGGGACACCATGAGGGCATTCATCACTACACCATTGGCCAACGGAAGGGACTGGGCATTGCGGCCGCGGAACCGTTATACGTGGTTAAGCTCGATCCGGTGATGAATCGGGTCATTGTCGGCGATCGCCAGAGTGCGGGCAGTGGAGAATGCTACGTACAAAGGCTCAATTGGGTTTCCATTCCAGAGCCGACAGCACCCATTCGTTGTGAAGTGCAGGTGCGTTACCGTTCTGCTCCGGTGACGGTCAATGCTATTCCCTGGGATGATCAACAGGTGAAACTGGTATTTGATCAACCCCAATTTGGCATCACCCCCGGCCAGGCCGCAGTGCTCTACGATGGCGATCGGGTGCTAGGGGGAGGCATCATCTGCCCCCAAAAGTCGGAAAAAGCAGGGGTCTAGGCGACATCACCCCCCACCACCACGTCCCGGATGCGTAAACTGGGGCCACCACAACCCACGGCTAAACCATTTTGGCCCCCTTTGCCACAACCCCCGGACTCATCCCAATAAAAGTCGTCGGCGATCGCCTCGATGTTAGCCAGGGTTTTAAACACATTCCCGGAGAGGGTGACATCCTTGACCGGTTCCGCTAGCCGGCCATTGCGAATCATCCAAGCTTCCCCCGCACTAAAGGTGAACATTTCCCCATTGGTCATACCCCCCAGCCAATTTTTGGCGTACACCCCTTCATCAATGCCATCGAACAAATTGGCCACCGGGGTTTCTCCCCGGCCAATCCACGTATTGGTCATCCGCACAATGGGGGGATAGTGGTAGTTCAAGCAGCGGGCGTTTCCAGTGGGCTGTTCCCCCAATTTCCCCGCCGTTTCCCTGGAATGGAGCCTGGCCACCAATTGCCCATCTTTAATCAACTGGGTCGTACCAGCAGGCACCCCTTCGTCGTCAAAACCATAACTGCCCCGGTGCCCCGGTGGAGCCGCTCCATCGAAAATCTGTAACTCCGGCGGCCCAAAGCGCCGACCCAAACTCATCACTTCCAAAAAGTCGGGATTTTCGTAGAGCATATCCGCTTCGGACAGATGGCCAAAGGCTTCATGGACAAATAGCCCCGTCAAAATGGGGTCAATTACCACCGGATAAGTTTTTCCCTGCACTGTGGGCAAATTTAATGCTTTCACTGCCCGTTTGGCTGCCCCCTGCACCACCTGGTCTAAATTTTCCAAGTCCCCGTAGCCCCGGCGGGAGCCAGTGGTTTCCCTGCCCACTTGAACGCCGTTACCATCTTTAGCAGTAGCCGCAAAACGCATTTCCAAATCCCACCAACATTGTTCCAACAGAGTGCCTTCCGAAGTAGCTAGCAACACTGTCTGCTGGCTATCGCTGTAGCGCACATGGGTAGTGGTAATTTTGTCGCTAGTGCTCCGGAGCAGGTCATTGTAGTGGTCACAGAGGGCTTTTTTATCAGCTAAACCAATCTGGCGGGGATCCTTGCCTGTCAAAGGATTAATGAATGTTTGTTGAATCGGATCAATGGGGGCCAACAGGGTTTCATCGTCCCCAATTAATCTGGCGGCGGCGATCGCCTCTTCTAGTCTTTGATGTAACTGTTCCCAACGATTGAAACTAGCAAAGCCCCAACCTCCTTGATGGCAAACCCGCACCTGGCCGCCCATGGCAATGCCTTCACTAAGGGTTTCCACCTGCGCTCCCCGTAGACTAATTTGGGTACCCTCGGATTGCTCCAAGCGAATACTGATAAAGTCTGCTTGGGATTGGTAACGGCTAATTAATTCCGGCAGAGTCGCTTTGATGATGGCTAAATTCATTGGCAAAAAACTAGGGTAACGATCATCTATGATACTTTTTCAGCCATTGGTTCAGCTATCAATACCTTTAACAATGCTGAAATTCACAAGGTAGTCCCTACAATTTGCTGCAATTTATTTGCCACCAATGGCAACTGTTCTAGCATGGCAAAATGACCACAGTCTTCTATCTCCACCACATTTTTCCCCAGCTCAGCGAACAAACTATGGAAACTGGCCAGATATTTGACGTATTGCAATTCCATTACCCGGTCATTTTTTCCCGCCAAAAAATACATAGGCTGGGGTAATTCCGCTACCAATTTGGGCAATAAATGCACCGCCGCTTCGGTGGTACTTTCCAATAGCGAACCTCTAGCTGCCCGATCATCAGCTCGCAGAAAATCCAATAATCTCTGCCGCCCCCACTGCCTCCCCAGGGGTTTACGCACCATGAACCGGCCGAAAGCCAAATCTAGCAAGGGTAACTTGGCTAACCAGGGGGGACGAAAATCTAACAACTTTTCCCCGGCAGAGCGAAACTTTTCAAACTCTTCCTTGAGGTAAATACCGCCTCCTGCATTTAGACAAATCACTCCTTTAACCCGCTCCGGACAGAGGTGAGCTGCCCAAATGGCCACACTGCCCCCAAGGGAATGGCCCACTAACCAGGCTTGCTCGATGTTCAGTTTCTCCAATAAATCGATCAAATCTCGGCCGTAGGCTTCTAGATCGTAGTTTGGGCGGCAGTGGTCAGGACTCTGGGAGGCACCAAAGCCCCTCAGATCATAGCCTACACAGGAATATTGCCCAGACAGCAGTTCCATCAGGGGCAACCAATAATGGTGACTGAGGAGCCAACCATGGACAAAAACTAGGGTGGGGCCAGACCCCCGCTGGCCAAAGCCAGATTGCTGATAATGGTGAGGAAAACCCAAAAGATCCAGGGTGGGCATAGTTCTCGCAATTATTACGGGGAACCTACTTTCACCATTCTGACATTGGGGGGAACGTCTGGCTAGGTGACTCGGGCGGGGAGGATCTAACGAATTTCGGCCTTCATCCTTTCTAGGGTGAAATTCATTTGGTCGAACATTTGTTGGGGTGACATACCAAACTGCCCCAGTTGGGTTTTCATTTGTTCCACGGTCATTTTAGCCATGAAATCGTCAGAAAGTTCGAAGCGTTTCATAAAAACTTTGTAGCGGTCCATTAGGGCTTCCATCTGCTCAATAAAAATTATTTTGCCGTCCCGATCAAATTTGCCATAATCACTGCCCAATTTGGTCAAAGATTGATAGTCTTCAAACAACTGTTTGGCTTCCTGTTGAATGATATCTGAATCAAAAAAACTCATGGTTGTGACCTCTGGAATAAACATCGGTGAGTATTACTGCTAGACATAGAAAAAGGCTAGACAGTAAGTAAATGATCGATTTGGCAATGGTTTGAACCCCCATCTAAGCAATCAACCAACAATCAACTTAAATTATCCAAAATTATCCATAAGAAGATTTAAAAATAATCAAAATAAAAAGCGGAAAGTCAGACTAGCTAAATTTTAATTAAATTAGAGTTAGGTCTGAGCTAACCAAAACTAACGAATAGGTTAATTAGGCTAACGGAGTAATTGCTGGTTTACAGGGGAACCAAAGGGGAGTAAATTCACTCTTTGTTCCTAACGTTGTTGGCACCACGGCCGCCATCCCCATTGTAAAAGTTTATTTTTCCCCGGTAAAATACGGTTTTCCGAATTTTAAGCTGATCGCCAGCCCTATTATCGGTCACCTGGCCCTGTAGCCAAAGGGAATTAACGATGCCTGACCACCGATGGGGTAATTGATTGGGACTGAAATTTAACCTGTCTTCAGAATTCATTCAGAATTGCCACTATGTCCTTGCTAAGTCCTCTCCTATCTTTGCCGAAACGTCGCTACTGGGCGATCGCCTTGGCGGTGATATCGGCGGTACTGCCCTGGCCCATCGCTGGATTACACAAACTCTACTTGGGCCAACCGATTTGGGCGGGGGTCTATTGGCTATTGTGGAATACTCCCATACCCAGAATTGCTTGCGCCATCGATGCAGTCTGGTACTTTGTCCAGGGAGAGGAGGAATTTAATCGCCAATTCAACGCACTGGAGGGAAATTGGCAACAGAGTGGGCATAGTCTACAACCATCCCAACAGGTAATCACCATGGCCGAAGCAATGCGAGAGTTGGAACAGTTGCGACTAGAAGGGCTGTTGACGGAATATGAATTTGAGCAAAAACGACGGCAATTATTGGGCTAAATACCCAGGGAAATACTTGTCCGATCGCCCCGCAAAAGTTAGCGTTAACCAGGGCAGCAACGCCTATTGACTGGTGTCTCACTACTACTGTAGCCTTGGGTAAAAGACAGATAGAAATACTATGGCAGCCCAAAACGTGGACAGATTAGCGGTTTCATTGGCCTCGAAGGCCCTACCATTTTTGTTGATACTGACGGGGATATGCTCCGGAAACTTGACTGCCCAAGCCCAGAGCAAGCCCACTATTTCTGTACCGGAATTTAAAAATGATACCAACATGAGTTGGTGGTGGTGGACTGGTAACACTTCCCGTGAACTCGCCGATGCCCTCAGCAATGAACTGACCTCCACTGGTAATTTTCAAGTGGTAGAAAGGCAAAATTTGGGCAGTGTTCTGTCGGAGCAAGAATTAGCAGAATTAGGACTAACCAGGCCAGAAACTTCAGCCCAAAAAGGACAATTAACGGGGGCCCAATACATCGTCTTAGGCAGAGTTACCGCCTATCAAGAGGGCGTAAGTTCGGAGTCTGGGGGCAACAACTTCGGACTTAACCTGGGACTTTTCAGCATTGGCAACAGCGAGCGTCAAGCCAAACAGGAAGCCTATGTCGCCATTGATCTGCGGGTAGTTGATAGCACCACTGGGGAAGTGGTATATGCCAGAACCGTAGAGGGTCGCGCCACCGACACCGCCGCCAGTTCTGCTAACAACGTCAATATTTTAGGTATCGTCAATACAGGTCAAGACAATCAAAGTGAGGCAAAAGCCCCAGTGGGTAAGGCTTTGAGGGCTGGATTGGTGGAGATTACTGATTACCTTAGTTGTGTGATGGTGGAGCAGGATGGTTGCGTCCAAGAGTATCAAGATAAGGAAAAGAGGCGTCGGGAAAAAACTAAGGACACTCTACTCTTGGAATAGTTTTATCCTTGGGATACCAAAAAATCAAAGGAACGGAAGCAAAGTCCGGAAAAATTTTCTTACCTTCAGCAAAAAGACCAGATGGCGAATTCTGGGGCTTAGTTGGGGCGGATTGGGGTTTTCTGCCAAGGCTTCCATTAACTCTGTATACTCCGTTGCCGTTAGCGGTTCCCCATCCACAGGCGATCGCCCTTCGAGGATGATTTCCGTACGCAAGATTTCTTCGGGAATGTCGTCGGGGGGAGGTAGGGTCGGAGATTGGGCTAAACCAGAGGTCAGGGAGAAAACATTAACTGTAGCGGCCCAAACCAGAAGCCATAGGACAGAATACTTTTGTCCAAGTCTAAACTTTTGTCGCTGGTATCTATGGGAAACCGCCATGGTTTAACCTGTTCCCTACTTGAAACGGACTTTACTGTAGAGCCAATTGGTGAGTAGACCAGGACAATTGGCCACAAACCAACGAAATAGCAGGATTTTGGCAATGGGTTTTGGTACCCCCACAATGGATTTGAGCAAGCGGTTGAGGGGAGGGAAAGGAAACTTTTTATTGATTATGTTGATGGCGCCGATGTCGTAGAGGGAATCGAAAATTAATTTGACAGTGGCTTCCTCTCGGATAAACATATTTTGCAACAGTAGCTCCGTATCGTGAAGTTTCTCCTGCTTAAACTTTTCCTCTGCGGCCAGTCTAGGGGACAGAGGTGGATTTGGGCGAACGGTGATAGCTTTGCTTTTCGGGGAAGACACGATGGCAAAAAATGACAATGAACCAGGGAGACTACCTAGATTTTAGTGCCCAAAGTCCATTCAGCCCCATCAAAACTGATAAGAATTGACCGAGATTGGCGAATCAGTGTTTCCCATTGATACCAATGCAGTGCGGATCAACCTAAGCAGCCAAGGACAAATTTTCTAAACTAGTGAAGGCGGCTTCAGGACTGCCGTGGATGGAAAAAATTTGATTTAGTTGGGTCAACTCAAAAATAATTTTCAGTTCCGGTGAAACACCACTCAGCATCAGCGTTCTCTTTTGGCTTTGGAGTTCCTTGTAGGCATTGATCAGGACCACCAAAATGGCACTATCGAGGAAATCGACTTGGCTAAAGTCGATCACCAGCAATGAACTTGGGGTGGCGGCTAACCAGCTTTGTAAATCGGCTTGAAAGTCTGCGGTGACAGCGGCACTCAAGGTACCCTGGGGACGGAAAACATCCCTGGTCACAACCTGGGGGTTAAACGGCATAATCCTAACTCCTCACACAAAAGAAAAAATCGCAACGGCCAGGCCGCTCCTAACTCTAGTAATTTAGGCGATCGCCGTTAATTATGTCGATGTCATGACCATTTTCAACTTTCGGGGCGACAATTTCCGTATTGTCCGTTACGCCCCGCCCAGCTTAGTGCACAGACACTGTTTTTCTGTGTGAGAAACCCAACGATTGGCGTGGGCAAAGCCAACCCAGTTCTAGTAAGATTGGCGTTAACAATTTTTGTGGTCTGAGGAGTTTTTATGGTTAGTAAAGGATTGTTGTCTGCGACGGTAATGGCTTTAGGAACGGCGTTGGTGGGCGCAATTTTCACTCCGGCCCCAGCCCTGGCGGGGAAAAGCTGTAACTATCTCAATACCAATTTGTCCATGGCCCAGGGCTATGAAAACCAGAATGGGGTTTGGGTGAGTGAAGGCTGGTGGGTGTTGGAACCCGGAGAATGCGTAGTTTACTCCGACAATGCCTTTACCTATTTTAAAATTCGGGACGGAGTCGCCCCCAACCGCAAGGCTATGGAGGAAATGGCAGGCAGTGAATCGATTAAGTTGTGCCAGGTTAATGATCGTTTTACCGTTTTTCAATCTGATAATGGTTCTGTTTGCCGCGATGCGGGGGGCAATACCCAAGTATTTACCAACCCAGGTACTAATCTGGAACTAATTAGGTCCACTGGTCGTTTTTAACTTCTTCCCACTAAACAATTAAACAAGTTTTTCTTGCAAAGTTTTTTCCAGCTTGTCTTTGAGATCTTCAATGGTCAGGCCTAGTTTGGAGAAACAATCCCTAGGGCTGGGGATTGGTTGGAAAAAGAGCAATTTAAACTGGGTGGGGCCAATGACGAAAATGGCCACTTCTGTGGCGGGATCGTAACCATTTAAGATGCCCACCATCTCTTGGATACGGCCGTTAACCTGGTCATTAAGTTGGGCGATCGCCGCTGGGGCACAGCTAATAAAATGGGCTTGGGGATGGAGGTCTAACCCTAAATACTGTTCTTTTTCTGGCCATTGCTGATAAAAGCCCCAGGCTAGGGCCGCTAAGGCAGTTTGTTCTTCCTTGGTAAATTGGTCTAGTCGATAGCGCCAGGGATGCTGGCCATCGTCGGGGAGCACAGGGTCGGGGGAAAACATTCGCCTTCAATCGCAGCTAAACTTACTTCAAATACTGTACGATACCGGCGGCGATCGCCTCGGCCATTTGCTGTTGAAAACGGGGATTACTGAGGTTTTGGCTATCTTGACTACCCGTAACGAAACCCACCTCCACTAGGGTAGAGGGCATGGAAGTGTTGCGTAAAACATAGAACCGAGCTTGTCTCACCCGGCGATCGCGGACATTGAGCCGTTGTAGGATACTGCGGTGGATACTCTGGGCTAAAGCCCTGCCCGTTTGAAAATAATAGGTTTCCACCCCATTCACTTCTGGCCGTCCTAGGCCGACTGAATTGGCATGGATGCTAACAAAAATATCGCCCCGGGCCGCAGAAGCCCTTTGTACCCGTCCCTGAAGAGAAACAAAAACATCATTGTTACGGGTCATGACCACGCCAATGCCCTGTTTTTCCAACTCCCTGGCCACTCCCCTAGTGATGGCCAGCACCACATCTTTTTCCCGTATGCCCCGTTGTCCGATCGCCCCTGGATCTCTGCCCCCATGGCCCGCATCCAAAACCACCGTAAAACGTCGTAGGGGCCGGGGAGCCGGGGCCGGCACATTCACCGCCACCGTATCCTGGGGCAAACTATACTCCGAGGGCTGGAGAATAGTGGGTAAGCGGGCATACCAACGGTTGGGAGCCAGACCCCGGACTTGCACTTCCCAAGGCTTGACAGTAAAGGGTTCCGTCAACTCCAAGACAATGCGGGTGGAGTTATTATTCCATCGACCAACCCTAGCTTCCCTCACGTATTGGGTCAGGGGCTTATAAACGGTGGGGCCCCGGTGCTCAATGCCCGGTAAATCCACCACTACCCGGGTTGGATTCCGGAGTACGTTCACTTGGGGACTTACATCTTTATCGGTGATAATGTCTAGGCGACTATCCCGTAAATCGAATTTCCAATATTCCAAAGATCCCGCCCAGGCGGCCACGGACAACCCAGGTAAACTGAGCAAGCTGGCACAAATCAGGCCCAGACTCTTTTTCAAGCAAGGGGGGATATCAGTCATGGGTATTTTTTTTTGCGTTGTTATAACCCACCGCCATACCGGCGGCAAAATCTCAAGCAATACTTTTTTGAATAGCCCAACGGGCCAACTCGGTGCGGTTATGGAGTCCTGTCTTGTTTAACATATTTGAGACATGACTTTCGATGGTGCGTTGACTGACTTTTAACTGGTCTGCGATTTCTCGATTGGCTAGGCCCTGGGCCACCAACTGAATCACCCTAGTCTCTGTGGGGGTTAGTTCCACATCCCTCGCCACCTGTACCCGGGAATTGTCCTCTAGGGAATGGTTTTGATGCCGCAGTAGGCGATCGGCTTGACGGAGGGAAGATTGCACTTGGGCGGCCAGTTCCTCCGGCTCAAAGGGCTTGGCCATGTATACATCGGCCCCTACGTTTAGCCCTTTGACTCGATTATGGCTTTGGCCCTTAGCGGAAAGAAACATGACTGGAATCCAACTGATGTTGGCATTTTGACGCACCTGCTCAATGAAGGCGTAACCGTCCATTTCCGGCATCATAACGTCGCAAATAATCATATCGGGCACCGTTGTTGCCAATATGTCCAGGGCTTCGCGGCCGTTGGCGGCGGTGGTGACCTGGTAACCCTGATACTCCAAATAATCTTTGACCAAGAGGATCAGGTTGGGATCGTCGTCCACCAACAGTAAGTGATGATTTTCCTTGGGTTGGCTCATGGTGATTAATTGGAGTTAGTCAGCCGCACCTATAATTTGGCGATCGGGGCAAAATGGAGCTTTATTGCCAATTTTTTGGCCAGGAGATGGTTTAAACGATTCTAACCGACAAATGGTAAGCCCCAAACAATATTTGGGCCAATGGATATTTTCCTTACCCCAACGGGCGATCGCCGTGGTTTCCATTAGGGCAAAGATTAGTTCGGAGTTTGTTAGAATCCTAAAAACTTCAATAGCGCTCCCCATGCTCATAGACTGGATTCCCTTCGATATTCCCATCAATACGGCAATGATTGCCGGTGCAACCCTTTGGGCGTTGGGACTGTATCTAACCTGGGGCAGTGGGCGTAATTGGTTGATCGAACAATTGCAACGCTGGTTTAATTTTGCCGAACGCTCCCTCTACACTTCCGTGGAGGAATATGAGCGCACCAGGGAAGCTCGGGAAGCCCAGAATGCCTTTTATGCTTCGGTCATGAGCATTGTGCCCTTTCTTTTCATGGGAACCCTGTGTAATTGGGGCGTCCAATGGGGGCTAGGGGGGAGTTGGTCCATTAGCTTGGGCGTATTAACGGTGTTCACGGGGGCTGTTTATGCATTGGGCAAACAAAGCAGTAAGGAACAATGAAGAAATTTGGGATGGACTGGGGTAAATCGGCGATCGCCAAGGGAAAACAGAAGCAGAAACAAAATTACGATTCGAATAGGCGTTGGGGGCGAAAATTAATCACCATCTTAAGTCCATTGCTTTGTTCCCTAGCCATTGCCTTTTCCCTAGGAGGCTGTTTCTCGCCAGAATTGAGCAACCAGGTGGTATTTTCTGTGTTGAGTGACCCAAAAACCTTCAATGCGGTGCTGTCCCAGGAGTCCCCCAATGTTTTTGGCTACATTTATGAGGGCCTGATTAGGGAAAATCCCCTGACTGGGGAAAGAACTCCAGCCCTGGCGGAAAGTTGGCAAATTTCACCGGACAATTTGACCATCACCTTTACCCTGAGGGAAGGTTTACGCTGGTCTGACGGAGAACCCCTCACCGTAGATGACGTACTATTTTCCTATAACGATCTCTATTTAAATCCTAAAATTCCCAACAATTATCGGGACAGTTTAAAGGTAGGGGAAAGTCAATCCGAACCGAAGATTACTAAAGTTGGCGATCGCCAGGTTGCCTTTAATATTCAAGAACCCTTTGCTCCCTTTCTAGACACGGCCCAATTTCCTATTTTGCCAGCCCATATTCTCCGGGAAACGGTGGAGAAAAACGATGAAAATGGTAATCCTTTATTTTTGAGTACCTGGGGTACCAATACTCCCCCCGACCAAATTGTCGTCAATGGCCCTTACAAGTTAGAGAGTTATGTCACCAGCCAACGGGTAATTTTTAGTAAAAATCCTTACTACTGGGAAAAGGGCCCCAACGGTGAGTCTTTACCCTACATTCCCCGGGTAGTCTGGGCCATTGTGGAAAGTACCGATACTTCTCTGTTGCAATTTCGTTCCGGCAGTTTAGATTCCTTGGCTGTGCAACCGGAATCCTTTTCTCTACTCAAACAGGAAGAGGAACGGGGTAATTTTGTCATCTATAACGGCGGCCCCACCTACGCCAGTAGCTATTTAACCTTTAATCTCAACCAAGGTAAACGCCAGGGTAAACCCCTAGTAGATCCGATTAAATCCCGCTGGTTTAATGATCTTAATTTCCGCCAGGCGATCGCCTATGGCATTGACCGGGAAAGGATGGTCAATAACATTTACCGGGGACTGGGGGAAAAGCAAAATTCGTTTATCCCTGTGCAATCTCCCTTTTTTAATCCCGATGTCAAAGTTTATAACTATGATCCAGAAAAGGCGCAAGCATTACTGAAAGCCGGGGGCTTTACCTACAACAATCAACGGCAATTATTCGATGATCGGGGTAACCGTGTCCGCTTTGTGCTCAACACCAATGCTGGCAATAAAGTGCGGGAAGCCATGGGGAACCAAATTCAAGAAGATTTAGGGAAATTGGGCATCCAGGTAGATTTTAGTCCCATCAGTTTTGGCGTGTTGGTGGACAAATTAAGCAACAGTTTGGAGTGGGATGCGGTGGTTTTGGGGCTAACCGGCGGCAACGATCCCCATATACCCAATGTTTGGTACGTTAAGGGCAATTTACACATGTTCAATCAGCATCCCCAGGCCGGCGCCCAGCCTTTACAAGGACAAATAGTGGCTCCCTGGGAGCAAAACATCGCCAATTTAGCCCTAAGAGCTTCGCAAATTATTCCGCGACCAGAACAGCGCCTAGTGTACGACCAAATGCAGATGGAAGTGCAAGAATATTTACCCTTTATCTACTTGGTAAGTCCCTATTCCCTTTCAGCAGTGCGGAACCGTTTCTGTGGCATTGAATACTCTGCCTTAGGGGGAGCTTTCTGGAATTTACCTTCCATTAGTTTTTGCGACCATCCACCGGCTGCGACGAATTCCCCTGGGCCGGAGAGGGAGTAGGGCCTGGGGTCGGTGTCACCGTGGAGGGATTCTGATATTCTTTGACCCTATCCTCTAGATATTTAAAGCGAGCATAAAGTTTATTGAGGCGATCGCCACTCTGACGATTTTCTTGCAGTTGGTTGTTTAGGGCAGCTTCAAATTCCCGCCGTAGGGCTTTCTGCTCCCCAATCAATTGGTCAATGGTGTCGTTTTGGCTTTGGATGGTGTTCTGTAAATCTTCCAAACGAGCCTTTTCTTCGATGACAAATGGTAGTCCCCCTTGGAGAAAATAGTAAATCCCACCCCCACAGAGCACAGCCCCCACGAAAATCAGACTCCCCATTAAAGTGCGGAAATAGCGCCTCTGCCGCCGCCGAAATTCCCCCAGTAAATTGAGGGCCTCTTCACAACTAGGCTCCAAGGACAAACATTGCCTCACCCGCAAATGCATTTGGTCCGCATCAGAGGTACGGTGATATTCCTTCCACTTGCCTAGGTAAGCCTCAGCGGAACAGAGCAAAAACTTAGATTCCCCCGGGTTAAAAGCAATGGCGTCGTCTAGTTCTGCAATGGCATCGTCCCAATATCCAAGACGCATATAGCCCTGGGCCCTGGTGAAGTGGTCAATGGCCTGTTTTTGGGCCGCCTGGATCTCCTCCGGCTCAATGCCCAATTCCCCGGCGATCGCCTCGAGTTCAGCACTGGTGGGAATACGTTGGGTGGATTGACTTAACTCGGTCACCCGTTGGATATAGTTCTCAATTACTCCGCTGTGGACCAATGCCATGGCCTAGTTGTCCTCGGCGCTAATGTCTTCCTCGACAATTCTAGCTTAGGAGTTTGGTTAAGCTTTTGGGACAGGAGACCAAACTCCAGGGGAGAACAGGGGGGCGATGTTTTGGTACTTAAAAACTAGAAGATGGAAAAGGTTCAGCTTAGATGCCTCCCATAATCAGCGAATCGGGAGAATTAATAAATAAGTTCTAGCCGAACTGTTCTTCCACTTCCAGGTCAAACAGCATTTTCAATGAACGTAGGCATTGTTTACGGGCTTCAATGTCCTGCTGGGCCCGCAGTTGCACCATGGGTTCGTGGAGAATTTTATTGACAATGCCTCGGGTGAGGGCTTCAATCACTTCCTGGTGTTTTTCGGCAAACTCACTGCCCAGGCGGGAGAGGGCTTTTTCCAGCTCCTGTTCCCGGATATCCTCCACTTTATTACGGAGGGAACTGATGGTGGGCACCGTTTCCAGCGATCGCCACCAGAGGTCAAAGGCGGCAATTTCCTCTTCGAGTAATGCTTCTGCTTGCCTGGCCATTTGCCGGCGGCTGGCTTGGTTCTGGGCCACCACTTCCTTGAGGTCATCCACGTTAAAAGCCCGCACCTGCTCCATTTCGTGGACATCGGCGGCCACGTTACGGGGTACCGAAATATCCACCAGCATTAAACTTTTGCGGTTGACCACACAGCCAGTCAAATTCTCACAGTTTAAAATCGGTTCCGTTGCCCCAGTGCTGGTAAAGACAATATCCCCGGCGGCGATCGCCGTAAACATATCGGTGAGGGGACAGAGAGTTAATTGGGCTTGGGGGAATTGATTCGCTAAGTCCTGGGAACGGCGTTGGGAACGGTTAACAATGGTAATGTCCGTAGCTCCCTTGGCCAACAGATGTTTCACCAGTAAGCAGGCCATCTTTCCTGCCCCGATGATGACGGTTTTTTGGCTTGATAAATCCACCTGACGATGGACCAACTCCACCGCCGCGGAACTGATGGACACAGCCCCGGTGCCGATATCCGTTTCCGTTCTCACCCGACGACCGGCGGTAATGGCTTGTTTAAATAGGCGATCGAGCAGACGACCTACCCCTTTATATTTTTGTCCCAATTTATGGGTGGTACGCACCTGGGCGAGAATTTGCCCTTCCCCCAGCACCAAGCTTTCCAGCCCAGCGGCCACCCGCATCAAATGGCGTACGGCATCTTCATGGAGCAGGGTAAACAAATAACGGCGTAGGGTTGCCAGGGGAATATTGCCAGTTTCAGAAAGGAATTGGGTAATTTCCACCACTCCCTTTTCCGTGTCCGTCACCACTGCATAAATTTCTAGACGGTTACAGGTGCTAATGACAGTGACTTCTTCGATGTGGGGATAACTCCGCAGATGGGTCAGCGCCTCTTCTAACTTAGCCTCTTGGATGCTGAGTTTTTCGCGAATTTCCACCGGGGCTGTCTTATGGCTCAGTCCCACAACGGCAATATTCATGGGTTCTCCTAAAGGATTCTTTGATAGGGTGGTGGTCGCAGAAATTACGACGTTTTTTGTTAAACAAGTTTCTCTAATCTTTGCAATGTAGTCCGAATGGCAGACCACAATCAAGGGTCCATCCCACCAGGGCTCATGAATTTTTGTTAAGCAAAATTAGCTCCGGCAACCATTGGGCCGTTTGCAAAATTCTCTGCAGGGATAACTCTTTTTCTAGCAAACAGGCGTGGCCGCTGTGGGGCAATATTTTCACCATGGCCTTGGGCAAATGGGCCTGCAACTTATGGGCTTCTTCCACGGAGGGGAGCAATAAATCCCGTTGACTGGCCAAAATTAAACTGGGGGCGCTGATTGTACCGAGATCTAATCCCTGGTGGTTGAAATTTTGCAGTAGGGTCAGTCTTTGGGCCACGATCGCCGGGGGAATGGATCGCATGGCATTGAGCAATTGACGGCGGTCCTGGGGCTGTAACCGTTCTACGGCGGCTAAAAAGGGTAGGCCCGTGAGGGTAGTCACCGTTTGCAATGGGTTAGGCAACCATTGATGTAAGGGAATGCCCCACTGTAACCAAGGGCGACGATCAAAGGCGGTGGCGGGGTTAACCAGAATTAATTTGGCCACCTCCTGGGGATATAAACAGCTATAGACCAAAGCTAGGCAACCCCCAAACGATTCCCCACAGAGGTAGAGGGGCCGGGTTAATTCCCATTGTTGTTGAATTAATTGGTGCAGGACGCTGGCGATCGCCGACCAATCGTCAGGGAGAGGCCCCGGAGTTAAACGCAGGGCTAGCAGGTTAAAGTAATGGGCCAACCCCGGCCGTTGCCGATAAAATAATTTTCCCGTACCATCCAACCCCGGCAAATAAAGCAAGCTTGGCCGTCGGCGATCGGGGGGATGAAGGTTAACTAACTGCATTTTCTGTTAGATTTGTTGACGTAATTCTCTCCCTACCTATGGACGTTACCATTTATCTCCGTTGGTCTGCCTACGTAACAATCGCCAGTTTCATCTTCATGGTGGTGGCGTTTATTTTCCGTTGGGGATTCCGCTTTCGCCTGGTGGGGATTACGAGTTTTATGACAGTGCTGACCGTCGGCATTTTTGGCCTGGGATTGGGCATGTTCGACCGCCCAGCGGTGGAGGGATCAGTGCGGTTCAACCGAGTGTACGACAATGGGGCCAATCAGATCGTAATTAGTGTCCCGGTGACCATATCCCCCACAGCGGTGGAGGCTACCCTCAAGCAGGCCGCCAATAATTATTTTTCCCTAGGCCGCATTTCCACCGATGGCAACGAGCAAATGATTATACGGGCTAGGACTTTGATCCATCCCCAACCAGGCCTAACCAAACCTCTCTATCTAGGGTCTGCCTACCGAGCCCTGGGCACCAAGGAAAACGACCAAATTGAGATCAAACTAGACCGTAAAGCTCTACAGGAATTAGAACGCAACCAGCAAGCATGAAAAAGTTTTTCCAACAGATGGCGGCCAGTTTCCTGGGAACATTGGTAGCCATTGTGGTTTTGCTAAGCCTGGGGGCCAGCGGTCTGGTGCTACTCTTCATACTAGTTTCTACGGAAGCAGACCCGGTGTTGGAGGAAAAAACGGCTCTGGTTTTGGATCTAGCAACTCCCATCCGGGACACTAGCCCCACCATTAATCTGCGGCAAAGTTTACTGGGGAATCAACAGGAAGTAGTTCCCCTACGAACGGTGGTTAATGCCATTGAAAAAGCAGCGGAAGATGACCGCATTGTGGCTATATTTATTGATGGTCGCCGTGGCAGTCAAGTAGAAGGTTACGGTAATTTAAGCGAAGTGCAACAGGCCCTAGCCAAGTTTAAGCAATCGGGCAAAAAGATTGTTGCCTATGGTCTCAACTATAGTGAGCCAGGTTACTATTTAGCTTCCACCGCCGACTCCATTTTAGTTAATCCCATGGGGGGATTGGAAATTAACGGCTTGGGAGCCCAGCCCATCTTCTTCACCGGAGCCCTAGCCAAAGCGGGCATTGGGGTGCAAGTTCTCCGGGTGGGTAGTTATAAAGGAGCAGTGGAAGCCTATACCAGGGAAAATCTCAGCCCGGAAAACCGCCAACAACAACAGCAATTGTTAGACCAAATTTGGCAAATTTATCTCGATACCGTAGCCGAAAATCGTCAGTTAACTGTTTCCCAACTCCAGGCGATCGCCAATGACCAGGGTATCCTATTTGCTGATGCCGCCCTCAGAGAAAAACTGGTGGACAAACTGGCCTATTGGGACCAGGTTTTAGCAGAGTTAAAACAAGCGGGGGTTTGGGTCAATGAAGCCAATCAAATGGGGGCTGGCAATGACAAAGATTTTAAAAAAATTAGCTTAACTGAATACCATCGTTTACAAACGGAGAAAGAAAAAAAACAGTATCAAGTATCCAAGTCTAAAATAGCCCTTGTTTACCTAGAGGGTTCCATTGTCAACGGTAGGGGCACCTGGGAAAGTGTTGGTGGCGATCGCTATGGGGAAATCCTACAAACCATTCGCCAAGATGACGATATTAAAGCTGTGGTGCTAAGGATTAATAGTCCCGGTGGTAGTGCCAGTGCGGCGGATATTATCTGGCGGGAAGTGGAACTTTTACAAGCCCAGAAACCAGTGATTATTTCCATGGGTAATGTGGCGGCCTCCGGTGGTTATTGGATTGCCACCGCTGGGGAAAAAATTGTTGCCCAACCCAACACCATCACCGGTTCCATTGGGGTTTTTAGCATTCTTTTTAACGTGGAAAATCTTGGCGATCGCCTAGGATTAAATTGGGATGAAGTGACCACCGGTCAATTGGCCAATGTTGGTTCCAGTGTGAAACCTAAAACGGAGTTGGAGTTAGCCATTTTCCAAAGGGCGGTGGACCAGGTTTACGCTGTCTTTTTAGATAAGGTTGGCAGTGCCCGTAATTTAACCCCTGCCGCTTTGGATTCAGTGGCCCAAGGAAGGGTGTGGACAGGGTTGGAAGCACAAAAAGTTGGCTTGGTAGATCAATTGGGGGGATTAGAAACGGCTGTGACCATGGCGGCAACCAAGGCAGAGCTGGGCAAGCAATGGCAAGTGCAAGAATACCCCACCCCTAGGGGACTGAACTCCCTTCTGTTTAGTAATTTAGGCCAGAGTTTAGCCCAGGGAGACGATGTCAACTCCCTAGCATTACCTCCGTTTTTGCAAACCCATTGGCAACAGCTAGAACGGGAATTGGAGCAATTGTCACAGTTTAATGACCCCCAAGGAATTTATGCTCGCTTGCCATTCTTTCTCCATGCTCTCAATCCTTAATTAGTGGTTAAGTAGGTTAGATATTCTCGAATAAAGCTAGTTTTTCATTCTTTCAAAGAATAAACCTTAATATTATGAATAGTAGTTTCAACACTAAAGTTTGATGGGTAGAATATATGGCGAACCGTGATTTACAGGAGAAAAATAACCCGCAAACGGTGGTGATTATCGGGGCATCGGGGGGCATTGGTTTAGGTTTTGTCCGCTACTTTTTAGAACAAATACCCTTCCCTGTCAAAATTTGGGCCACCTACCGTCAGGCGATCGCCGAGTTGGAAGATTTAGCAAGGGAAAATCCAGATCGTTTAACCCTAGCGCCGTTGGATATTACCGAAGAAAGTCAGATTGAGCAATTCAGTCAGCAATTGGGCAAAACCGAAGTTAATTGGCTAATTAATTGTGTGGGCATTCTCCACATTGATGGCACCCCACCGGAAAAAAGTTTGCGACATTTACGGCCATCACAATTACAGCAATATTTCGCCGTTAATAGCATTGGTCCAGTATTGTTAGCTAAACATTTTTTGTCCCATTTCCGCCATTCTTCCCCCAGTGTTTTTGCCACCATTTCCGCTAAAGTGGGGAGCATTGGTGATAATCAATTGGGGGGATGGTATGGTTATCGATCCTCTAAAACAGCGTTGAATATGTTAATGAAAAATACGGCCATTGAATACCGTCGGGTCGCCCCCCAGTGTGCGGTAATTTTGCTCCATCCCGGTACCACGAATACCCCCTTGTCCCAGCCATTTCAAAAAAATGTTCCTCCGGAAAAGTTGTTCACAGTGGAACGCACCGTTCAACAATTAATGGCAGTTTTATTACAGGTCAAGCCGGAAGATACTGGCACTTTCTATAGCTGGGATGGTACCGTGTTGCCTTGGTAACCTATTCCATCCTTAACCTTGCTAATGATGGTAAAAATCTTTGGTGTTACGATTTTAGCTCTACTCAACTGGGGGGGCACTGGGGAACCCTTAGTGGGTCAGGAAGTGGCTTGGCAAGAAGCTAAAGTTTTCGCGGTGCCGACCCAAGGGGATCCCACCATCGACAAAATTATTGACAATTACCTCGATCGCCTGGAATCTTTGGGTTATGAGCGCCAGCGCCAGGGTATTTGGTTACAGTCGGAATGGGCCTATTTAGGCTACAACCAGGGAGAGAGTGCTTTTCCCGCCGCTTCTCTAACCAAAATTGCCACCAGTGTGGCGGCGTTAGATAAATGGGAGCCCAACCATCGTTTTATCACCCGTTTTTATACCGATGGACCCATCCGCAACGGGGTTTTACAGGGTAATTTATTTATCGCTGGGGATAATGATCCCCTCTTTGTCTGGGAAGAGGCGATCGCCGTTGGTAATGCCCTCAATCGACTGGGCATCCGGGAAGTAACCGGAGATTTAGTAGTGGTGGGGAATTTTGCCATGAATTTTAAAGCTGACCCCGCCATCGCCGGAGCCCTATTCACACAGGCGGTGGATGCAAGTCAATGGTCGGCAATGGTAGACAAAGCCTTTAGGGATTTACCCCCGGATACTCCCCGACCCGCCGTAAAAATTGCCGGCGCAGTCAAGGCCCAGGCCGTTTTACCCCCCAACCTAGAACCGCTACTAGAGCATCAATCCCTACCCCTGGCGGCCCTGCTCAAACAAATGAATATCTACAGCAATAATGATATGGCTGAGATGTTAGCCCAGGCCATGGGCGGAGCGGCGATCGTGGCCCAAACCACCTCCCGCTTGGGGGTGATTCCAGCGGCGGAAATTCAACTGCAAAACGGATCTGGTCTCGGGGTAGATAACCGTCTTTCCCCCCGGGCGGTTACCAAAATGTATCAAGTTTTAGCGCAGCAACTACAACCCCATGGCCTAGGCATTGACGATATTTTTCCCGTCATGGGGCGCGATCGCCGGGGGACATTGGAGTGGCGCAGTATGCCCCAGGGATTAACGGTGAAAACCGGCACTTTAAACACAGTTAGTGCCCTAGCGGGTATCATTCCCACCCAAGAGCGGGGCATCGTCTGGTTTACCATTATCAACAATGGCCCTAACTTCGACCGTTTGCGAGTGGAGCAGGATCGGCTGTTGCAACAAATTGCCGAACACTGGCAGGTGTTACCGGAAACTTTAAATGCTGGCCCCATGGATAAAGTTTTGTTGGGGGACCCGGCCCGTAACCTAACGCCGCAATCCTCCGAATCTTAGCCATTCCAGCCTAGGGGGATACCCGCCATTGTATCCTAGGCGTTGAAAATGCCCGGCTAGCTAATTTTGCTTACTATGACCAAATCATCCCCCGTTTTCATTCCCGTCATTCTTGCCGGTGGTAAGGGAGAAAGGTTTTGGCCCCTCAGCCGTAAGCAACGGCCCAAACAGTTTTTGTCTCTGGATGGTTCCGGGGTTAGTCTATTGCAGGCCACAGCCCAAAGATTGCTTGCCCTAGCTGGGGGTTGGGAAAATTTGTGGGTGATCACGGCGGCCCCCATTGCACAGGGTGTTTTCGAGCAATTGCCGTCATTGCCCAAGGAAAATTGCCTGGTGGAACCGGAAGGGAAAGATACGGCCCCCGCCGTGGCCTGGGCTAGCTTGGAAATTGCCCAACGCTATGGGGAAGATGCCGTCATCGGTTTTTTCCCCGCAGATCACTGGATTGGGAATCAAGCCGCCTACGAACAAACCCTAAGAACGGCGATCGCCTTTGCCCAGGAAAAGGAGGCCATTGTCACCCTCGGTATTAAACCCCAAGGCCCGGCTACCGGCTATGGCTACATAGAGCAGGGCGCATTACAGGGAGAAATGGGAGGTTTACCGGTGTATCAAGTGACCCGTTTTACCGAAAAGCCTGACCGAGCTACGGCCCAAACCTTTCTGGAGAGCGGCAAGTTTAGTTGGAATAGTGGCATGTTTATTTTCCGCGCCGGGGTGGTACTAGGGGAGTTCGCTAACTATGCCCCCCAATTGCTAACTACGTTGAAAACCAAAGGTGCAGCCGGTTATCAAGAACTGGAAAAGAAAAGTATTGACTATGTGTTAATGGAAAAAACCCAATTAGCCTATGTTTTGCCCGCCAATTTTGGTTGGGATGACTTGGGAGATTGGAATGCGTTGGAGCGACTTTTTCCCGACGCAGAAACTAACGTGGATCTGGCTAACCATGTCAGTTTGGCCAGCCAAGGCTGTATTGTTTACGCCAGTGATGATGACCAGGTGATTGCCACCATTGGTCTAAAAGATGTGGTGATTGTGCGGGAGGGCAATGTCACCCTGGTAGTACCCAAAGATCATACCCAAGACATCAAAGCTTTGCTCAAACAATTACAATCCCAACTGGAGTACGAAAATTTATTGTAGAACAAAAAACCGTTAAAATATTGATTTTATGAAAAATCTCACTTAGCTCCTATCAATAAATCAAAAATTATCAGTATCGCTACTACGCAGTTTTTTGATTTCTTCTTTGGAAAATCCTAAAGAATGAAACTGTGATAAATGTCTTTCAATAAACTGTTGCCCACTACTTGTTAGAATATCTATGTTTTGATTCAGTAATTTGATGTCAGAGTTAAGTTCTAACAAAAAATTATGTGCTGTGTTAATGATATTTGCTAATCGCTTATCGACTGCATTGATCAAAATTGTCTTTGATAACTCGTTATCCCCAAACTCTTCTTCTATACGTTTCAAATCTCGCATTGCCTCCTGCATCGCAGAATCTTGTAGTTCCTTGTATTTTAACGTTCTTTCATAAACTAAATCTTGAGCTTGCTTTCTTAAGCCAAGTTGAATGTTACCAATCATGTTAATAGCATCAACATTAAGCTGAGTAAGCTCTCGCTGTAGTCTCATCATAGCCTCAGAAACAGCTTCCATCCTTTTAAATTCAAAGTCTTTTCTGCATTCTTCAATTTCAGTAATTATCCTTATAATTTCTGTCTCTTTCTTTATTCGTAAGCTCGTATCAGCTTCTTGTTTTTTTAACTCAAGATTAAGGTCATTTTCTTTTTCTTTCTGTTTGTTGTTTGAATCAATATTTATTTTTTCAATTTCTCTTTGGTGCTCCCATCGCTTTAGCGGCTCACTAGCCCAATCTGTTGCTAGCTTAATAGGTGCATAAACAATGTCATCAATCTTGTCAAACATTCCAAAAATTTTTGATGCAAAGCCCATTTTATCCTCTCAATTTTTGAATTTCTTTTTCAAATAAAATTTTGTCTTTTTCGTATTGCAATTGTAATTTATTATAAGATTTTTTTGATTTATCTCCAATTTTTAGCATTTCTGATAGACTGTCTATTTTAATTTTCAATATCTCCAACAAAAGTGGAGAGGATTTTTTACTTGTTTGACTTAGATTCCATGACTCCAAAACTATCACAAAAATTTCTAGGTAAACAGATGAGCTAATATCGACTTCGTTTTCAGGATTTAAGTTGTATTCATCCAATAAAATCCAATAAGAATCAAGCCAAGTGATGAAATATTTTTCAATAGCTAGAATCATTAATTGTGGATCTTCTGCATATTTAAAGCAGGGTAAATATATGTTCGGCTCTTCGTTGATAAAATCATCAACGAGTTTTTTGCGCATCATTTCAAGCAAGTTCAAAATCACTTGAAAGTTATTTGGCTCACAACTGCTGATCGTCATTTTGGCTAGGCATCTTTTTTTGAGTTGATCTTCTTAATTCATTTTTGGTATCAGCTTTCAATTCTGAAATTTTGTCAATTACTTGATTTGCGGCTAAATCTGAGCTAATGTCAAGACTTTTAGTGTAGCTGTGAACCAATTCTTGAATCCAGGTTGATGCTATTTGATCATCAACTCCAGAGTTTTTTAAAGTTTCACAAACTTCCCTCAATCCATAAGTAAAAAACTGGGCTCGTTCTCTTCTTAGATCTTCTTGAATAGAGTTAGCAAATTTTATTTCATCTTTGTGCTGTTGCAAAAGCTCTAGATAATGCTTTTCATATTCATACAGAATAGACAATTTATTGTCATTTTCAATTTCAACTATTAAATCATAGATACTTTTAAGTAGTATTTGCTTTTGATTTCCATCTAGACCGATTTTCTCAATACAAATATTGAGTCTTTCTTCAATTTGTTTAATTTCCATTTTTTTTGCTGAGTATAGTCTAGAGTGAGATTGCGGAGAAGAATTATTAATAGAACTAGCATCAACGGGAAATTCATTTTCCCTTTCTAAAATGCCATCTATGTCTAGATCTAGAATTTTGCCGAAAATATTTAGTAAACCCATAACCTTCTAGCTTTTTGCTAAAAAAATACATAAAGCTGCCCGGTTAAGTTAGATGCCAATTAGACTTTTAATTAGATCTAATGAAAACAAAAGTAACATGGGGCTACTATAACTCTATTTTTTGTTTTAGGATCTGAAAGCAGCTAATCAGCAAGAAATCTTTACAAATTCAAAACAAATCTAGCTTATGTAAACTAAAGTACATAGTCACTAATATGGTGTCTAGCGTGCCTAAAAGCCACAAAACCTGCTATTTCGTTTTAGAGTTGGTGTCAAGATACAATGGCTGTGATTAAGGCTGTGCAAGTATTGGAACTAATTTTTGATGACCCAGGATAATAATTTCGCCACCAGTCTTCTTTGGCAACAGGGGGCCATAGTGGAACTGACCATTACCGGCCTTAATCACGGGGGAGAAGGCATTGGCCGTTTTGATGGACGGGTGGTGTTTGTGCCCGACACTGCCCCCGGCGATCGCCTGGAAGTCAGACTAATGCGGGTGAAAAAAAATTATGCCATTGCCCAATTGCTCAAAATTTTAGAGCCCTCCCCCCAGCGCACCCGGCCTGCTTGCATCGTGGCGGATAAATGCGGCGGTTGTCAGTGGCAACATCTGGATTATCAATTCCAAATAGAAAATAAACAGCAACAAATTATTGATGCCCTGGAACGCATCGGTGGTTTCACCGCATTACCCTTGGAACCTTTGTTAAAGTCCCCCGTTAGCTTGGGTTACCGCAACAAAGCCACCTATCCCCTGGCCCGCTCTAAAACAGGACAGGTGCAGGCCGGCTATTACCGCAAAGGTAGCCATCGCCTAGTCAATATCAACCAATGTCCTGTCCAAGATGATCGCCTAAATTTATTGCTGACAGAGGTGAAGAAAGATATTGAAAATCGGGGTTGGTCCATCTATGACGAAGATAAAAAACAGGGCAAATTACGCCATCTAAGCCTACGCATTGGCCAACGCACCGGGGAAATGTTGCTGACCCTGATTTCGGCCCATAAGGGTTTACCAAATTTGGAGGAACAGGCCGGGGAATGGTTGGAGCGCTATCCCGATTTGGGCGGTATTTGTTTAAATATTCAACCGGAACCCAACAACCGCATTTTTGGCGAGGAGACCATCGTCATTGCAGGGCGGGGCATTTGTCGGGAAAAGTTTGCTGATTTGAGCTTTAGCCTGGGGGCGAATACATTTTTCCAAGTCAATAGTGGGGCGGCGGAGTTACTATTAACCCGGCTACAGCAAGCATTAAGTCTACAAGGTACTGAATTCCTGGTGGATGCCTATGCCGGTGTGGGCACTTTCGCCTTACCCCTAGCCCGCCAGGTTCGTCAGGCGATCGCCATTGAAGTCAATCAAGATTCGGTGCACCAAGGACAACGCAACGCCGAGATCAATCAGATTACCAACGTGGACTTTTTAGCCGGTACCGTAGAAACCCTTTTACCCACCCTGTCAGAGGTTCCCGATATTCTGCTCCTCGACCCCCCCCGCAGAGGTTGTACTCCAGAAGTACTAAGGGAAATTGTTCGACAGCGCCCAGCAAAAATTGCCTACATCAGTTGTCAGCCCCCCACCCTCGCCCGGGACTTAAAATTTCTCTGTGCTGAGGGTTCCTACCAACTAACCTGGGCCCAGGGTTGCGACTTTTTCCCCCAAACTGCCCATGTGGAGTGCGCTGTTATTCTCCAGGCAGTCAATGGTTAACCTCAAAATTCCTCGGGGATATGGTAGCGCTGGGCACATTCAGCCCCCCCTGGCGATCGGCTATAATGGTACCCATCAGTACTGTTAGATTGCTGTTAGTCCAGTGTGAGGTGGAGCGCTTGCTGAATATTAATTTTCCCCACAGGCAATCCCATTGGCAAAAAGTTAGTTTTTCTTCGACTCTCTACCTTTATCCCATCCTCGACTTGTTGCTTAATTCCGTGCCTGAGCCCTTGCATAACGAAGTCAGGTTGGGCCTACAGGAAGCTCTGGTCAATGCGGCCACCCACGGCAACGCCCTCAATCCCAGTAAATCAATTACAGTGGAATATCGCCAGTCCCCCCAAGGTTATTGTTGGATTATCACTGACCAGGGTATGGGGTTTGACCGTCCTTGCCCTTGTTCCCATGTGCCCCTTGATTGCCCCAGTTGTGTCACCCCCTGGTTTCCCCCCGATGAGTCGGAGAATGGCCGGGGATTGGGTATTTTGATGCAAATTTTTGACCAAGTCCACTGGAACGAAGATGGTACCCGTCTACGGTTAAGCAAGAAAATTAATCGCCGTCTCCGGGGAGCGGGGGAAAGTGTGATTAAGCGTTTTTTCAGCGAAAGTTATCGTTTTTTGAGTTTGTGAAACCCGGTAGTGCCAGAAGTTTGTAACCGTCATCCCGTTGTTTTAGTCCATGGCATTTACGATACTAGGGCCAAGTTTGGGCCAATGGTCGATTTTTTAACCAGGGAGGGCTGGTCGGTTCACTGCTTAGATCTAGTGCCCAATGATGGCAGTGCTTCCCTAGCATTGTTGGCAGAGCAAGTGAAGCAATATATTGATGGACAATTTGGGACCCAGCAACCGGTGGATTTAATTGGCTTTAGCATGGGTGGTTTAGTAACCCGTTATTATTTGCAACGGCTGGGGGGAGTAGAACGAATCAAGCGTTACATCACCATTTCTGCTCCAAACCAAGGTACTCTCCTGGGTTATAGTTTGCCCTATCGGGGAGTGAGGGAAATGGCCTGGCAGAGTGAATTTTTACAGGATTTAAACCAGGACTATTGTCAGTTACTAGGGTCGCTCCAGGTAACGGTGATTTGGACTCCCTTCGACCTGATGATCTTGCCCCCGAGCAGTTCCCGTCTGGAAATAGGCAGAGAAGTTATTCTGCCTGTGCTGGTCCATGCTTGGATGGTGTCGGACAGCCGTTGTTTAGAGGAAGTGGCCTCAGCCCTAGCTAAACCCCTGGCTGAACTGGAAGATCGGTCAATTTAATCTATTCATACAAACATTCTTCGCCGACTTCCGCCAACTGTCTGGCGATCGCCTGGTTGGTTTCCGATTGCTGAACGAGTTTAGTGAATTCCGCCAGGGAATATTTTTGCTTGAATTTATTGATGGTGCAGTTACACATTTCCTGGGCCGCTGCCCCCTTAATGCCCACCTGCTCCACCCGACGGAGACATTGCTGACGATAATTTTCAAAACTATTTTGGCCCTGGGCTCCCACTGGAACGGCGATCGCCAAGCTGGCAAATACCCCGAACAGAACAGTCAAGCCAAAAGGTTTTGAATAATTGTTGGAAGAAAATTTGGACATTTTGGTAAATACTTCTGTAGATTAACGAAATATCTCTTTTCCCATCTAAACCCAGAAATCCCGGCTGTAACCTATGCAGAAGCCACAAATCGGCCCTGTACACTGCAATGTCCACAGAAAGGAGTTTGTGTATTAACGGGAGAATCATCTTGATATGGGCCGAAAACCCGTAACTTGGCGATCGCCCCATGGACCTAGCTAGCCCTCAAAACAGGATAGTGATCATGGCGGCTGAATTGGGTCATATCGCTGAAATAGCGTAGTTCAAGGCTATGAATATCTAAAATCTCCGGGTCGTGGCCAATCCAACGGTCGTTGATGGCGGCTAGCTGCTCACCAACTTGCACCGGATCTGGTATTTTTTCGATCGCCGGGTCGAAGTACCCGAGGGTAATGTGGGCGGTGTAACGATACTGTTGCTCAATACCCAAACCAATCAGAGTAGGATTCTGGAAAATAGCCCGTCGGATTTTAATCACTGGCTCATAGTCGGCCTCCCGTCGAGGTACCAACACCACCCCTAGGGAACGGGGCAATACCAGGAGCCCCAGCACCTGCCATTGACAACCTGAGTATGGCCCAGATTGATGTTGGTGGTCTGCAAAGGAGTGTTGCAAGCAGCTACAGAGTTGTTTTTCAAAGTCAGGATTATGGCGGCGCAGAGCCTGGTAGGGGCCGTCCCAAATCAAATCCGCTACGGTGAGGTGTAAGCTTTCCGGGGGCACTGCCACAAAGCTCCCATCCAGAATTTCTTCCACCTGTCCCTGCACAGTGGTCAAATGGCCATAAAAGCCCTGGTTGACTGGATCATCGGCAGCAATGGGAGTCACCACACTAAAGCCAGGAAAAGGCACCGGCTTCCCCCGGTCAAACTTGGGCGAGCCCTGGGCATTAACCAATTGTTGCTCGTAGGCGATCGCCAAGGTTTGGGGCGCCACCCGATTAATATAGCCTTGGTAAGTATCGTCCACACTCGCCTCCCTGACACAGATTGAAAAAGTTCCTATGGCAAGTTTACTGGTTGGGTGGAGCCTCTGGACATTTAGCGCTAATCTTTGCCGGGTTGAAGAAATTGAAAATGTGGCATTGGCCAGCAATCTACCCATAAAACTCAAGCCGTTGACCACTCCAAAGGAAAATTAGCCAGTGTGACCACGCCACGATTGTGGATAATGTTTGGGAGTGCCCATGACACCTGCAGCCCTGATCGTCGTCTTCCCCTCCATGCACTCACAAAAATTGGTCACAGCCATGAAAATTCTGGTGCTAGCCTGGGAATTCCCGCCCCGCATTGTCGGTGGTATTGCTCGCCATGTGGCAGAACTCTACCCAGAATTAGTTCAGCAGGGCTATGAGATTCATTTAATTACCGTGGCCACAGAGGAAAGTCCGTCCCAGGAAATGGTGGATGGCATCTACATTTATCGAGTGTCAGTGCCCCCCAGTAGCGACTTTTTCCACTGGGTAGACAACATGAACCGGGCCATGGAGCATAGAGGGCAAGCCCTATTCCAGGAACAGGAAAAATTTGATGTTATCCATGCCCACGATTGGCTGGTGGGGGATGCGGCTATCAACCTTAAGCACCATGGCAAAATTCCCCTGGTGGTGACCATCCACGCCACGGAATACGGCCGCTATAATGGGCTTTACAACGACACCCAGCGCTACATTGCCGGCAAAGAAGGAATTCTGATCTACAACGGTTGGCGGATAATCGTTTGTAGCAACTACATGCGCCATGAACTCGAAAGGGCCTTTGGCACCCCTTGGGACAAAATTGACGTGATCTACAATGGCATCCGTCCGGAAAAAAAGCATCGTCGTCCAGACTTTGATTACCGTAATTTTCGCCGCAAATTTGCCGAAGATGGCGAAAAAATTGTCTACTATGTCGGTCGTATGACCTATGAAAAAGGCATTTCAGTTTTACTAACCGCCGCTCCCCAGGTGTTGGAAGCATTGGGTAATCAGGTCAAATTTATTATCATCGGTGGGGGCAACACCGATCGCCTTAAGCAACTAGCATGGAACCTGGGCATTTGGGAACACTGTTTCTTCACTGGCTTCATGTCCGACGAAGATTTAGACAAATTCCAAACCATTGCAGATTGCGCCGTTTTTCCCAGTTTGTACGAGCCCTTTGGCATTGTGGCCCTAGAGAGCTTTGCCGCCCGGGTGCCAGTGGTGGTGTCCAATACCGGTGGGCTGGCGGAGGTAGTGCGTCACCATAGTACGGGCATTGTCACCCAAACCAATAACCCCGATTCTCTGGCCTATGGAATCCTAGAAATTCTTTCTAATCCCTCCTTAGCCAAGCAGTTAGTGGAAGCCGCTTACAAAGATTTAGGCGTGCGTTTTAACTGGTCTAAGTTAGCAGAAGAGACCGCTGCCATTTACGAACGGGTGGTGCGGGAAAGACAAACAGTAGAGTGGTAAAAACTAGACTAAATATATTAGCTCATTGTAATTTGTAGAGAGCTTTTTAAAAGCTTTCCTGGTCTCTCAAGCTTGGGGCAAAGAGATAAAAGCACCAGATCAAATACCTAATAAAGACCGCGCAATGAGTAGATAAATAGCTACCCCCAACACATCCACCGCCGTAGTGATAAAAGGAGCAGACATCAAGGCCGGATCTAACTTCATCGACTTAAACAAAAACGGCAAACCTCCCCCTGCAAAGGCCGCCAAAAGGGAAATGATGAACAGGCTACTGCCCACAGTGATGGCCACTAACCAATCCCCCTGGAGAAAATAAGCCCAAATCGTCACCACAATCCCCAGCATCAATCCTAATAAAGCCCCGGCTCCTCCTTCCCTAGCAATAACTGGTAAGACCTGGGTGAGTCGCACATCCTCCGTATTCAAACCCCGGATCACCACGGTGGAAGACTGAGCCCCCACATTGCCCCCTGCATCGATCAACAAAGGAATGAAAGCAGCCAAGGCGATGGTTTTTTGCAACACATCTTCCTGAGAATGAATTACTTGACTGGTGAGGGTATTAGTGAGCAAGAGAATGAATAGCCATACCACCCGCTTGCGAGCCACCGTCATCAAACTACTTTTAAAATAGTCATCCCCCTGGGACTGTACCCCCCCGGCGGTGTAAATATCTTCGGTGGCTTCCTCCTCCAAAATATCAATCACATCGTCCACGGTGACAATGCCCACCAATCTCTGTTCTGAATCCACCACGGGCACCGCCAAAAAATCGTAGTGCTGGATAGTCCGGGCCACTTCCTCCTGGTCTGTATTGGTGTGGACGGAAACCACATCGGGCACCATAATTTGTCCAATATATTCCTCGGGCTTGGCCATGACCAAGTTACGCAGGGAAAGGGTTCCCGTGAGGCGCCGGGACTCATCAGTGACGTAAAGAACGTAAATGGTTTCAAAGCTGGTGGCAATGTGGCGGATGCGGTCTAGGGCTTGGCTGGCAGTGTAATCCTCCTTGAGAGAAACGTATTCTGTGGTCATAATCCGGCCAGCGGTTTCCGGTTTATAGCCCAACAGTAGAGATGTTGCGGTCCGTTCTTCGTTGCTGAGGTGTTTAAACAGTTGTCGCACCACTTTGGCAGGGAGTTCATCCAATAGCCTGACCCGGTCATCGGGGGACATCTGGTTGAAAATTTCCAGTACATCAGGATGCTTGAAGTCTTCCAGCAAGGATTCCTGCACTGGTGGAGCTAAATGCTCATAAACATCGATCGCCTCATTTTTGGAAAGTAAACGAAATGCTAACACCTGTAGACGACTGGGGAGAGACTCGATCACATCGGCAATATCCGCCGGTTGCACAGGGGTAAGAATAGTTTTAGCAGCATCGAATTGGGAGGTTTCTAGCAGAGTTTCAATCTGAGCCCGCACTAATCCTTGTAGTTCCTCTCGGTCAGGATTTAGTCGAACAGTCGTAGTGACCTCTGTCATGGCAACCCCCGGGGCGAAACGACACCCCCCAATATACGGTATCTCCATGCTGTTCCAAACATTTTTGCTGGGGAAAAAATTGGGCACTTATGTTTGAGATGAACCCAAAACCGGTGGATCTCTGTCCGAAAAAATTGTGTTAGGCTGTTCCCATGGGCTAAAAGCAAATTTCCCTAGCCCCCTCATACATCCTGAGCCTTCGTCGAATAAGGTTTGACCTTGAATCACTACCAGGGGTTTTGCCCCAAGGGTTGTGGCTAGAACTTTAGACTGTGACTTTATTGGACAGATTCGGTTTTAGTTATTCCGTCGGGGTTCAGTTAGACATCATCACAGGAGTCGTCCTTGGTAATGGACTATTTAGAAAGACTGCTCGATAAACTCAGAGAGCTGGCCCAGAAGTTGATTGAGGGCTTGCTTGGTCCCCAGGGGGAACCGGAGCCGGAACTAATTCCTGTTCCTGTCAATGATCGCCGTTCCCGTCACTGAGGGGGATTTAGCAAGTTAAACGGATATGTCAACGGTGTGGAAGGTGTTGGTGCTCCATGGCCCGAATTTGAATTTGCTAGGCCAGCGAGAACCGGGTATTTACGGCTCCCTGACCCTAGGAGAAATTGATGCTTGTCTACGGCAAGACGGTGCCAATTTAGGAGTGGAGGTGACTGCTTTCCAGTCCAATGGTGAAGGGGAATTGGTCAGTGCCATCCATAGCGCCCTAGGAAAATACCATGGCATTGTTTTCAATGCAGCGGCCTATACCCATACCAGCATTGCCCTGCGGGATGCTTTGGCCGCGGTGAGCCTTCCCTGTGTAGAAGTACATCTAAGCAACATTCATAGGCGTGAATCATTCCGCCATGTCTCCCACATTGCCCCAGTGGCGATCGGGCAGATCTGTGGTTTTGGCCTCAACAGTTATCGTTTGGGGTTGAGGGCCTTGGTAGACCATCTTAACGGTCAGGCTGATAGTTATAGCCAATTCAAATAAGATTGAGATGACTAAAGTCTTTACCAAAGATGCTTTTAGCTTTAGTCGGTGTCTTACTTTCAATTAAATCAACCATATGATCGGATTCCTAAATCTCTTTACTAAAGCTCCGGTAGGCTTGGAGGACTTTTATGGTCATTTCAAATAATTTCGAGACTGCTTAAGTCTTTCTTGACAAGCTTTTCGGCTAATTTGACTGCCTCAGTCTTACTAGAAACGACTATATCCCCAGAATTTGGGGCCAGGGGGCTTTTCAAACACAGCCTTAGGATATTGGGTCTTTGATGTCAAAATTTGGACGAATACTCAAATAAGCCAAAGCACCAAACAAAGGTACGGTACTGCCCAGAGCGAGAAGAAAGGGATGGGAAACTCGACGGTGCCTTAAATCCTGGGCTAATAGCAACGGAAAAGCTAGGGTTAGACAGAGAAAATCACTGCTCATCACTGCAATGAATTGATTCGTCTGTAGCTGGTGCCCGTAATCAGCCCAATCCCCCATAAACACGGCACCGGATACACAGGCGATCGCCAAGAAGAATAGTACCCTTCCCAACCAGGGGGAACGCCAAAACCTATTCACCATGGACGGTTCCAGCTTCGATATTGAGATATTATTCCCTTCCGGGGGTGGCCAGAAAATTAGATAGGGTAAAAGAGCAAAAGCACCCAAAAAGAATGAGCCCGCCACAAAGGGCCAGGCTGGTAATTTTCTTCCCCGGCGATCGCCGATCAATATAGCTGCGTAGGCCATGGGCCAGATGCCCATCAAATTAAATAGGGCAATAATCACAGGATTAATGTCCTGCCATTGCCCCAGGGAAAGGGCCTTGATTAACGTTAGGGTCCGGGGATCGCTGGGGGGAGCAAAACCAAAAGCAAATACTACTAACGCCAGCCACAGACAAGCCAAGGCTAAACGATTCAGAACCACGCGATTTATGCCCCCTGTTAACGGCAAAACTTGGATAAGAGACTTTATTCACGCCAGACTGTTACGCCAAGAATCTTAAACTACAGTTGAATTAATCATAACTAGAGACAAAGGGCAGGGGGAGAGTTTAAATAATCCTTCCGCACCTGGAGTAACTGTTGGGACAAAAACTGTTTATTAATCTGCCCAGATGCCTTAGCTAAACGGCCTTGGATTTGCTCCATTACCCCATCGTTTTGATTGAGTAAAATAATTGGTGTTTCCCTCACGGCGGAGGATTTACGCAGTAAACGACAAAGCTCATAACCACTAATTTCTGGCATTTCCGCGTCAATTAAAATTAGCTGGGGATTGTGGCTAATGGCCGCCGCCAGGGCATGGCAAGGATCGTCAATGCAAACCACCTTAAAGCCCCGCTGTCCTAAGGTTTGCCGGACAACTTCTTGTACAGATGGACGGTTGTTAACGGAAATAACCACCGGCAGATTGTAATTATCGACAGACAATTCCTGATAGGCCAACATTTTAATTTCCCCCGACTTGATTTGCGGATGTAAAAATAAGGCTAGTTCTAAAGCACTGCTATTGGTTTTACGGGCCAATTCGTATAAACAAGACAGATTTTTTAGCCCATCCA
Source organism: Synechocystis sp. PCC 6714 (assembly GCF_000478825.2). Taxonomy (NCBI): domain Bacteria; kingdom Bacillati; phylum Cyanobacteriota; class Cyanophyceae; order Synechococcales; family Merismopediaceae; genus Synechocystis; species Synechocystis sp. PCC 6714. The sequence goes on along the minus strand of NZ_CP007542.1, from coordinate 20,192 downwards.
ATAATTGCTCACACCATTGCTCACTGCGGCGATGGCTTAAATTGAGCATTGCTTTTATTTCCTGCCAATTTTCCACTAGGGGGCGTTGGAAAGGGGAACTGATGTGGGGATGCAATTCTCCCCAGTACCGAATCTTGTGCTCCACGGATTGGATAGTTTTATCGAGATCGAGGTTGAGGAATAGATCCTTGAGACTATCGTCTTGATTAAAGGAGCATTCAGCGCTGGGAAGCGCTAAAAACTGAACTAATGCTTCCTGGGTAAATTGGGTAAGGATGGAACGGGTCTGCTGAAAGGAAAACACCTCTTTTTTCCACAATTCACAAATATATTTGTAATCGTCGGTAATTTGCGGGGGCAGACTAATTTTATTTTTGTTGAGATAGTTACCCAGCAGATATTGAACCCTTTGGATACTGCCCACACCGCTGTTGGCAAAGTTAATTTTCCCCTTACCAAGATAGACCTGCCAGGTGACCAGCTCGTCCATGGGGTTGTGCACCATTAATCTACCAGTGGCATTCTCAGCAATTAAAGTTTGTAAAAACTGACTAGGGACTTGCTTGGTGATAAGGGTGGTCATGGAAAACTCCTGGGGTTGCAATGGATTAGCTGCTAAAGGCAAAGGAACGATGGCAACCGTCCCCAGCGCGGCCATTCACCAGCACCAGCCCATCCTAGAGAGAATTCACCGTTTTGTCCTGGCTGATTTTTGACAAAGTAGTTGATTTTTGACCTCAGTTTTCTGCTTATGCTCCGTGGATGTCTAAATTGGATGCCAAAATATCTAACGACTGCGATACTCCTTTGGGGTAATACCCAGTAAATTGCGGAAATGGTGATTGAGTTGACTGTGGGAGCTAAAACCACACCTCAAAGCTACTTCACTGATGGGTAAATGTCTTTCCAGTAGTAGTTCTTTTGCCCGCTCTACCCGCTGTTGAATGATGAATTGGTAAGGGGAACAACCAATTTCTTTTTGAAAAAAGCGACAAAAGTAAGCGGTGCTCATGCCGATCGCCCCGGCTAGAAACTCAACGGTGATGCCCTGGTCTAAATGGTTTTGGATATAGTCTAGGGTGGGTTGCAGGCGGTAATGGTTGGCGGACATGGGCAGAGAAGTTGCTGCCGATTTTTCCTGTTTTTGATGGTTCGCTATGGCGATCGCCACGGTGGATAGTAACTGCTCTCGCCGAAAAGGTTTGATCACATAGCCCTGGGGATTGGTTTTCTGGGCTCTTTCCAAGGTCTCCCCATCGGAAAAAGCTGTGAGGTAAACAATCGGGATCGAATAGAGGGATTTAATTCGCTCAGCCACTTCCACCCCATCGATTTCCCCTTTGATGCGAATATCCAACAGCACCAGATCAGGATAGAGTTCTGCAATTTTTTTCAGGGCCCCATCCCCCTGACTGGCGATCGCACAAACCTCATAACCATTGTTTTTGAGTAGCTGGGCAATGTGCTGGGCCACTAGCCTCTCATCCTCTACAATTAGTACTTTAGTCGCCATAGTCACAGCCAAATAATGTTGATTTCCGTTAATTTCCGGTGGAGCTATCTAAAGGGAAAATTCCAAACCAAATTGAGCACCGCCGGCATATTCATAGTGCAATTCTCCCTGGAGTTGTTCAGTGAGACTGTAGATGAGTTGCATACCCAAACTATCTGTATTTTCCAGATCTATTCCCCTGGGAATTCCGACTCCATTGTCCCGCACCTGTAAACTATAGCGACCGTTCATTGAAGCGAATTTAATCGAAATTTCCCCTTCCGCTGTGGGAAAGGCGTGTTTAAGAGCATTGGAAACCAATTCTTGGATAATTAGCCCCAAAGGAATTGATTGTTCGAGGGGAACTTTAACTTGGTCCACCAACAGTTTGATATTAATATTATCCCTGCTAAAACCATAGCTTTGACAGATATTGCGGGTCAAATTTTGTAGATACTGACTAAAATCAATATTTGCTAAATCCTCGCTCCGGTATAACTGCTCATGAATTAAGGCCATGGATTGAATACGATTCTGATATTCATCACTCAATTGCTGGATGGCTGGAGAGGCCTTACTAAATTGCAAATAAAGTAAACTAGACATGATTTGCAAATTGTTTTTAACTCGGTGGTGGATTTCCTTAAGTAATACTTTTTTTTGCTCCAATTCGTTGGTTAATTGAACAAAAAGTTGATTTTTAGAAGCCAACTCCTGTTGGGCCTGCTCATACAAAGTGGCCTGTTGAATGGCAATTTCAAACTGATTAGTAATCTGTTTGAGCAAATCAATTTCCGCCTGTTCCCAAACTCTGGAACCGTCACATTGATGGATACACAATAAGCCCCACAAAATAGCATCATTAATTAGTGGTAGCACTAGGTTTGCCCTGACCTGTAGCTTGGCAAGAAAGTCAATGTGGCATTGCTTAAGATGGGATTGGTGAATATCCTCAATGACCTGAATTCTGCCCTGCTGATACTTTTGGGCATAGTTGTTACTGAAACAGTTTTCTTCAATTGTACTATTAAGAATTGGTTTGAATGGAGCTAATACCGACTCTGCCACAATATTACCAATGGAAAAGTCAGAGTCCGGTGAAAACTGAAAAATAACTACCCGATCTGCTTCCAAAAACTGACGAATTTCCTGCACTACTGTTTCAAAAATAGTTGGCAGATCTAAGGACTGACGGATACGCTGGGTGATTTCCCTTAATAATAACTCTCGGCGTCCTTGTTCATAAAGTCTTTGTTCCTGTTCTTTGCTATCACTAATGTCCTGGGCCGTGCCCAAAACCTTAGTAACTTGCCCGTAATCATCCCTAGCAAAAACCACTTCCCGGGAACGTAGCCAGCGCCAACCACCATCTTTGCGGCGCATACGATACTCAGTGGTTAAAACTTGTCCTTCTTGGGCAGTTTGCCAAAAATTCTTATTGCTATAGAGATTGGGCAAATCATCAGGATGGAGAATATTTAATAGTAGTTCGGTGCCACCATTTTTGAATTCTTCGGGGGTGTAACCTAGGATTTCTAGGGATTGGTGATTGACGTAAAGATTTTTCCAGGCAATGGGATCTAAAATATAGAGAATTTGAGGAGAATAATTGGCTAATTTTTCAATGAAATATTGGCTTTCCCGCAGAGCTTTTTCCACCTCTAGTCTGGTGGTAATATCCCGCGCAATTTTAGAAGCGCCCACCACATTGCCATTTTCATCTCGAATGGGGGAAATGGTGAGAGCAACATCAAGTTTACTGCCATCTTTACGCTGTCTTTGGGTTTCATAGGTATTCAGTCTTTGGCCTTGACGAATACATTCACAAATTAAATCTTCTTCCAACCTTAAATCTTTGGGAATAATTTGGGTGATGTTGGCACCAATCATTTCCTCTGCTTTATAGCCAAACAATCTTTCAGCGGATTCATTCCAACTGGTAATTACACCATCAAGGGTTTTACTAATAATCGCATCCTGGGAAGATTCAACAATGGCAGCTAATTGTGCTAGTTGGTCTTTATTTTTTTCTAGAGCTTCCTTAGCTTGGGTTTTGTCTTGAATTTCTCGCTCTAGCTGCTGGTTTATTTTTGCTAATTGGTTAGTTCTGGCCTCAACTCTTTTTTCCAGGTTGTTGTTCAGTTCCTGGAGGGCTACTTCCGCAGTTTGCCGTTCTTTAATTTCTTGGTTAAGGGCGAGATTAAGGGCGGCCAATTCGGTCGGAGATTTCAAATTAAGAGCGTTGGGAATAATGCGAATTAACTCAAATACTGTAATAATGGAAATGATCGCCATGGAAGCTTTAATGGCACCAGATATCCAGTAGATGGGATACCAAAGAGTAATAATGTCGAAAAAATGACTGGTGCCGCAGCATAAAATAAAGGCACTAAAAAGGAAGATAATATTAGGAAAAGGGATATCCTGCCGCTTCCTTAAAAAGTAGAGCAAAGTCAGGGGAATGGAATAGTAGGCGATCGCCGTCAGCAAATCAGAGGTGACGTGGAGCCAAACTAGGGGAGTTTGCCAAAGGTAACAATGGCCGTGGGGTAGGTAGCCATTGACTTGAAACAAATCCCCCAGGGTAAATGCTGTGATGACCATAGGCGTACTTTTGGTTAAATTGGCAGAATAGGCTGAATTATTTAATATTTAATCAATTTAGCCCATTGACACTATTCTATATTTTCCTTCTTCGTGCAGCTTTGACTATTTTCTAAGATTTCCTCTGCCCCATGGGCGATCGCCCGCAGTTGATCCAATAGTTTGGGATCAGCATTGCGCCAAAGTTGTCTTTGTTGAGCTTCTAATAATCTTTCCGCCATATCCCGCAGGGCCCATGGATTATGCTGTTGAATAAAATTTTGCACTTTCTCATCTAGCAAATAAGCCTGGGCCACTCCTTCGTACATAAAATCCTCAACGCAATGGGTGGTGGCATCGTAGGCAAATAAATAATCCAGGGTAGCGGCCATTTCAAAAGCCCCTTTGTAACCATGGCGCATTACTCCGGCAATCCATTTGGGATTGACTACCCGAGAACGATAAACTTTGGCAATTTCTTCCGTTAATAACTTTACTTTTGGTCGAGCAGGATTGGCATTATCGCCAAAATATACGGTGGGATTTTGCCCCGTTAAAGACCGCACCGCCGCCGTTAGTCCGCCCTGAAACTGATAATAATCATCGGAATCAAGCAAATCATGTTCACGATTATCCTGGTTATGCAAAACAATCTGCAAATTTTTTAATCGCTGTTGAAAAACTTCCGGTTGACTGTGGCCAATGCCTTGGTGATCGTAAGCATAACAACTCCAATTGAGATAGGCTTTGGCTAAATCCTGATCATCCCGCCAATTTTGTGCTTCGATTAAGCCCTGTAGTCCCGCCCCATAGGCCCCTGGTTTAGAGCCAAAAATACGGTAAGTTGCTTTAATTTTAGCTTCTTCTTTTTCTAGACCTTGCTGTTGCCATTGGGCCATTTCTTGTTTAACTTTTGCCGCCAGAGGATTCATTGCCACTGGTTCATCTAATTCTGCTACTGTGGCGATCGCCTGGTAGATTAATTCCACTAAGTTGGGAAAACTATCCCGGAAAAATCCAGAAATACGCACTGTGACATCTACCCGGGGGCGATTGAGTACAGTGAGGGGTAAAATTTCAAAATCAATGATGCGACGGGAAGGACTGTCCCACACTGGCTGTACTCCCAACAGAGCCAGTACTTGGGCCACGTCATCTCCCCCAGTACGCATGGTGGAAGTGCCCCAGATAGAAATAGCAAGGGTTTGGGGATATTCTCCCTGGTCTTGGGTGTAGCGTTCAATTAGGGTTTGAGCGGCTCGGCGACCAATGTCCCAGGCGGTTTCTGTAGGAATAGCCCGAATATCCACCGCATAAAAGTTGCGCCCAGTAGGTAGTACATCAGGGCGGCCTCGACTGGGAGCTCCCGCGGGGCCACTGGTAATATATTCCCCATTTAACCCCCGCAACAAGTTACCAATTTCCTGGGGAGTTTGTTGTAATAATGGTAGAAGGATATTCTTAATATAGTCAAGATTAGATTGAGTTTTGCTGCTGGGCTTTTGAAAAAATGAATTAACTGCTTGATTGACAATTAATTCTTCAATTAAATTTCCGACCAATTCTTGGGCAATTTTTTCCAGGACTTCAATTACCTGTCCGCCAATTCGACAGGCTTTTAAAGGTTCTAACAGATGGATTAATGTCCATTTTTTCAATCTATCTACCATTGCTGATGACAACTGCCACGGCTCCTTTGGATCATCCAAAATTGGATCGAATTCCAGCCCTAAATCCAGGGCAATCGTCTGGGTCAAACCTAATCTTTGATAGGCTGGCGATCGGGCAATGCTAACGATTAAATCCCGTAACTGTTCCCCTGTGGGAGTTTGGCCTAAAATATGTAGGCCATCCCGAATTTGGGCTTCTTTTAATTCACAAAGGTAACTATCTGCTGAAATTAATAAGGGATTTAAATCCTTTAGCTCTGGTGGCTGTAATCCCAGATCTTTCTGGAGGTGACTTTGCTCAAAGAGTTTTCTTAGGCGATCGCCAATAATTTTTAAACGATTAGGGTCAAGGGCTTGGGCTTCGTAATACTCATCAATTAAGGCTTCTAATTTTTCCAGATCGCCATACAATTCTGCCCTAGTCAAAGGAGGCGTTAAATGATCAATAATACAAGCTTGGCTACGGCGTTTTGCCTGAGTTCCTTCCCCTGGATCATTGACAATAAAAGGATAAAAGTTAGGTAATGAACCTAGGGCAATTTCAGGATAACAATGGTCAGATAAAGCAACACTTTTGCCCGGTAGCCATTCTAAATTACCATGTTTACCTAAATGAATTATTGCTTGGGCAGAAAATTCCTGGCGCAACCAAAGATAAAAAGCAAGGTAATGGAGAGTGGGTTCTAAATCTGGAGCATGGTAATTTAAGCTAGGGTCAAGGTCATACCCCCGGGCTGGTTGAATGCCGACAAAAATATTGCCCAACTGAATTCCGCTAATGGCAAAGTAATCAGGTAAATTATGCCAATCTTCCCTTATCTGCCACCGCTGAGTTAGTTGCTGTTGTATAAATTCAGGTAAAGTGTGAAAAAAACTCCAAACTTTTTTTGTACTAATGGTTTGATTGACAGTTCTATATTGAGCTAATTCTTGGTCATTAGTTACACCCTGGGTTAATTGCTTAATTAGAGCTTCGGTATCATTGGGGATGGCTGAAACGTCATAGCCTGCTTCTTGAAAAGCTTTTAAAACTTTCAGGCAACTAGCAGGGGTATCTAGCCCTACTCCATTGGCTAGGCGACCATCTTTGTTGGGATAATTAGCTAGAATTACAGCAACTTTTCTCTTATTAACCTCCGTTTGGGCACAATCAATAATATTCTTTGTTAACTCAGCAACCCACTCAATACGATCTTGTACTGGCTCATAAATTATCACTTCCGTTTCCAGTTGTGGATGGCGGGCTTCCATCGCTTTAAAGGAAATTGCCCTAGTAATAATTCTGCCGTCTACCTCCGGTAACGCTACATTCATGGCCAAATCCCTGGGACTTAAACCCCGCACTCCCTCCTGCCACTGTTGGCGATCGCCGCCACTGAGAATGACTTGAAGCACAGGCACATTTAGCATTTGCCAGAGGGGAATAGTTTCGGCACTGCCTACTTGCCGCTCCGATTTAGCTAGGGAAAAACTGGTAGTATTTAATATGGCTCCCAAAGGTTGATTAAAATTTTTAAGAATAGATAAAACTTCTGCTTGCACATCGGGTTCCCTGAGGGAAGAAACATAGATAGCAATAGTTTTTAAATCAAATTTTTCTAGGGCTAAACAAAGGGCATCAATGGGGGCAGTGTTACCGGCCAAATAATGGGAACGGTAGAAAATAATTGCAATATTTTTAGTGTTACTGTCAATCATCAATTTTAGAAATACGCATTTGAGGCAGATTCGGTAAATATTGAACACAAAGTAAAGCAGCAATAACTAACATAGCTAGTCCTAAGCCCCCTTGAATTTGATTGCTTTGGGTTGACCAATACCGTGTAAATATTTCCGATGCAACTCCAACGGAGCCGAAATATAGACCAATGCCAACGCCGGTGTGATTACCTTTTAATATTTCCAACAACAGTGGAATTAAACCGTTGTTCAAAATACTGGAACCCAATACCCAAAATAGAGCCAGAGCAGGTAACCAAAAGCCATTTAGTAAACAAAATAAAGTTAAGGCGAGAAGAAATATTGCTGTGGTTAAAAATGCCACCGGTTGAGCCGTTTTACGAATAAGCCACCCCGCAGGAATAGCAACTAGCGCCAGTAGAATCTGTACCCCCATTAAACCATTATTAAAGACCTCTAACTGTTTGGTTAAAACTAGCAGTAATACCCTCATTCCCCAAGTTGTGGTAACGGCAAATAGGGCAATATTGACCATGGCAATTCCAGGAAAAGAGTTGGGTCGAATAGCGTTTACTTTCTCCTTTTTTTGAATGGGAGGCAAAACCCGACTTAAAAATAAGCTAGCCCCAATTAAGACTAAAGAACCCAACAAAAAACAGGGCAAACTTCCCAAACTTAATAACCAATTGCTGATGGGTTTACGAAATGCGGCAATTATTCCACCAACTAAGCTCAAAACCCCCATGGCTAAAGGCAATTGATTGACAGGGGCACATTGCCCAATTAGCACCATGGTCGGACTACGAAATAAAGTCATTGCCAAGGCCCAGGCGATCGCCACTAAGGGCAAGATAAATTTTCCCGCTGTGGAAATTGGTAATAAAAATATCAATGGAATTAGCAGAAATGAACCCGCTGATAAAATAACCCCCAAGGCAATTAATGGAAATCTTGTGCCTAAAGCCCGTTGTTGGCGGTCACTTAATGCCCCAAACAAAGGCTCCATAATTAAACCTAATACCATCTCAAAGGTTAATAGTCCTACCACAAACTCCTCTGAAAATCCCCAGTTTTTAAACAAATCTCCTAAATAAAGTCGATAAATCAACCACATTATTGTGACGGAGCCTTGTACCAGGGCAATGGCCCACACTCGCCGCCAAAGAACAGCAGAAGTTTCATTCATTAGTTAATTTCCCCTAGATAACCCGATCATTACCGCCATCCAAGGGTAACTGTGCTCCAGTGATTTTGCCAAATATGGGGCCGGCCATAACTGTCACTAATGCGGCCACATCTTGACTAGTAATTTCTACTTTTAGCAGATTATTAGCTTTGTATTCTTCCACCGTTAAACCATAATGCTTGGCCCTAGTTACCAATACTTCCTCTGTCCAAAAGCCCGTATCAAAAACCCCATTGGGATGAATAGTGTTGAGGCGAATATTGTCCTTAGCCCACTCTAAACTTGCCACCCGCATTAATTGATTTAATGCCGCTTTAGAAGCAGAGTAAGCCGCTAAGCCTGGCCCGGGAGCGGCCACATTTTTGGAGCCAATCACCACCACTCGACCGCCCTTGGGAGCTAGTTGCAATAGGGGATAGCATTCCCGCAGAAGGGTTAAATTGGCATCTAAATTAATGTTTAAAACTTTTTGCCATTCCAACGTGGATAATTCGGCGATCGCCCGGGCCACGGGAAAAATACCCGCATTGAGCACCAGAATATCTAGGCCACCAAATTGGGCCATGCCCCTTTCTAGGGCTTGTTTAAACCCATTGCCATCGGTGAGGTCACATTGAATTCCCAGGAAATCGGGGCGATGATAAAGATCAACAATACTAGGCTGAATGTCCAATGCAATCACCGCCGCCCCCTGTTTTAGCAATTGCTCAACGGAAGCTTTACCAATGCCGGAAGCTCCGCCGGTAACCAAAGCTACCTCCCCCGCAAACATGGGCGTGTTGCCGGCCTGTTTTAATTTAGCCTGTTCTAAATCCCAGTATTCCACCGCAAAAATGTCCGACTCTGGCAGGGCTTGGTAACCCCCCAAGCCATCGGCCCGCTGGATAATTTCCATAGTGTGCCGATAGATATCGCCGGCGATCGCCGCACTTTTAGCCGAGGTTCCCAGGGTCATCATGCCCAATTCCGGATCCAGGATAATGCGGGGGGCAGGGTCAAGCATGGTTTTCGCTTCCCCGGTTTTACCATCATTACGTTGGAAATATTGCTGATATTTTTGGGCGTAATCCCCCACGTCTCGACCTAACTGGGGCAAACGTTTGGTGCGAATAACGTGGTCTGGGGTCGCGGGGCCCTGCTGACTAATGGTGGCTATATCAGACCTTTGCACAAAGCTTAAACTAGCTTCATCTTGGTAATGCCGCATGATCAGGGGAAAACCGGCAATTTTGCAAACTTCCTGGCGTAATTGGGCTAATGTCAGTCGATTTTCCGTAGTTGATTTTCTTGGTTGATCATAGTCAATCTGCCAAACTCCCTGGGTTTTTAAATATTCTTCCGCTTCATTGACCAAGCTGATCATGGCTTCGTAGGCCTCCTTGGCCGTATTGCCAAAGGAAAAAATGCCATGGTTCATCAACACCATGCCCACTGTTCCCCCATGGGCTTCGGCGGCGAATTTTTCAGCACAGACCCTAGCCAGGTCAAACCCCGGCATCACATAGGGAATAATTACTAGGCGATCGCCATAAATCTCCCGAATTCGATCTTCCCCGTTGGCCGTATTGGTGATGGTCACCACCGCATCGGCGTGGGTATGGTCCACATATTTAAACGGCAAAATCGCATGGAGAATAGTTTCCACCGAGGGGCTAGGGGCGCTGGCTAAGGTCATCTGGGTTTTTAGTTCATTGACCATCTGGTGATCGGACAATTGCGGTAATTTTGCCAGTTTCAGTAAATGGGGCATTCTCACCGGCGCAAACCCCGCTTCCTTGATGGTGGCCAAATCCCAGCCACTGCCTTTGACGTAAAGAATATACTCCGTTTCTCCCACCAAACTAGTGACCTGGCATTTTACCGACGTATTACCGCCCCCGTGGAGTACCAAGGATGGCTCCCGACCCAATAAACGGGAAGAGTAAACCCGCTGGGCCAAATCCCCCTGATATTGGCTTGCTTCCCGGTCATCCCATAAACTTTGCATATACCCCTCCGATACATTTCTCAGGTCTCGCCAAGGGTATTATCCCCGCTTTGGGCCTGGGGGATTATGCCTAACAATTTTCGCCACTTTCTAGTCCATCCGTCGTCGATCCCTAACCAAGGCAAGATGCGGTGTTTTCCAATCCATCTGCTATCTTTGTAAAGAAAAATTTACAACTTTCTCCATGGTCATTGCCCCCTCCCCCTCCGTTCCCTGTCCCAGCACTGAGGAAGTGCGCCAGGCGATCGCCGCTAGTAGGGACTTTTTACTGTCGGAACAATACGCCGATGGTTACTGGTGGTCTGAGTTGGAATCCAACGTCACCATCACAGCGGAAGTGGTCATACTGCATAAAATTTGGGGCACCGCCAGCCAAAGACCTCTGGAGAAAGCAAAAAATTATCTCCTACGACAACAAAGGGAGCACGGTGGCTGGGAATTGTATTACAGCGATGGTGGTGAACTAAGCACCAGTGTGGAAGCCTACACCGCCCTGCGAATTTTGGGCGTTCCAGCCACAGATCCAGCTCTGATCAAAGCAAAAAACTTCATTGTCGGCCGGGGCGGCATTAGCAAATCCCGTATTTTCACCAAAATGCACCTGGCATTAATTGGTTGTTACGACTGGCGGGGTACTCCTTCCATTCCCCCCTGGGTGATGCTTTTGCCCAACAATTTTTTCTTTAACATTTACGAAATGTCCAGTTGGGCCCGCTCCAGTACGGTGCCGCTGATGATTGTTTGTGACCAAAAGCCGGTGTACAACATTGCCCAGGGCCTGCGGGTGGATGAACTCTATACCGAAGGGGTAGAAAATGTCCAGTACAAATTGCCAGAAAGTGGCACTATTTGGGATATTTTCATCGGTTTAGATAGCCTATTTAAGTTACAGGAACAAGCCAAGGTGGTACCCTTCCGGGAACAGGGTTTGGCCCTGGCGGAAAAATGGATTCTAGAACGGCAAGAAGTTAGTGGCGATTGGGGCGGCATTATTCCCGCTATGCTCAATTCCCTGCTAGCGCTGAAAGTGTTGGGCTATGACGTTAACGATCCCTATGTGCAAAGAGGCCTAGCGGCGATCGACAATTTTGCGGTGGAAACGGAAGATACCTACTCTATCCAAGCCTGTGTTTCCCCAGTGTGGGACACAGCCTGGGTAGTGCGGGCTTTGGCGGAGGCGGATCTGGGCAAGGATCATCCTGCCCTAGTTAAAGCGGGGCAGTGGTTGCTGGATAAGCAAATTCTCACCTATGGAGATTGGCAGATCAAAAATCCCCAGGGTAAACCGGGGGCCTGGGCGTTTGAATTTGACAATAATTTTTACCCTGACATTGACGACACCTGTGTGGTGATGATGGCCCTACAGGGCATTACCCTCCCTGACGAAGAACGTAAACAGGGAGCAATTGATAAAGCTTTGCAATGGGTGGCCACCATGCAATGCAAAACTGGCGGTTGGGCCGCCTTTGATATTGACAATGATCAAGATTGGCTGAATCAATTGCCCTATGGGGATTTGAAGGCCATGATTGACCCTAGTACCGCCGACATTACCGCCAGGGTGATCGAAATGCTGGGGGCCTGTGGCTTGACCATGGACCGTCAACGGGTGGCACGGGGTTTAGCATATTTACTCCAAGAGCAGGAGCAGGATGGCAGTTGGTTTGGTCGCTGGGGGGTGAATTATCTCTATGGCACCAGTGGAGCCCTGTCTGCCCTAGCTATCTACGATGCCCAACGCTTTATTCCCCAAATTAAAATGGCGATCGCCTGGGTACTAAGTTGTCAAAATGCTGACGGGGGCTGGGGGGAAACCTGTGAGAGTTATAAAAATAAGCAATTAAAGGGTAAAGGCAGCAGCACTGCTTCCCAAACAGCCTGGGCATTGATTGGATTACTGGATGCGGCTAAAGAATTGCCGGATTTGCAAAAGGATAACGACCTAATGACGGCGATCGAGCGGGGCGTCGCTTTTCTAATTGCGGGACAAACCACCAAGGGCACCTGGGAGGAAGCGGAATTTACCGGCACCGGTTTTCCCTGCCATTTTTATATCCGCTACCATTACTATCGTCAATATTTTCCCCTCATTGCCCTCGCCCGTTATAGCCATTTGCGGGCATTTTAACAAACCCTAGTGATGATATCCGCCCGGTCAACCCCTGGCGATCGGGGGAAATCTATCCTAAGATTGGAGGGGCTAGGCCACGGGATGTAGCGCAGCTTGGTAGCGCGCCTGCTTTGGGAGCAGGATGTCGCAGGTTCAAATCCTGTCATCCCGATACTCTTTTCAGTACTACAAACTTGTTCATATTGGGCTATTTAAATATCAAAAGAGGACTCCCATTAGAGCCGAGGGCTTAACGGCGAGATGAATTTTGACCAACAACTCAATCTGAGCGGAGCGAATCATTTTTAGGTAAAAGAATGAACAGGATAAATCGGGCTTATGTTTGTTTTTGTAAAGTTCTCTCCAGCAACACAGCATAAATGGGTTTACCCCCCAGGGCTTCCGCTACCACACTGGCCACCAGACACGTAACCAAGAGGGGCAAAATGACAAAATAATTGTCGGTCATTTCAATGGTGAGCAAAATCGCTGTTAATGGTGCCCGCACCGTAGCTGCCACCAAAGCTCCCATGCCGGCGATCGCCATCACGGCGGGTTCAGGAATTTGACTGGGAAAGAGTAAATGAAAATGTCGGGCCATAGCTACGCTAGCAATGGAAGCAATACCCAACATAGGAGCAAAAATACCACCAATCGCCCCAGAACCATAGCAGACAAGAGTGAGTAAAAATCTGGCGCAACAGACCAAAATTAGGATAGAAAAGTGGGATTGACTGTTAAAGGCCCAGAGCACCGCATTATCCCCTCCATCGGTGAGGGGTAGGGGTAGCAACGATAAAATGCCAATGATGGAACCGAGCAGAAAACCTTTCCATTTAATTGCTAGAGCTGGGAGGCGATCAAACCAGTCCAATAATTTGAATAATCCTTGGTTGAAAGCACAGCCCATTAAGCCAAATAAAATTCCCAAAATGATGAACATCCAGAGGGAATCTAGGGGAACCCGTTTAAACTCAGTCAAACTGATGATGGCGGACTGCCCCCGAATCATTCTGAGAATAATAGTGGCCATCACACAGCCAAATAGTAGACTATGGTACGCCAGGGTTTGATTACGAAAGCGGGGATGCATTTCTTCCCCAATCAGAGCTACCCCCGCTAAGGGGGCATTAAAAGCCGTAGCTAAGCCGGCCCCTGCTCCCACTGCAATTAAAATTCGTTGATTCTCTTGAGTGGCTTTGAACCAGCCTCCGGTCATCTGGCCAATGCTTCCTCCCATTTGAATCGTCGGCCCTTCAAACCCCGCCAACATACCAGCCCCTAGGGATAAAAAGCCCCCCAGCAGTTTGATGGGCAAGACCCTCTGCCAAATCAGAGGCAGTTTCCCTTCCAAATGCCCTTCAATTTGGGGAATACCACTGCCGCTGGTGTCCGGGGCAAAGCGTTTCATCAACCAAAAGCTAAGGGCCACCATGCCACCACTAATCAAAGCTGTGACCAGCCAAGCCAATGGAGGTATAGGGGAAAGCATTTGTGCCCATTGCGATCGCCACAGAATGATAGTTTTCACAGCGGATTTAAAGCCAGCCCCCACGGCCCCGGTAATCAGCCCCACCACAATGGCCGCCAATAGGGTGCGGGGATGGAGGGAACGGGCACTGTCAGTCAAACTCTGGGGCAGTTTATCTAACCAGCGTCGATGGGAGCTCTCAAAATTGGAAGCCATGGATCTGGTTTAGCAGGCATTGGCAAAGGCTTGGGAAATAAATGGCAATAAGCGGCGATCGCCAGCCAGAGAGGGATTTTCAGTAAAAACTACGAGCAGATAAGGGCTTTGGTTAGGAATTTCGATGTAAGCACAATCATGGCGCACCTGGCTGGTCCAACCCGCCTTAGACCAAATTTGAGCGTTTTTGGGCAGAGCTTCACCGAGAAAACCGGTAATTTGATTTTCCTCCCCGGGAGATGAAAGGGACGGGTTCATATCCCGCTTGAGTAATTGCATCATTTGTTGGGAACGACTGGAGGAAACCGCCACACCGCCAATAATACTGTGCAACAACCGGGCCACGGCATTGGTGGTTAACATATTGCGCTGTTCATACAGTTCCCCTACAAAAGCCCTTTCCCGACCGTAGTAACCATCGCCCCAGGTTTTTTGATTGACGTTAATATTCTCTAACTCCTTCCAGCCCAGGGATTGAAAGTAACGGTTAACAATATTGCGCTGTTGTTTCCAGGTCTCAAAGGGGCCGGGCGGCAACAGGGGGCCACTGCTAGTGCCGGTGAGTAGATCAACAACTAAACTGGTGGCATCGTTGCTAGAGTGCACAATCATATCCCGCACTGCCCGCTCCAACTCCGGCGAGTTGGTTACCATACCCCCTTCTAGCCATTCCGCCATGGCCACCAGGTAAAACAATTTCACCACACTGGCAGGATAAATCCGCTCAATACCCCGATAACTAAAACCCCGGACCGGATATTGCCAAAACTCATTGGCGGCGATCGCCCCTCCGGTATTGACCACCACTGGAGCATCGTACACTAACCAAGTCAGAGCAATCTGGTCCCGCTGCAAGGTGGGGAAAGTCTGCCAGGTGCTTTCAAGGATGGCCTGGGCTATCTCCCCCAGGACCGGATCTTGTTTAAAAAATGCCATGGAAAAACGAGTAAAGGAAAAAGTTTTAGCCAGTGCTAGTCGTTCTTATCCGATGGAGGCAAACGCCGGATATCTGAATAGAACGCACTATGACTATAACCTTCTCCCCGCTGAATTAAACTGGTGCGGAGTCGTAAATTAGGGCTAGCATACCAATGCCTTTCCGTTAACTTAGTCTCCCCATCCGCCAAATTGAGGGTCAAACATTCATCGGAACCTAAATGGTAATTCCCCTTAAGGAAAGCCATACCCGAATCCAGACTTCCCCGCCATAGTTGGCCCCGATCACCATGGTCAGCATCTGGTAGAAAGCCGTAATAGATGGCGCCCTTTTGTTTAGACTTGCCCCAGTCTACGGAATTATCCCAACTCAGTTGCAATAGGATTAACTCCCCTTGATTTTCAAACCCAGCCCGTTCCTGGAGTGATCGTCCTAGCTCCGTTTGACTATCCCACCTTTGCACCGTCACATCGGATTTGTCATTGCCCGCTTCATTTTGCTCAAAATTATAGTTAGTGCGTTGGGAAAGCCATTTTCCTTCCCAAGCGGCGATGAATTCCAAAAACTGCATAACGAAAAAGCTTCTCGGAGGCAACAGGCTTCATTTTAGGCGATTAGGCGATCGCCAAACAAAAATCCCCCACCGAATTGGCGGAGGACAATAATTAATTTAGTTTAACTAAAGCAAAACCGTTTTAGTAAAAGACCAGTCCCAACCTAGTCGAGGTCAGGCATGAACAACGTAGGTTCAGTTTCCCGGTCAATGCCTTTTTCAAACCCAGCGGCCGCCGCCCGAGCACGACCAGCATGCCAGAGGTGACCAACGAGGAAGAAGAAGCCAAGGACAAAGTGGGAAGTGGCCAACCAAGCCCGGGGAGATACGTAGTTAAAGGAGTTAACGTCGGTAATAACCCCACCCACAGAGTTCAAAGAACCAAGGGGAGCGTGGGTCATGTATTCAGCGGCCCGACGTACTTGCCAGGGCTGAATGTCGTTGCGGAGTTTATCGAGGTCTAAACCATTGGGGCCCCGGAGAGGTTCTAACCAAGGACCACGGAAATCCCAGAAACGCATGGTTTCACCACCGAAGATGATTTCTCCAGAGGGAGAACGCATCAGATATTTGCCCAAACCAGTGGGGCCTTGGGCAGAAGCAATGTTGGCACCCAAACGTTGGTCCCGCACCAGGAAGGTGAAGGCTTGGGATTGGGAAGCTTCCATGCCAGTGGGACCATAGAATTCACTGGGATAGGCAGTGTTGTTGAACCAAACAAAAACGGAAGCAATGAAGCCCATTAAGGACAAAGCACCTAGGCTGTAGGAAAGATAAGCTTCCCCAGACCAGATCAAAGCCCGGCGAGCCCAACCAAAGGGTTTGGTAAGAATGTGCCAGATACCACCGGAAATACAGATCAAACCGATCCAGATATGACCACCGATGATGTCTTCCATGTTGTTGACACTGATGATCCAACCTTCTCCCCCAAAAGGAGCCTTCAGCAGATAACCGAAAATGATTGCCGGGTTGAGGGTCGGATTGGTGATCACCCGTACGTCTCCACCACCGGGGGCCCAGGTGTCATAAACACCACCGAAGAACATGGCTTTGAAAACCAGTAACAGAGCACCACAACCCAACAGGATCAAGTGGTAGCCAATGATATTGGTCATCTGGTTTTTATCTTTCCAGTCATAGCCGAAGAAGCTGGAATACTCTTCCAAGACTTCTGGTCCGCGGAGGGCGTGGTAAATACCGCCCAAACCTAGAACGGCGGAAGAAATGAGGTGCAACACCCCCACCACAAAGAATGGGAAAATGTCGGTCACTTCCCCGGCAGGGCCAACGCCCCAACCCAAAGTTGCAATGTGAGGCAGAAGGATCAAACCCTGCTCATACATAGGTTTTTCGGGGATGAAGTGAGCCACTTCAAACAGGGTCATGGCCCCAGCCCAGAAAACGATCAAACCGGCGTGGGCCACGTGGGCTCCCAGCAATTTACCGGAGAGATTGATCAGTCGGGCATTCCCCGACCACCAGGCAAAACCAGTGGAGGGAAGGTCACGCCCCCCCACCATCGAAGCATTAGAGAGCGTTACCACGGGGGAGAACCTCCTCAGGGAAGATAAAGTTTTCATGGGGTTGATCTTGGGGAGCCATCCAAGCGCGCATCCCTTCGTTCAACAAAATGTTTTTCGTATAAAACGTCTCAAATTCCGGGTCTTCAGCGGCCCGTAGTTCCTGGGATACGAAGTCGTAGGCCCGCAGGTTCAGAGCCAAACCAACAATACCCACGGAACTCATCCACAACCCCGTTACCGGTACAAACAGCATGAAGAAGTGCAACCACCGTTTGTTGGAGAACGCAATGCCGAAAATCTGAGACCAGAAACGGTTGGCGGTCACCATGGAGTAGGTTTCTTCCGCTTGGGTGGGTTCAAAGGCCCGGAAAGTGTTGGAATCTTCCCCATCTTCAAACAGGGTATTCTCCACCGTGGCACCGTGGATAGCACACAACAGTGCACCGCCCAAAATCCCCGCAACCCCCATCATGTGGAAGGGGTTCAACGTCCAGTTGTGGAAACCTTGCAGGAACAAAATGAACCGGAAGA
Organism: Synechocystis sp. PCC 6714; assembly: GCF_000478825.2. Classification (NCBI taxonomy): domain Bacteria; kingdom Bacillati; phylum Cyanobacteriota; class Cyanophyceae; order Synechococcales; family Merismopediaceae; genus Synechocystis; species Synechocystis sp. PCC 6714. The sequence goes on along the minus strand of NZ_CP007542.1, from coordinate 2,250 downwards.
TTCCCGCTACCCCAAAGCTGGGGGCAAAGAACCAACTGGATTGTCCCAAGGGGTACATCAAAAAGACACTGACAAACACCGCAATGGGGCCAGAAAAGGCGATCGCGTTGTAGGGGCGAATACCCACCAGCCGGGAAATTTCAAACTGACGGAGCATAAAGCCGATCAGACCAAAGGCACCGTGGAGGGCAACAAAGGGCCACAAACCACCGATTTGAAACCAACGGGTCAGGTTACCCTGGGCTTCGGGACCCCAGAGGAACAGCAGGGAATGGCCGAAGGCATCGGCGGGGGAAGATACCGCCACGGTGAGGAAGTTAGCCCCTTCCAAGTAGGAACTAGCCAGACCGTGGGTGTACCAGGAAGTAACGAAGGTGGTGCCGGTTAGCCATCCCCCCAGGGCCATGAAGGCGCAGGGGAAAAGCAGTAAACCAGACCAACCAATAAATACGAAACGATCACGCTTCAGCCAGTCGTCGAGGACATCAAACCATCCTCTTTCGACCGGGGCGCGTCCGACTGCAATAGTCATAAATGCAAATCCTCTTGCGTAGCTAGCATCAAAGGCAAGAATTTCTAAAGGAGGCTTTTGTAATTTGGGTTATGCCATTTAGACTCCATTCTCTAATAAGACGAGACGATTGGAAACCACACCGCTGGACTATAGCGGTCGGGCAAAACCCAAATGCGGCCTATCGGTGGAACAATATTTGTTCTCCTGATGCCATTTTCTTATTCATGACAAGTCGGGCCGCAGGGGCCAAACCTGCACTGATGTCAGCGTTCCTTGCCGAAACGCATCTACATATTATTAGCAAATATTTAACATTCTGACATATTCACTCTCATAATTGCCGATCGCCAGGGGTCTAGGATTCAGGGGCTTGGCCAGCAATATTGATGCGATGGCTGAGGCTAGTGAGAGTTTGACTAGTTTCCCAATCCTTTTGCTGAAGTTGGGTAATTTTGTCGCAGCTGTACATTACAGTGGTGTGGTCTTTTCCTCCAAATGCTTCCCCAATGCGGGGCAGACTTAGGTCTGTGTGTTGACGCATCAGATACATGCCCACCTGTCGGGCCAAGCTGACTTCTCGGCGGCGAGAGTTACTCAACAATTCTTCGACTTTGAGCTGGTAATGTTGGGCCACAATGCCAATAATAGTTTCTGGGGCGGCCGCCACCTTTTCCACTGGGGGATTTAACACCGGGGCAATATTCTCCACTGTCATAGCCACACTTGATAGAGACGTGTAGGCGATCGCCCGGATCAAGGCTCCCTCCAATTCCCGAATATTGGAAGTGTAGTGGGAGGCAATGTACTCAATCACTTCCTTGGGCAAACGAATGTTTTCATACTCAGCCTTCTTTTGCAAAATAGCCATGCGGGTCTCTAAATCCGGCACCTGGATGTCGGCAATTAAGCCCATGGAAAAACGGGAAATGAGCCGGTCTTGCAGGCCGGGAATACGCTGGGGCGGGCGATCAGAAGCCACTACCACCTGTTTGCCCGCTTCGTGGAGGCTGTTGAAGGTGTGGAAAAACTCCTCTTGGGTGTATTCTTTGCCTTTAATAAATTGAATATCGTCAATCAGTAAAAAGTCTGCCCTGCGGTAATGGGCACGAAAATCCTCCATGTTGTCTTGGCGGATGGCGGTGATTAAATCGTTGGTGAACCGCTCCGTGGATACGTAATAGACTTTGGCATTGGGATACATCTCCAGCCGGTAATGGGCGATCGCCTGCATGAGGTGGGTTTTGCCTAAACCGACTCCGCCACAGAGAAAAAGAGGGTTAAATTCTCGGCCTGGGGATTCAGCTACGGCTAACGATGCAGCATGGGCCATGCGATTGGTGGGCCCCACCACAAAACGGGAAAAAGTATATTTGGAATTTAGGGTTGTGGCGTTTTTAGCACTGGTATCCATGGCCAATGAAGGAGCCCGGCGGATTAAGCTATGGGATTCCGATCCATCGGTAATTAGTTCAACACTAATCTCCTGGCCAGTTAAATCCGTCAGTACCTCCATTAACAGTGCCCCATAGCATTTCTGTAAATGGTTGAGCACAAAGCCATTCTCTACCTGAATGGTGGCTACCCCATCCACCAGGGAAGTTAAAACTGATGTTTTAATCCATGTGTCAAAGGCCGGTTTCGTTAACTGGGTTGCCAGGATGGCCAGGGCCTGTTGCCAAAGATTTTCGCAGGGGACCATTGGGGATGCTCAGGGATAGGGAAAAGCTCGTTTCTGA